>NZ_JBYTDD010000024.1:0-117400 GCF_058791055.1 Pseudomonas sp. EU05-FHT14B02 | reverse complement strand
TTCAAGTGCGGTCGAGACTATTCAGCCTCGATTGGGTTGGTGCCCAAGCAACATTCCACTGGCGACAGGACGGTACTGTTGGGCATCAGCAAACGCGGTGACCGAAATCAGAGACGGCTGCTTATCCAGTGCGCCCGTGTGTATCTGATGGGGCTGGAGCGACAGACAGGAGCGTTGGCCGACTGGGTCCGCCAGCTGCTGGCTCGCCATCATTGCAACCGTGTGGTCTGCGCCTTGGCCAACAAACTGGCAAGAATCGCCTGGTCGATTGCCGCTCACCACGATGAATTCAAGGCGGGGCCAAGCGCGATGAACGCTTGACCTCGCTGTCACCCGAGCACCACCCACCTGGTTTTGCGATGCTGGATAACAGATGACGTGAACGGCCAACCGGCCTGACGATTACCCTGGGCTCCCACAAGGCTGAAAAAGCCTTATCACTATGAAGGGCCGTCAGGCGCGATTCTCATCGAGGCGCAGGGTCGCCCCCCCAGACGCCGGATAGATGAAAGCAAGCCAAACACGCATCAAAACCAGTATTGCAGAAATGGGGGGATCCATAGATGTGGGAGCGAGCTTGCTCGCTCCCACAAAGTTTTTTTCAGCAGGCTTCGATCCGGAAACCAAACCGCGGGAAGTGCACATGCACCACACCGCCGCGCTCGTCCTCGCGCCGCACAATCAGTTCTTCGCGGCCGGCAAACAGTAATTCCCCCGCCACCGGATCAACACCATAGTCCGTGGCCGCGATGACCACCTGCTGACCTGCCTTGAGCCCGTTGGGATCGACGAATTGCTCATCCGGCAAAGCCGCTGGCGTAGACGTGCGCGCCACTGCAAGAGCCTCCTCGGAACTCATCTCGCTGGATGCGCCATGACCGAAGCCCAACACCCGCGCATGCCATGCATTGACTGCCGGATAAGCTTCGACCAGCGGAGCCGTCACCGGCGTGGCCTTGAGGAACCAGAGGCAATGAGCCAGGGCGAAGTCGGCAATCGACGGCTCGCCAAACAGGTAGTCACCCTCCTCGCGCTGCAACTGTTGCTCCAGACGCGACATGATCGTCGGCCACTGGTGCTTCGCCTGTTCGGTAGACAATTTTGTCGCGCTACCACCACTGAACAAACCGGCGCGGTCGGCCAGGAACGCCTTGATCGCTTCCTGCGGTAAATTACCGAAACGCACGGCAATCGATTCCGGCTGGAACACCAGGCTTACCGCATGCTGGAACATCACCGAGTCAGCCCAGGCAGCAAAGGACGCGACGATCATTTCCTGACCTTCCGGGAAGAACGCCGGCAAGGCCTTTTCCTGCTCCAGTCGCCGGGCAATCAATGCCGTGTCGCAATAGATATCGGCACCGACCTGCAACACCGGTGTCTTGCGGTAGCCACCGGTCAACGCCGTGAGATCCGGTTTTGGCATCACTGGCGAGATCTTCACCGAGCGCCAGGACAAGCCCTTGAAACCCAGCAGCAGGCGGGCCTTCTCGGCAAAGGGGGACGTCGGGTAATGATGCAGAATCAACTCGGACATGCTCGGCTCCGCCGCAAGGATCAGAAGTCCGCAGCTTAGCGCGCAATCACCTGGCAGCCTACAGATCTGCCTGATGGGAACCGATCAGTCAGAGTGATAAGCCAGGGGCGGCGCTCGCTGCGCTCGCCACCAGGCACTCCTTGGCGCTCTTTTTGAGTTTCTTGATCAGCCGCTCCTGACGCAACGCATCGCTTTTGTCGCGACAGCGTTCGGTGTAGACCAGGGCCATGGCCGGGCTGGAAAGAAAGAATCGCGCGCCCTTGCCGCTTTGATGCTTGGCGAAGCGACGTACGGGATCATCGCTGATCCCACAATAGAGCGAACCGTTGGCCGCGCGAACGAGGTAGACGAACCAGGTTTTGCTCGCGGGGGTGTCGGCGTCGACAGGGCTTTCGCTGAGGGTGGTCACGTAACGATCAGGGCTTGAAGGAAAACAAGCCGCGATCTTATCAGCGACTGGCCTGGAATGCCTTCAGCCCCTTCAGGGCCTGTGAGCGAACGGCGTTGCGAACAAGTGGCGTCCAGCCCAGCAGCAGACCTTTGAAACCCAGGGCCTGGCGTGACCATGTCCACAGATCGAAACTGTCGTGATGCTCGCAGATCTTGCCATCGCGAAAGACAAAGCGTGCCTGGATGTCATTGACCACGGTATTGCCAGTCTGGCTGAACAGATAGGTCGCGACCCAATGGGCGCTACCGATATGATCATCGGCACGGACATGATCGAAGGTCAGGGAGAAATCCTTGGCGCGGGTGGTGAGCATGCACCACATATCGCCAGCATCACGACCACGAAGCTCGCCGAACGCCGGGTCACTGAACACCACGTCATCGGTGTAGCAGGCAGCCATCGCCTCACCGTCGAGACGCTGGAAGGCCTGGTAGAAACGGGTGATCAAGGCGCTGTGGACTTCACTCATGGGCAGACTCCCTGTTGTGCATGGGTATCGAAAGATTGCCTGCACGATAGTCTGCAAAAGGGTCGAACACTATCGGCATTCGCAAGACGAATACCGACAGTGTGCGGGAGTCAGACCTTTTCGCTTTCGACCTGCACGTACAACGCACGTCCGGCCCCCAGGCCGGCGAGGATCGCACCAAGGCCGATGACACCGAAGATCCAGCCCACGGCCGTCCAGCCGCCGGTCCAGTCATGCACGATGCCGACCGCGAACGGCCCCATGGACGCCAGGGTGTAACCGAAGCCCTGGGCCATGCTCGACAGGTTCGCCGCAACGTGGGAGTCCCGCGAGCGCAGCACGATCAGGGTCAATGCCAGGCTGAACGTGGCGCCCTGCCCCAACCCCAGCACAATCGCCCAGCCCCACAGACCTTCAACCGGGGCGTACAGGCAACCGAACAGACCGCCTAGGGTCAGGGCCATCACGATCACAATCGCCAGGCGCTGATCCTTGCCGCGCGTCGCCAGCCATGGCGCGGCCAGGGAGCTGACCAGTTGAACGATCACCGAACCCGATAGCACCAGACCGGCCTGGGTCGGAGTCAGGCCGCGCCCGATCAGGATCGACGGCAACCAACCGAACACGATGTAGGCCAGGGACGATTGCAGGCCCATGTATAAGGTCACTTGCCAGGCCAGCGGATCGCGCAGCAACCCGCGAACCCGGTAGGCGACGTTGTGCGCGCCGTGTTTCTGGCCAACTTGCGGCAACCAGAACAGCGCGGCCGCTAATGCCGGAATGACCCAGAAGCCGAGACCCATCGCCCAATTCTTATCGAAGTGTTCACTCAACGGCACGGTCGCACCCGCCGCCATCGCCGCGCCCAGGCACAGAGCCATGGTGTAGACACCGGTCATGGTTCCGGCCTGTTTCGGGAAGTCGCGCTTGACGATGCCCGGCAGCAACACGCCAATCACGCCGATGCTGGCACCGGCCAGCACACTGCCGGTAAACAGACCGATTTCACCGAACGAACTGCGCAGGATGATCCCGCCCGCCAGGGTCAGAAGAATGCCCAGCACCACCCGCTCCGCACCAAATCGCCGCGCCAGCACGGGTGCCAACGGCGCAAACAGGCCAAGGCAAAGCACCGGCAACGTGGTCAGCAACCCCGCCGCGGACGCCGACAAACCAAGGGACTTCGAGACCTCACTGAGCATCGGCGCCATGCTCGACAGCGCCGGGCGCAGGTTCAGCGCCACCAGAATCAGGCCCAGCAGCAACAGCCAGGGCCGGTGCAGAACCGGGTGAGCTTGCTGGACCTGTTCGTCATCGGCCTCGGCATCGATCAGCAACTCTTCCAGCTCCGCCGAACGTTTGGGGGCTGTGGATAACTCACTGCGGTGCATGGACTTCTCGGTTTCAAGGTTCATTGATCAACTGCCTCGACAGGGCTTTGGCTCGTTCCGGGTCGCGTTGCTCGACGGCATCGAGCAACGCGATGTGCAGGTCGAACACTTCCTGACGGCGCGGGACGATGTTCAGGATCTGGCGCAATTGGGCGCCGACGACGCTGGAGAAATACCGATACAACTCGCTGAGGGTCGGGTTGTGTGCGGCGTCCACCAACCGGCGGTGAAACACCAGGTCGCAGGCGATGTAGGTGTCGAGATCGCCGTGATAGTGGCTGCCGCTGACACTCAGGGCTTCGCGCAATGCCACCAGGTCTTCATCGGTACGGCGCACTGCCGCCAGGCCAATGGCCTCGACTTCGAGGATGTGCCGGGTTTCCCGGGCCTGCTCAAGAGAACAACGGGACAGCGCCTTCAAAGTATCGAGCGGATCGACCACCGCCCGCAGGTAGCTGCCGTCGCCCTGACGGATTTCGATCAACCCGGAAAACGCCAACACGCGCATGGCTTCGCGCACGGTGTTGCGACTGATGCCCAGCTCGGCGGACAACTCAGGCTCGGTCGGCAAGCGCTGACCCACGACCCAAGTGCCCTGGTTGATGCGCAGGCGCAACTGATCCAGGGCCTGATCGACCAGGGATCGTTTCACTAATGGAGAAATTTCTGACATGGAGTTCGCCCTTTCATCCAATCATAGGATGAATTTTCTGACATGTTAGTCAGCTTCGTCCAATCAGACAAGCCACCACCTTCGCCAGGGGCCTGAAGACGCCCTAAGGCAGAAGATTAAATTCCTAACGATTGAAAGTGATTTCCCACCCATGCCACACGAAAGAGCTGACATCCGAAACTGAGTCAGCCCCTCAGACTTTCGGACTTTGAATGCGGGCACTTTCGCTCGAATACCTAAAGGGAATGGGAACAGCCGATGGAAGAAGTCATTTTCGGCAAGAAGCACAGCCGCCGTTTTTTACTGGAAAAGAACCGGCAGCTGCTCGTTGTACGCAGTCAGGCCGGGAGAAAGCTTGCTGTGACGTTACGCTGCGAAAAAGCTCGACAGGCATTGGCCGACAGTGAATTGGTACTGCACATTGAGGACGCCGACGTTCAGCTGTTCAAACTGCCCGACAATTCAGATGTAGCCCAATGCAAGGCATTGCTGCGCGAATTACCGGACGTGCGCTTCGCCGGCAGCGCCTTGGTCGATCCTCATACTCAAGAACCTGTCTTCTACACCGAGAACATTTTCCTGAAGTTCGTCGATCGACTGACTCCGACAGAGTGCCTGGTTATCCTCGACGAATTGGGTCTGACCATCAAACAGCAGGTTCCCTACGCAACCAATGCCTTCTTCGTACATCACGCACATTGTCGTGGCACCGAAGTCTGCTCATTCACACTTCACTTGCTCGAACGCCAGGACGTCGACTACTGCCACCCGGAAATACTGCGTCCGGGGCAACGCCGGGCGATTCATGACAACCAATGGCACCTGAAGAAAACCACCGTCACCTATCAAACTCAGATCGATGCCAGCGCCAATGTCGAGGCAGCCCATGCCTTCACAATGGGTGAAGGCATCGTCATCGCGATCATCGACGATGCCTTTGATATCGATCACCCAGAGCTCGCCGGTACCGGCAAAATCATCGGAGCGAAAAACTTTGACCGTCGTGACGCCAGTCAGGACCCACGACCGAAAACCGCCCTTGAGCGCCACGGTACTGCAGCCGCCGGAGTTGCATGCGCCAATGGTGAAGCCGGCGCCAGTGGCGTGGCGCCTCGAGCCAGTCTCATGCCGCTGAAACTGACCAAGCCACTGGGCGCCCGGGCCGAAGCAGACGCATTTTTCTGGGCCGCGGAACAAGGTGCCGATATCATTTCCTGCAGTTGGGGGCCACCGGAAGGACATTGGGCTGACCCTACCGACGCGAGGCACTCTCAGGAGTTTGCACTGGCGGCGAGCACCCGCCTGGCCATAGAGTACGCCGCGACCAATGGCCGTCAGGGTAAAGGCTGCGTCATCTTTTTTGGTGCTGGCAACGGCAACGAGAGCGTGGACAACGATGGCTACGCCAGCCACCCAATGGTAATTGCTGTGGGTGCCTGCAACGATCAAAGTCGTCGCAGTGCCTACAGTGACTACGGCAAAGCACTGTGGTGTTGCTTTCCCAGCGGAGACCAGGCACACCCGGATCCAAAGTTCAAACCCGCCACCTCAGTCCCCCAGACCCGAGGCATTCGAACCACGGATCTGTGCGGCAAGTTTGCCGACCCGATCAATGCTGCCTACACCGAAATGTTCAGCGGCACTTCCAGTGCCTGCCCTGGAGCCGCGGGCGTGGCAGCTCTGGTATTGGGAGTCAATCCGGCACTGGACCGCGAGCGGGTTCGACAGCTCCTCGCCGATTGCTGCGATAAAATCAGCCACGCCGATGACGGCCACCTCGGTCAATACGATCAAAATGGCCACAGTCATTACTACGGTCATGGTCGCCTCAACGCGCTGCGAGCAGTGCAATTGGCACTGGAGCATGGCAAAACCGCTGACTGACCCGCACACATGAAAAAGCCCCGCAGATCACTCGGCGGGGCTTTTTGAGACAGTCACTGACCGATCAATGCAGGATCTGGCTCAAGAACAGTTTGGTGCGATCATTCTGCGGGTTATCGAAGAAGTCGTTCGGCGCGGCCTGTTCGACGATTTCGCCCTTGTCCATGAAGATCACGCGGTTGGCCACGGTGCGGGCGAAGCCCATTTCGTGGGTGACGCAAAGCATGGTCATGCCGTCTTCGGCCAGGCCGATCATGGTGTCCAGTACCTCTTTCACCATCTCCGGGTCGAGTGCCGACGTCGGTTCGTCGAACAGCATGATCTTCGGCTTCATGCACAGCGCGCGGGCGATCGCCACACGCTGTTGCTGACCGCCGGACAGTTGCCCCGGGTACTTGTGCGCCTGCTCCGGAATGCGTACGCGTTCCAGGTAGTGCATGGCAATTTCCTCGGCCTTGCGCTTGGGCATCTTGCGCACCCACATCGGCGCCAGGGTGCAGTTCTGCAAGATGGTCAGGTGCGGGAACAGGTTGAAGTGCTGGAACACCATGCCGACTTCACGGCGGATCGCTTCGATCTGCTTGAGGTCGTTGGTCAGCTCCACGCCATCGACCACGATGCGGCCCTGCTGGTGCTCTTCCAGACGGTTGAGGCAGCGGATGGTGGTGGACTTTCCGGAACCCGACGGGCCGCACAGCACGATACGCTCGCCCTGCTTGACGTTGAGGTTGATGTCCTTGAGTACGTGAAACTGACCGTACCACTTGTTCACGCCCTGCATCTGAATAATGCCTTCAGGGCTCACAGGCTGTTTGATTGCTTCGCTCATCACAAAACTTCCTAAATTAGGTAGCGACTTAGCGCTTGTGGCCAGTGTCGAGCTTGCGTTCCAGATGCATGGAATAGCGCGACATACCAAAACAGAAAATCCAGAACACCAGGGCGGCGAACACATAGCCTTCGGTGGCCATGCCCAACCATTTCGGGTCGGCGGCGGCTTGCTTGACGCTGTTGAGCAAGTCGAACAGGCCGATGATGATCACCAGGCTCGTATCCTTGAACAGCGCAATGAAGGTGTTGACGATGCCGGGGATCACCAGTTTCAGGGCCTGCGGCAGAATCACCAGACCCATGCTGCGCCAGTAACCCAGGCCCATCGCCGCCGCCGCCTCGTACTGTCCCTTGGGAATGGCTTGCAAACCACCGCGCACCACTTCGGCCACGTAGGCCGACTGGAACAGGATCACGCCGATCAGCGCCCGCAGCAGCTTGTCGAAGTTCATGCCTTCCGGCAGGAACAACGGCAGCATCACCGAGGACATGAACAGCACCGTGATCAACGGCACGCCGCGCCAGAACTCGATGAAGGTCACGCAGACCACGCGAATCGCCGGCATGTTCGAACGACGGCCCAGCGCCAGGACAATCCCCAGTGGCAACGCACCGGCGATGCCGACGGTGGCAATCACCAGCGTCAGCATCAGGCCGCCCCACTGACTGGTCGCCACGGCGTCCAGACCCAATACGCCGCCATGCAGCAGACACCATGCAATGATCGGGTACAGCACCAGGAAGCTCAGCCCGTACACAGCCTTATGGTGAAAGCGCGAGATGAATAACGGCGCCACGCCGACAATCGCCAGCCACACCGTCAGGTCCACGCGCCAGCGCAGTACCGGCGGGTAGTAGCCGTACATGAACTGGCCGAAGCGCTGTTGGATGAACACCCAGCAGGCGCCCTCCTTTGTGCAGTCGGCCTGGCTGGTGCCGACCCAGTTGGCGTCAAGGATCGTCCACTGCAGGATCGGCGGCACCACCAGGTAGATGAGGTAGAACGCAAACAGGGTCAGCAGGGTGTTGAGCCAGCTGGAGAACATGTTTGCGCGCATCCACGCCATCGGGCCGAAGACCTTGGCCGGCGGTGGCATGTCGGGTTTGAAAGTATGAGTACTCATGCGCTATTCCTTACCGCTCGATCAGCGCAATGCGCTTGTTGTACCAGTTCATCAGCAGGGAAATGCTGATACTGATCGCCAGGTACACGCTCATGGTGATGGCAATCACCTCGATCGCCTGGCCGGTCTGGTTGAGCACGGTTCCGGCAAACAGCGACACCATTTCCGGATAACCGATACCGGCCGCCAGCGAGGAGTTCTTCGCCAGGTTCAGGTATTGGCTGGTCAGCGGCGGGATGATCACGCGCAGGGCTTGCGGGATGATCACCTTGCGCAGGGTCGGACCGTTGCGCAGGCCGAGGGAATGCGCCGCTTCGGTCTGGCCGTGGCTGACCGACTTGATGCCCGAACGCACGATCTCGGCGATGAACGCCGCGGTGTACACGGTCAAAGCCAGCGTCAGCGCCAGCAGTTCCGGGATCAACACCCAGCCGCCGACGAAGTTGAAGCCTTGCAGCTTCGGCATTTCCCAGTGCACCGGAGCACCGAAAATCAGCGCGCACAGCGCAGGGATGACCAGGAACATCGCAAGGCCAACCCAGAACTTGTGGAACGGCACACCGGTGGCCTCGAAGCGCTTGGTGGCCCAGCGGCTCATCAGCACGATGGCGACGATGGCGACTACAACGCTGGTTACAAACGGCCAGAAGCCGTCCGCCATCAACGCGGCCGGCATGTTCAGGCCACGGCTGCTGACAAAGAAGGTGTCGCCGAAGTTATGACTGTTACGCGGCCCTGGCATGGTCAGGAACACCGCGAAGTACCAGAACAGGATCTGCAGCAGCGGCGGAATGTTGCGGAAGACTTCCACATACACCGTCGCCAGCTTGGCGACGATCCAGTTCTTCGACAGCCGCGCCACACCCACGATGAAACCCAGGATCGTCGCCAGGATCACGCCGATGAAGGTCACCAGCAAGGTGTTGAGCAGGCCAATGACAAACACCCGAGCGTAAGTGTCCGCTTCGGTGTAGTCGATCAGGTGCTGAGCGATGCCGAAACCGGCACTGCGCTCCAGAAAGTCGAAACCGGAGGTAATGCCCCGGTGCTGAAGGTTGGTTTGCGTGTTATCGAACAAAAACCAGCCTAACGAGACCACCCCGATAATCGTGATGATCTGGAATACCCAAGCACGCACGCGTGGATCGCTGAGGCTGAGCCTCTGCTTTGGTGCGCCGATTGAATTTTGCATGAAGTGCCCCGGAAATAATGGAACAGAACATCACCCGGCGGTTGGCCCACCGGGTGATAGAACCATCAGCGCACTGGTGGTGCGTATTGAATGCCGCCAGCGTTCCACAGAGCGTTCAGCCCGCGGTCGATTTCCAGCGGAGTGCTCTTGCCGAGGTTTTTCTCGAACACTTCGCCGTAGTTGCCGACTTGCTTGATGATCTGCACGACCCAGTCTTTCTTCACTTTCAGGTCTTTGCCGTATTCACCGTCGGTACCCAGCAGACGGGCAACGTCAGGGTTCTTGGTGCCCTTGGCTTCGGCTTCGACGTTCTTCGAAGTGATGCCGGCTTCTTCAGCGTTGAGCATGGCGTAGCCAGTCCAGCGCGCGATGGCCAGCCACTCGTCGTCGCCATTACGCACGACCGGGCCCAGAGGTTCCTTGGAAATGGTTTCCGGCAGAACCACGTAATCCTTCGGCGAAGCCAGCTTGCTGCGCTGGGCGAACAGCTGGGATTTGTCGGAGGTCAGTACGTCGCAACGACCGGATTCCAGCGACTTGGCGCTTTCATCGGAGGTGTCGAAGGTGATCGGGGTGTACTTCAGGCCGTTGCCGCGGAAGTAGTCGGAAACGTTCAGCTCGGTAGTGGTACCGGCCTGGATGCAGATGGTTGCACCGTCCAGCTCTTTAGCGCTTTTCACGCCCAGCTTGTTGTTTACCAGGAAGCCGATGCCGTCGTAGTAGGTGATGAAACCTGGAAACTTCAGGCCCATGCCCGCGTCACGGGAGCTGGTCATGGTGGTGTTGCGCGACAGAATGTCGATTTCGCCGGACTGCAGCGCGGTGAAGCGCTCCTTGGCGTTCAACTGGCTGAACTTGACCTTGGTCGCGTCGCCGAAGACTGCCGCCGCTACTGCACGGCAGTAGTCAGCATCGATACCCACGATCTTGCCGGTGGAATCCGGAACCGAGAAGCCTGGCAAGCCATCGCTGACGCCGCACTGCACGAAACCTTTCTTCATCACTGCATCCAGGGTTGCGCCCGCCTGGGCAAACCCGCTGACACCGAGTACTGCGGCTGCAGTCACGATAGCCAGGGTGGATTTCAACATCTTCATTCAAACCTCCAGTTTTGCTCTTGTTGTGTCGGAGCGTGAGTCCTGTCGCACCCTTTTGAGGCGTAGTCGACCCGTGTTGGCTTGTTTTGGGGGTCAACCGACGTAAGACGTTAGCTATGAGTCTAGTAGGAGAAAATCCACGTCATGGAAAACTCACTCTCACCAGTCGGCCGAACGGGCTGTAGCCCTTTCACGTTCGCGAAGCCCCATATCGGCCTTTGGCGAACATCCATCACCGGATTCTTTTCAATCCCACTAATAACCTTGGCCTGATAGTGTTACCGACAGGCGTGGAATTTTTCTTACAGACTTCGCCATAGCAAAGCCCGTACCACACTGCTCTCCGAAGCGGTTCAGCTGCAGGTCAATAGCAAAACTTGTAACCTTGCGACATCTTCGTAACTGATCAACCAGACACGCACTCAGCCTTAGCACTCAATGAGAGCGCACGCACAATTTTGGAGCAGCCATGACCAACCCCTTGATTCTTGAACCCGTCAAGACCGCAGATGCCTGCGTTATCTGGCTGCATGGCCTGGGTGCCGATCGCTACGACTTCCTGCCAGTGGCCGAAGCCCTGCAGGAAACCCTGTTGAGCACCCGCTTTGTTTTGCCCCAGGCGCCGAGCCGCGCCGTCACCATCAATGGCGGATACGAGATGCCGAGCTGGTACGACATATTGGCCATGAGCCCCGCGCGCGCGATCAACCGCGAGCAATTGGAAGAATCTGCCAACTGGATCATCGAACTGATCGAAACGCAGAAGGCCAGCGGAATAGACGCCTCGCGGATTTTCCTGGCAGGTTTTTCACAGGGTGGTGCGGTGGTGCTCCACACCGCGTTTCTGAAATGGCAGGGACCACTGGGTGGCGTACTCGCCCTGTCCACTTATGCACCGACCTTCAGTGACCAACTGGAAATGTCCGCCAGCCAGCAGCGCATTCCAGTGCTGTGCCTGCACGGCCAGTACGACGATGTGGTGCAAAACTCGATGGGACGCAGCGCCTACGAGCATTTGAAGCATCGTGGTGTCACCGTGACATGGCAGGAATACCCAATGGGTCACGAAGTGTTACCCGAAGAAATTAGCGACATCGGCGCCTGGCTCGCCGAGCGCTTGCGTTAAGAATTCCGTTTAAAAGCGCCCTTTGATCCATCCCACTACGCCGCGCCCGATTCTTGCATTACACTGGCCGGCGTACATTCCTTAATCAATTGATGAGATGACCGTGCTCAAAGCACTCAAGAAAATGTTCGGTAAAAGCGAGACTGAGCAACTCGCGCCAGTTCCCAGCCCTGCGTCTCACGCTCCCGGCCACCGCACCGACGGTAATCAGTCCGAACGGGCCGCCACCACCGCGGCACCCAAGCTTGAGCCCCAGACCGCAAAAGTTGCCCAGCCGGCGGCGATAACAGCCCCGGAGCAACCACTCAGCGAAACGCCGAAACCCGCCAAACCGCGCCGCGAACCCAAGCCCAAAGCGCCGGTCATCCCATGGAAACTCGAAGACTTCGTCGTCGAACCCCAGGAAGGCAAGACCCGCTTCCACGATTTCAAACTCGCCCCTGAACTGATGCACGCCATCCAGGATCTGGGCTTCCCGTATTGCACGCCGATCCAGGCACAGGTGCTGGGCTTCACCCTCGCGGGCAAAGACGCCATCGGCCGCGCCCAAACCGGTACCGGCAAGACCGCTGCGTTCCTGATCTCGATCATCACCCAGTTGCTGCAGACCCCGCCGCCGAAAGAGCGCTACATGGGTGAGCCACGGGCACTGATCATCGCGCCGACCCGCGAACTGGTGGTGCAGATCGCCAAGGACGCCGCCGACCTGACCAAGTACACCGGCCTCAACGTCATGACGTTCGTCGGTGGCATGGACTTCGACAAGCAGCTCAAGCACCTCGAAGCCCGCCACTGCGACATCCTCGTGGCCACGCCAGGCCGCCTGCTGGACTTCAACCAGCGCGGCGACGTGCATCTGGACATGGTCGAAGTGATGGTGCTGGACGAAGCCGACCGCATGCTCGACATGGGCTTCATCCCGCAAGTGCGCCAGATCATCCGCCAGACGCCGCCGAAGTCCGAGCGTCAGACGCTGCTGTTCTCGGCGACCTTCACCGAAGACGTGATGAACCTGGCCAAGCAATGGACCACCGATCCATCGATCGTCGAGATCGAGTCGCAGAACGTTGCCAACGAAAACGTCGAGCAGCACATCTACGCGGTGGCCGGTGCCGACAAGTACAAACTGCTCTACAACCTGGTCAACGACAATGGTTGGGAGCGGGTCATTGTCTTCGCCAACCGCAAGGATGAAGTGCGGCGCATCGAAGAACGCCTGGTGCGCGACGGCATCAACGCCGCGCAACTGTCCGGCGACGTGCCGCAGCACAAGCGCATCAAGACCCTCGAAGGCTTCCGCGAAGGCAAGATCCGCGTACTGGTCGCCACCGATGTGGCCGGTCGCGGTATCCACATCGACGGCATCAGCCACGTGATCAACTTCACCCTACCGGAAGTGCCGGACGACTACGTGCACCGCATTGGTCGTACCGGTCGTGCGGGTGCCGACGGTGTGTCCATCAGCTTTGCCGGTGAAGACGACTCCTACCAGTTACCGTCCATCGAGGAAAAACTGGGGCGCAAGATCAGCTGTGAAACGCCTCCGACGCATCTGCTGCGGGCCGTTGAACGCAAGCGTCCTCACTAAGCGACGCTGAAAAGACAAGCGCAGCCGGCAACGGACTGCGCTTTTTTTTCGCCCGGATATTGTTCTAGAGAACTAAAAGTCCATAATGGACAAATTAGTTTAATTGAAATTCCGGAGCCGACCATGTCCAGTACGCCCCAAGTGATCACCCAAGCCCAGGCCCGCGAGTATCTGGCGCGAGTCGATGTGCCGCAGATTCTGCGCAAACTGTTCCGCGACCTGGCCGCAGGGCAAGCGGTGCAACCGGCGCAGCAACTGGTGGAGTTCCCGCAGGGTGCCGGCGACTTCATCAATTACCTGGGCGTGCTGGCCGAAGACGGCGTGTACGGGATCAAGACGTCACCGTACATCGTCCGTGAACAGGGGCCACTGGTGACTGCATGGACGCTGCTGATGTCGATGCAAACCGGGCAACCGCTGTTGCTGTGCGATGCCGGAGAACTGACCACCGCGCGCACGGCGGCCACCACCGCCGTGGCGGTCGACGCCCTCGCGCCACTCACAGCCAATCGTCTGGCCATCATCGGCAGCGGTAAAGTGGCCCAGGCGCACCTACACTACGTGAAAGGCTTGCGCGACTGGCAGAGCATCTGCCTGTACTCGCCGAGCTTGAGCGAAGATGCCGAAACCGTGAGCCTGCTGAAAAACATCGAGCCACGCCTGAACATCGTCGACAGTCGCGAAGCTGCCGTTCAGGACGCCGATGTGATCATGCTCTGCACCTCATCCGCAGGTCCCGTGATCGATCCATTGAGCTTGCGCAAACCGGCACTGATCACCTCCATCAGCACCAACGCTCCACGTGCCCACGAAGTGCCGCCGCAGAGCCTCAATGACATGCAGGTGTTTTGCGACTACCGCCTGACCACCCCGGGCTCGGCCGGTGAAATGCTGATCGCCGCCGAACGGCATGGCTGGAACAAGGACGCGATTGTCGGCGACCTGCCCGACCTGCTCAGCGAGAAGGTGCAGCGCCCCGACTACGACCGTCATGTGTTTTTCCGCTCCATCGGCCTGGGCCTGGAAGACATTGCACTGGCCAATGCCATCTATCGCCTGCAGCACTAATCCCCACCCTGTAGGAGCGAGCTTGCTCGCGAAGGTGTGTCAGTCGACACAGTGGTGCCTGATCCACCATCGCGAGCAAGCTCGCTCCTACAAGGGTACCGAACCATTGGCATCGCGCGTTATCAGGAGACGTTCATGAGCCAGGCAGATTTCATCATCATCGGCGGCGGGATTGCCGGTGCTTCCACCGGTTTCTGGCTGTCGCAGCACGGCCGTGTGATCGTGCTCGAACGCGAATCCCATCCGGCCTATCACTCCACCGGCCGGTCGGCTGCGCTGTACACCGCAGCCTATGGCACCCCACAAGTGCGGGCGCTGACCCTGGCCAGCCGGGACTTTTTCGACAACCCGCCCAGCGGTTTCTGCGAACACCCGCTGCTGACCCCTCGCGGCGAAATGACCGTGGACTTGACCGGCGACCCGGACGAACTGAACAGGCAATACCAGAGCGCAAAAACCACGGTCCCGGAGATGCAATTGCTTGGCGCCGACGAGGCTTGCGCCCTGGTGCCGATCCTGCGCCGGGAAAAGGTCCACGGCGCCATCTACGACCCGACCGCCAGCGACATTGACACCGATGCCCTGCACCAAGGCTATTTGCGCGGTATCCGCCGCAACCAGGGCGAAGTGCATACCGACAGCGAAGTCGTCGGCCTGAGCCGCGACGGCCAAGGTGTATGGCACGTTCAGACCAACAGCCAGACGTTCAGCGCGCCAATCATCATCAACGCCGCTGGCGCCTGGGCCGACAAGATCGGCGAACTGGCCGGCGCCAACCCCCTGGGCCTGCAACCCAAACGCCGTGCCGCGTTCATCTTCGCCGGCCCCGAAGGCGTGGACATCCACCATTGGCCGATGCTGGTCAGCCTCGATGAATCCTTCTACATGAAACCCGACGCCGGGATGTTCCTCGGCTCGCCGGCCAACGCCGACCCGGTGGAACCCCACGACGTGCAGCCCGAAGAGCTGGACATCGCCATGGGCATCTACCAGATCGAAGAGGCCACGACCCTGACCATTCGCCGCCCGACACGCACCTGGGCCGGCCTGCGCAGCTTCGTCAGCGACGGCGACCTGTTGTCCGGCTTCGACCCACAGGTAGCGGGGCTGTTCTGGGTCGCGGCACAAGGCGGTTATGGCATCCAGACCTCGCCGGCCATGGGCCAGGCCAGCGCGGCACTGGTGCGCGGTGCCGCGTTGCCCGAATCGCTCGGCCGTTTCGGCCTGAATGCCGAAATGCTCTCCCCTGCCCGCCTCGGCTGATCCTGATCCTCAGGTGACGAGCCCACACGATTACGGCACACTTTCAGCGCCCCTTTGATGGGGCGCTGACGCCGCCTGGAGTTCCACTGTATGAACGCCCCCGAAAAAGACTCGGCCCTGGACGACACGTCCCTGGATAACTTCCACGCGATTGCCGACGCCATCGCCACGTTGTTTTTCCCCCACGCCGAAGTGGTGCTGCACGACCTGCGCACGCAAAAGGTCGACTACATCGCCAACAACCTGTCCAAGCGGGAAATCGGCGACGACTCGGCGCTGGAAGACATGCTCAGCGACGATGTCAGCGAACGAAATATCGGGCCGTACGAAAAGCTCAACTGGGATGGTCAGAAGATTCGCAGCCTCAGCACGGTGCTACGGGACAGCGAAGGTCATCCGCTGGCGGTGCTGTGCATCAACCTGAATATTTCTCTGTTCGAGAATGCCAAGGCCGCCTTGGACCTGTTCCTGTCGCCGACCAAGCTGATCCCGCAACCGGATGCACTGTTCCGCGATGACTGGCAGGAGCGGATCAACACCTTCCTCCACGCCTGGCTGCGTGAGCGCCAGTTGAGCCTGAATCTGCTGACCCGCGACCACAAGCGTGAACTGGTGCTGGCGTTGCACGCCGAAGGCGCGTTCAAGGGCAAAAGCGCATCGAACTACGTGGCCAATGTGCTGAACATGGGCAGGGCGACGGTGTACAAGCATTTGAAGGAATTGAAGGGCTGAGCCCTGAGAAATGTATTGGCTGGAAAGGCCTCATCGCAAGCAAGCTCGCTCCCACAGAGGCTTTGCGGCGCTCACAAAACCTGTGGGAGCGAGCTTGCTCGCGATGGCGGTTTGTCAGTCGCCGTAGATATCAGACTTGAAGTATTTCTCGGAAATCTTCTGGTACTCGCCACTGGCACGAATGCCATCAATGGCCGTGTTCAGTTCGCTGACCAATTCGGTGTTGCCCTTGCGCACGGCAATCCCGGCACCCTCGCCCACATATTTCGGATCTTTCAGCTCCGGCCCGACAAAGGCGTAACCCTTGCCTCGCGGCATCGACAGGAAGTCATTCAATGGAATGGTGTCGGCAAAAATCGCGTCGAGGCGACCGGCGGCCAGATCCATGTAGATTTCTTCGTTGTTGCTGTAGCGCTTGACGTTGATGCCCTTGGGCTCGAACACCTCTGAGGCGTAACGGTCGGTGGTGGTGGCGCGCTGCACACCGACAGTCTTGCCCTTGAGGCTGGCGTACTGGTCATCCACCACCGCGCCGTCCTTCATCACCAGACGCGACGAAGTGAAATAGTACTTGTGGGTGAAGTCCACCGACTTCTTGCGATCTTCATTGATGGTCATGGACGACAGCGCCATGTCGATTTTCTTCACCTTCAGGGACGGAATCAGACCATCGAACTCACCTTCGACCCACACACACTTGGCCTTCATCTGTGCGCACAAGGCATTGCCGATGTCATAGTCGAAACCGACGATTTCGCCTTTGTCAGTTTTCGAGGCGAACGGTGGATACGCCGCTTCGATACCGATGCGCAGGGTTTTCTCGGCGGCGAACACAGAGCTGCACGCCAACAGGCTCAGGGCCAGACCGGTAATGAGGGGGAACTTCTTCATGTTCGTTTTCTCGCGGTTGTTGTTGGTTTGGCAAGACAGAAGAAAAAGCTGAAACGGGTGGAAACCTTTTTTGTACTTATAATTCCATACTGGACTTTTATGTATGGATCGTCAATGAGGTAAATGCAGCTCGCGCCGGCCGGTGGTCGGGTAGTGAATCCGGGAGTGATTGGTTGAATCGAAAGGCCTCATCGCGAGCAAGCTCGCTCCCACACTGGATCTGGATGAACACAAACTTTGTGTACGACCCAGAACCCTGTGGGAGCGGGCTTGCCCGCGAAGACTGACTAAAGAACGCCGCAGAAACTACTGCTTCCAGCGATCCGCCGCCGCATGATCACTGTCACGCCCCTCGACCCAACGCGGCCCGTCACTGGTGTTTTCTTTCTTCCAGAACGGCGCACGGGTTTTCAGGTAATCCATGACAAAGGCGCAGGCGTCGAATGCCGCCTGACGATGGGCGCTGGCCGCGCCGACGAAGACAATCGGCTCGCCCGGCTCCAGGGCACCGATGCGGTGCAGCACTTCCAGCTTGAGCAGCGGCCAGCGCTGCTCTGCCTCGATGGCGATCTTGCCCAGCGCTTTTTCAGTCATGCCGGGATAGTGTTCGAGGAACATCCCGGCCACGTCGAGGCCGTCATTGAAGTCGCGCACGTAGCCGACAAAACTCACCACTGCACCCACGCCGACATTGGCATCGTGCATGGCGTTGACTTCGGCCCCCGGGTCGAACGCGGTGGACTGCACGCGAATCGCCATGGTTCAGCCTCCGGTCACAGTCGGAAAGAACGCCACTTCATCGCCGTCGCTGACCGGCTCGTCGAGCTGGCACAGGTCTTCGTTGCGGGCGCACATCAGGTTCTGCTCGCTCAACACCTCGGCACCGTCACGTTGGGCCAACAGTGCGCGGACGTCGTCGACGGTGGCGAAGTTGCCTTCTACTTTCACCGAATCCAGACCCAACGCTTCACGATAACGGGCGAAAAATCTTACGGTAACGTTCATGACTGCTCCGCCTGAAAATGTCCGCTCTTTCCGCCGACCTTCTCCAGCAGACGCACGCTTTCGATGGTCATGCCACGGTCCACGGCCTTGCACATGTCGTAGATCGTCAGCGCGGCGACGCTGGCGGCGGTCAGGGCTTCCATTTCGACACCGGTCTGCCCGGACAGCTTGCAGCGCGCCACGATACGCACCGAGTCATCGCCTTCGGCACTGAGCTCGACCTTGACGCCGGTCAGCATCAGCGGATGGCACAGGGGAATCAGATCGCTGGTTTTCTTCGCCGCCTGGATGCCGGCAATGCGCGCCACGGCAAACACATCACCCTTTGGGTGACCGCCGCTGACGATCATCTGCAGGGTCTCGGGCAGCATGCGCACCAGCGCTTGAGCGGTCGCCTCACGGAACGTCACGGCTTTTTCAGTGACGTCGACCATGTTGGCGCGACCTTGTGAATCGAGATGAGTCAGCACGGGATTACTCCTGATCAGGAGCGTCGATTGTAAACCTGCGGGTCAATTTTCCGCACGCACGATTATCGGGTGGCACATCCCCCTGTAGGAGCGAGCCTGCTCGCGAAAAACGCAGGGACAACGCGGCCATTCAGGCAGCACGTATTTTCGTTGACGTCCATCGCGAGCAAGCTCGCCCCTACATTTGGATTTGTGTTGGGCATAAAAAACCGGGCGACCTTGCGGCCGCCCGGTTTCGGTAGAAAGTTACAGATGCGATTCCTTATTAAGCTTACAAACATTACAAAATAACAGAAACACATGTAACAAAACCCTACTGAAAATACGTTTTCTTGACATCACCGAACGACTCAACCTTACTCACCAGTTGATAACTTATTGATTATTCTATAACAAATCTCGACGTAAGAACTCTCCGAAAGTCCACACCCATAACCTGCCGTGAAACTTCCTACATCTAGATGATTGACCGAGTTGTTAATTCGAGAAAAACTGACCAACAAAATTCATGACTCTACAAACTCAAATCAGTGGTATCACAAAAGGTCTTTGGCACGCGAATTCAGTAAATCCAATATCCCAGTCTACGCTATTGCTCCCGGCGCAGTTTCCGGCAGTCATCAGCCAGGATCTCCTGAAGAATTCATGAATACGTTCCTTTTCTGCCAACCTCCGGCAGGAGCTCAACGGCGCGGGCCATAAACGCTAACCATGGTTGGCACACGGAAGGTTAGTCATGTCAGCACGGACAATTTACTCAGGAAAACACATCATAATCTCTCATTGCCGGGACTGTGACATCCCTGGCTACATGATTATTTCTCTTAAGCGGGACATAACAAGACTTGCAGAACTAAGCGCAGAGGAAAGTGCTGAACTGATCAGTGGGCTAGCATTTACGGAGCGAGCCTTAAACACTCTATTTTCTCCTGAAAAAATATACATAATGCGTATTTCCGAGCTCAATCATGAACTGCATTTTCACGTTTTCCCCAGGTATGCCTCCGTGACCAAGTTATATTTGTCGGAACACAATGAACATATTATTGATGGCCCCTTCTTTTTCAGTTGGGCGCGAAAAAAGTTTAGTTGCTCACAGCCTGAGCCGACCCAAGAGGTATTGAACGCTCAATCAATTCTTACGGAAACCCTCAAGGGCTATTTTTCGCAACCTCTGTAAACAAGACTGCTTTCGCCCCAGGCTTTGCAGAAACACATTCATCGGTATTGGGTCTGCCCTGAGGCACAGCCTTTACCTCGCGTACAAAAAACCGGGCGACCTTGCGGCCGCCCGGTTCCGTTGGACAATTACAGATGCGATTCGGCGTATTCGGCCAGGATCGAACGTGGTACCCCTTGCAGGGTGATGTGCACCCCGTTCGGGAAGTCCTTGAAGCGTTCAGTGAGGTAGGTCAGTCCGGAGCTGGTCGCGGACAGGTAAGGGGTATCGATCTGCGCCAGGTTGCCCAGGCACACCACTTTGGAACCGGCACCGGCACGGGTGATGATGGTTTTCATCTGGTGCGGCGTGAGGTTCTGGCATTCGTCGATCAGAATCAGGCTCTGCTGGAAGCTGCGACCCCGGATGTAGTTGAGGGATTTGAACTGCAACGGCACTTTGCTGAGGATGTAGTCGACGCTGCCATGGGTGCTTTCGTCATCCATGTGCAAGGCTTCGAGGTTGTCGGTGATGGCGCCCAGCCACGGCTCCATTTTTTCCGCCTCGGTGCCGGGCAGGAAGCCGATTTCCTGATCCAGGCCCTGCACGCTACGGGTAGCGATGATGCGGCGATAGCGCTTGCTGACCATGGTCTGCTCGATCGCAGCGGCCAGCGCCAGGATGGTTTTACCCGAACCCGCGGCACCCGACAGGTTGACCAGGTGGATATCCGGATCGAGCAAGGCGTACAACGCCAGGCTCTGATAGATATCACGCGGCTTGAGGCCCCAGGCTTCCTGGTGCAGCAGCGGTTCCTGGTGCAGGTCGAGGATCAGCAAGCGGTCCTCTTCAATCTCCTTGATCCAGCCGACAAAGCCCTGTTCATCAATGATGAATTCGTTGATGTGCACCGCCGGCAGGTTATCGATCAATTGCACCTGATGCCAGGTGCGGCCGTGGTCCTGACGGGTTTCGACCTTGCTCACGCGGTCCCAGAAAGAGCCGGTCATGTTGTGGTAGCCATTGGGCAGCAAGGACACGTCATCGACCAGTTGGTCGGTGCTGTAGTCCTCGGCCGCGATTCCGCAGGCGCGCGCCTTGAGGCGCATGTTGATGTCTTTGGTGACCAGCACCACGGGCTTCTTCGGATCGCGCGCGTGCAGGTCGATCAGTTGATTGATGATTTTGTTGTCGTTCAGGTGCTCGGGCAGAATCAGGTTCGGCTCGGCATGCTTGCTCATCAGAATTGACAGCAAACCCTTGGGACCGCTTTTGCCACGCTGGATCGGCACACCCTGCTCGACATCCTCGGGTGAGGCATCGCCCAGAGTCTTGTCGATCAGGCGGATGGCCTGGCGGCATTCGGCGGCTACGCTGTGATGCCCGCTCTTGAGCTTGTCGAGCTCTTCAAGCACGGTCATCGGGATCGCGACGTGGTGTTCTTCGAAGTTAAGCAGCGCGTTTGGATCGTGAATCAATACGTTGGTATCGAGTACATAAAGGATTGGCTGGTTGGAAGAAGAGCTACGTCCGTGATCATCCATACTCGGTCACCTTTGTGGGAGCCATTCGACGCAATACCTTGACGGTGCTGCGCCTCGAAGTGACTGCCGAATACACCTGCGGGGACTCAAGTGTTCTGCATACATGCGGGGTCTTGGAAGACGCCACCTGTGTTGCAGGTTTCGGCGGTCTGTCTTCGTAATACTCCAAAACGTGTGACAGAAAAAAGTACTTTGACGCTTTTTTGAAGTTTATTTTTCAGAGTGACCAATAACACTTGGCGGACTGCCATCACCCGTTTAAAGTCGGAAGTCCGCCTGCAACGAATCCCCTTCCAAAATTGCCAAAAACCCAATGTTTACGGGGTTTTGTCATTTTCAGCGAAACGCATCCTGGCAATCCTCCCAGCCGATCCCGACAGGCGCCGTTTGCGTGACCAGCCACGGCAACGCCGTTTTCACTGCATCCTGTTTCACATTGAAATTGATCACTCCGTGCCGCCACAGCAGCATCAGGGTCAGCACCCGTTGCGCACTCGGGTTGCCCTTGAGTTTGCCGGCACCGTCCTGGGCGTCGATGTCCCACAGCGCGACCTGCAACCCCTGAGTCTTGAAGAAACCTTCGGCATCGGAACGACGCTGACCATCGGGCGGACGGAACAGGGGCACGTAGTTCTCTGGCAATTTGCTTTTGACCAGTTCGGCGCTGCGGCGCACCGACTCCTGCCAGCCCTGCCAGTGGCTGTGGGAACGGAACTCCCAGCCTTGTATGCCGATGCACTGGCTCGAGTAGGTCGCTTGCAGGTTACTCACCGAGTGTTCGGCCAAACGGGCCTGGATGTCCTTGCCGAGGACGAAGAATGTTCCACTCATGTTCGACTTGCGCAGGTACTCGGTGACCCAGGCGGTGTTATCCGGCGCAGTGTTGGCGGCACTGTCGAAGGTCAGCAGAAACAACCGGTCATGCATCCCGTCGCCGCTGCGCTCATAGTCGCCAAAATGATCGACTTCGCTGCTGGTTTGCGGGAACAAAGCGGCCTTGCGCAACTGTTCGTACAGGTACTGGGTGTGGAACACACGGCTCGGCTCAGCCCACTTGATGTAATAGCTGTCTGCGCCGACCTGGAATTTGGCAGCCTGCTCGCGGAAGGTGGGCATGTCTTCGACCAGGAAACAGAAGGAGGCATCCTGGTCGCAACTCTGTTGGGCGAAGTTGTAGTTGGCCAGCAGCCGTTGCCACATGCGCTGACGAACCCGGTCGACCGACTCCAGATTGATCGTGCGCAGGCCCAGGCGCTGGGCCAGGGCGGGTTCATCCAGCGACTCGCTGGCCAACAGGACACTGGAAAACATGAGGATCTCGGCCCTGGATGCCACGTCGAACAGTGTCGGGTTGCCGAGTTTCTCCGGCCAGGTGCTGCGATCGAGCGTCGCCACATCGCCCGGTGCCGCGATGGCGCCGAAGCTCAACAGGCAGATCGAGATGAGAAAAGCGATACGCAATGGGATGTCTCCATAACAAAACCCGCGCGGCACTATAGCTGATCCAGACACACCTTCTGCAGCAACACCGCTCCCACAGGTTTGTGGCGAACCGCTGATCACCTATGACCCTGATAGCTGGAGTCAACACCGACAACCCCCTAGAATCGCCGCCACGATTAAAGGAGACGACTTCATGCTGATGGTGATTTCACCCGCCAAGACCCTCGACTATGAAACACCGCCGGCGACCCAGCGCTTCACCCAGCCGCAGTACCTCGACCACTCTCAGGAATTGATCCTGCAATTGCGCGAGCTGACGCCCGCGCAAATCAGCGAATTGATGCACGTCTCGGACAAGATCGGCGGGCTTAACGCCGCGCGTTTCGGCAGCTGGACGCCCGCGTTCACCCCGGAAAACGCCAAGCAGGCGCTGCTGGCCTTCAAGGGCGATGTATACACCGGCATGAATGCGCAAACCCTCAGCGAAGCCGATTTTGATTACGCCCAAAAACACCTGCGCATGCTCTCTGGCCTCTATGGCCTGCTGCGCCCGCTGGACTTGATGCAACCCTATCGCCTGGAAATGGGAACCAAACTGGCCAACGCTCGGGGCAAGGATTTGTATGCCTTCTGGGGCACGCGTATCAGCGAATGGCTGAATGAAGCCCTGGTCGATCAGGGCGATGACGTGCTGCTCAACCTGGCGTCCAATGAGTACTTCTCGGCCGTCAAACGCAACGCCTTGAACGCGCGCATCATCAATACCGAATTCAAGGACCTGAAGAACGGGCAGTACAAGATCATCAGCTTCTACGCGAAAAAGGCCCGTGGCTTGATGAGTCGCTTCGTCATCGAAGAACGCATTAACAACCCGGCAACCCTCAAGCAGTTCGACGTTCAAGGCTATCGCTACAGTGCCGAACAGTCCAAGCCGGACAATCTGGTGTTTCTGCGCGATCACGCACCAGAGTGATGCATCCGGTCGGTGCACAACCTCCGCAACCCCTCGTGCGCCGACCCTTGATTCACTTCAGCCTTTCCCGCCTTTTCGCCATTTTTTTGGCGCCATAAAAACAGCAACTGATTTTCTAACTTTAGTTTCACTCGACTTCAATCATTTTTTTGCGTAGTGGCACTGACTTTTTTTAACGGTAGTGGCAAAAAAATATCCCCTCGGTTGAGCAGCCTATATATAAAGGGCGAAACGGTAAGTGCTATCAATTTGAAAGCAGTGCCATCTTTCTCAATATTTCAAGAAATTTCAGATTTCGCGATGAGTGGGCTGGAACTATGTCCAAACGCGCCGCTCATACCACCGGTAACGATTCTCGCCAAACGTGTACGAGATAACTTACGCAGATAAGCGATTCATGTAGCGAAGTTGTAACACTCACTTGCGCTGACTAATCACTGATTTGGACAACAGAAATCGGACAGGAGATAACGCGGTATGACTATCCCCTACAAGGCCACGACAGCGCCCCTGTAAACGTGCTCACCTGAGCACCCAACCGCCTGATCCACGGGCTTTCGGCCTGACATCAGGCGTGCAAGGCCGTTGCACCTGCATCCTTCCGAGAGGAGGATCGGCTGCATAACAGGGCAAATCATAACAACAAGGCCTAGTTGCGCACACCTTGAGTGCATTTATTTAGACACTCGTAACTTATATGCCAGCACAGGGCATTGTTGTGCCTGCAAGGCACACTTTCGAGTGCACTAAAACACGCTGAATACCATTAACTCCGGCCATTTAATGGCTCGATGTTTACAGGCTTGATAACAGAGAGGTAATTGCGATGCGCATCAGCATTTTTGGTTTGGGTTACGTCGGCGCAGTATGTGCCGGTTGCCTGTCTGCACGGGGCCATGACGTCGTTGGCGTCGATGTGGCCAAAGACAAGATCGATATGATCAATGCCGGCAAATCGCCGATCGTTGAACCAGGCCTGGGCGAACTTCTGGCCCAGGGCATCCAGACAGGTCGTCTGCGTGGCACCACCAACTTCGCCGAGGCGATTCGCGACACCGACCTGTCGATGATCTGCGTGGGCACGCCGAGCAAGAAGAACGGCGATCTGGAACTGAACTACATCGAGGCAGTGTGTCGCGAAATCGGTTTTGTCCTGCGTGACAAGACCACCCGCCACACCATCGTGGTGCGTAGCACCGTACTGCCGGGTACCGTGGCCAATGTGGTCATCCCGATTCTCGAAGACTGCTCCGGCAAGAAGGCCGGTGTTGATTTCGGCGTGGCCGTGAACCCTGAGTTCCTGCGCGAAAGCACCGCCATCGCCGACTACGACCAGCCGCCAATGACCGTCATCGGTGAATTCGACAAGGCGTCCGGCGACGTTCTGCAATCGCTGTACGAAGAGCTCGACGCACCGATCATCCGCAAGGACATCGCAGTCGCCGAGATGATCAAGTACACGTGCAACGTGTGGCACGCCACCAAGGTCACCTTCGCCAACGAAATCGGCAACATCGCCAAGGCGGTCGGCGTCGACGGTCGCGAAGTGATGGACGTGGTCTGCCAGGACAAGACCCTCAACCTGTCCCAGTACTACATGCGCCCAGGCTTCGCCTTCGGCGGCTCGTGCCTGCCAAAAGACGTGCGCGCCCTGACCTACCGCGCCGGTTCCCTGGACGTGGAAGCCCCGTTGCTCAACTCGCTGATGCGCAGTAACGAATCCCAGGTGCAGAACGCTTTCGACATCGTTTCCAGCCACGACAAACGCAAAGTCGCCCTGCTGGGCTTGAGCTTCAAGGCCGGCACCGACGACCTGCGCGAAAGCCCGCTGGTCGACCTGGCAGAAATGCTGATCGGCAAGGGCTATGACCTGAGCATCTACGACAGCAACGTTGAGTACGCCCGCGTTCACGGTGCGAACAAGGACTACATCGAGTCGAAGATCCCTCACGTTTCGTCCTTGCTGAACTCCGATTTCGACGCGGTGATCAACAACTCCGACGTGATCATCCTCGGTAACCGTGACGAGAAATTCCGCGCCCTGGTGCAGGAAGTTCCACACGGCAAGCAGGTGATCGACCTGGTTGGCTTCATGTCCAAGGCCACCAGCACGACCGGCCGGGCCGAAGGTATCTGCTGGTAAAGCAGCCGCAAGCTTCAAGCTCCAAGCCGCAAGTTCAAAGCTCCTCGCTTGGGGCTTGAAGCTTGGGGCTTGCAACTGACTTTAGGATTCCGATTATGCACAGGCTAAAGCACGGCCTACTCCAGGCCGCCGGTTGGCTGTTCTACCTGAGTTTACTGATGGGCCTCGCCATGGCGTTGCCCGTGTCCACGTTCGACTCCGAGTCGAAGGACTTTATTTTCCTGATTGGCGCCGTGGGTATCTGGCGCTATTCGATGGGTGCCACCCACTTTGTGCGCGGCATGATTTTTCTATACATCGTCTACCCGCACCTGCGGCGCAAAGTTCGCAAGCTGGGCAAAGCGGCTGACCCGTCCCACGTGTTCCTGATGGTCACCAGTTTCCGCATCGACGCTCTGACCACCGCACAGGTCTACAGCTCCGTGATCCGCGAAGCCATCGACTGCGGCCTGCCGACCACCGTGGTCTGCTCCATCGTGGAAATGTCCGATGAGCTGCTGGTCAAAAGCCTGTGGAACCGGATGAACCCGCCGTCCCGGGTGAAGCTCGACTTCGTGCGCATTCCCGGCACCGGCAAACGCGATGGCCTGGCCTACGGCTTCCGCGCCATCTCCCGGCACCTGCCGGATGATCGCGCCGTGGTCGCGGTGATCGATGGCGACACCGTGCTGGCCGAAGGTGTGGTGCTCAAGACCGTGCCGTGGTTCCAGATGTTTGGCAACGTCGGCGGCCTGACCACCAATGAATTCTGCGAAGTTCGCGGCGGCTACATCATGAGCGAATGGCACAAGCTGCGTTTCGCCCAGCGTCACATCAACATGTGCTCCATGGCATTGTCCAAGCGCGTGCTGACCATGACTGGCCGCATGTCGGTGTTCCGCGCCACCGTGGTCACCAACCCGGACTTCATCGCCGACGTAGAAAGCGACTCGCTGCAACACTGGCGCCTGGGTCGTTTCAAGTTCCTTACCGGCGACGACAAGTCGAGCTGGTTCAGCCTGATGCGCTTGGGCTACGACACGTTCTATGTGCCCGACGCGGCGATCAACACCGTTGAACACCCGCCGGAAAAGAGCTTCATCAAGGCCAGCCGCAAACTGATGTTCCGCTGGTACGGCAACAACCTGCGGCAGAACTCCCGTGCCCTGGGCCTGGGAATCAAACGCCTCGGCGTGTTCACTTCGGTGGTGCTGTTCGACCAGCGCGTATCGATGTGGACCTCGCTGCTGGGCCTGACCGTGGCGTTGATCGCCAGCTTCAAGTACGGCACCGCGTTCATCCTGGTGTACCTGCTGTGGATCGGCATCACCCGGTTCATCCTGACCTTGTTGCTGTCGTGCTCCGGACACCGGATCGGCCCGGCTTACCCGGCGATTCTCTATTACAACCAGATCGTCGGCGCGCTGGTGAAGATCTACGTGTTCTTCCGCCTCGACCAACAGTCCTGGACCCGCCAACCCACGTCTCTGACCCGTGATCTCGCCAGCTTTCAACGTTGGTTCAACACCTGGTCGTCTCGGACCATGACCTTCTCTGCCGGCAGCATTTTTGTCGCCGTGCTGCTGTTGATGGTCTGACCGAACTCGCCTGAATTAACTAGGAAAACGCCCCCTATGAATACCGCCGTCAACGCCAACGTAGTGCACGAATCCGAAGCCCAGCGCCAACACGCCCGAGTGAAAATCCCGGCCAAGTTGCGTTTCTTCGGCCCTGACCGGACGCCGGTCGAAGCCCGGGTGATCGACCTGTCCGCCGGTGGCCTGGCGTTCAACGCCGGTCAATTGCCGCTGAAGATGGGTGACGTGTACAAGGCACGCCTGCAATTCGTCATCGACAACCTCGGCCTGGCCATGGACGTCGAGTTGCAGGTCCGCTCCTTCGATCGCGAGACCGGACGCGCCGGCTGCCAGTTCC
This sequence comes from Pseudomonas sp. EU05-FHT14B02, assembly GCF_058791055.1. Classification (NCBI taxonomy): domain Bacteria; kingdom Pseudomonadati; phylum Pseudomonadota; class Gammaproteobacteria; order Pseudomonadales; family Pseudomonadaceae; genus Pseudomonas; species Pseudomonas sp. EU05-FHT14B02. The sequence continues at coordinate 89,432 of NZ_JBYTDD010000024.1, read as the reverse complement.
AGAACCTGGAGCCACGTGACATCTCGACCCTGCGCCACCTGATCACTTCGCACCTGGCTGGCGACATCGTCAGCGTGGGTGAAATGCTGGCGACCCTGCAGCGCGACAACTTCACCAAGGCGCGCAAGGTCAAGGACGGCGGCCACGGCATGTCCGCGTTTGGACGCCTGAAAGCCGTGACCTTCAGCCTGGGGATCTTCGTTGTCGGCGTGGCTGCATTCGGCTTTGTCTTCAAATCGGTGTATGGAATGTACTTCGTCAGCCACGCCCAGGCCGGTCTGGTCAGCGTGCCGGGCGTGAACATCACCATGCCCCGCGACGGCACCGTGCAGAGTCTGGTGAAAGCCGACGGTGTGGCGGCCAAGGGCGCACCGCTGGCGACCTTCAGCACCAGCATGCTCGACGTGCTCAAGGGCCATCTGGACGAAGACCAACTGCAACCGGCCAAGGTTGAAGAACTGTTCGGCAAGCAGATGACCGGCACCCTGACCTCGCCTTGCGACTGCACCGTGGCCCAGCAAATGGTCGCCAACGGCCAGTACGCCAGCAAGGGCGACGTGATCTTCCAACTGGTGCCGCGTAACAGCGAAGCCAACGTAGAAGCGCGCTTCTCCTATCGCCAGTTCAGCGACGTGCGCCCGGGTACTTCGGTGCGCTTCCAGATCGCCGGCGAGGACAAGAGCCGCACAGGCAAGATCGTCAGCAGCACCAGTCTGAAAAGCGCCGACCTGTCTTCGGACATCCGCGTGCTGATCCAGCCAGACGAAACCCTGGACAGCTCTCTCGCCGGCCGCCCGGTGGAAGTGAACAGCGACCGTGGCCCGAACCTGAACTGGCTGATCGACAAAGCCATGGCTGTCGGTCTTTAAGTCGAGGACATGCCTGTGACTACTCCAACCCTCAACACGCCGCCGACCCTGTGGGAGCGAGCTTGCTCGCGATGGGATCGCGGTCTGTCTGATGCACCGAGCCAGCCGCATCGCGAGCAAGCTCGCTCCCACATGGGATTTGCGTTCTGTTCGCTAGCCCTGGCGGTCAGCCTCAGCGGCTGCGCCGGCCTGCCCGACCAACGCCTGGCCAACGAAGCGCTCAAACGCGGCGATACCGCCACCGCGGCGCAGAATTATCGGCAACTGGCAGACCTGGGCTACAGCGAAGCGCAGGTTGGCATGGCCGATATCCAGGTCGACAGCCGTGACCCGGCGCAGATGAAACAGGCCGAGGCGACTTACCGCGCCGCGGCCAGCGTTTCGCCACGCGCCCAGGCACGCCTCGGTCGCTTGCTGGTGGCCAAGCCTGGCTCCACCGAAGCCGAGCAGCACGAAGCCGAAACCCTGCTGAAAAAAGCCGCCGCCGCAGGCGAAGGCAACACGCTGATCCCGTTGGCGATGCTGTACCTGCAATACCCGCACAGCTTCCCCAACGTGAATGCCCAGCAGCAGATCGGCCAATGGCGCGCCGAAGGCAAGCCGGAAGCGGGTCTGGCGCAGGTGCTGCTCTATCGCACTCAGGGCACCTACGACCAGCATCTGGATGACGTGGAAAAAATCTGCAAGGCCGCGCTCAACACCAGCGACATCTGCTACGTCGAACTGGCCACGGTCTATCAGAAAAAAGCCCAGCCTGAACAACAGGTCGAGTTGATCAAGCAGATGCAGGCCGGTCATGCTCGCGGCACTGTGTCCGCTCAGCGTGTGGACAGCGTCGCCCGCGTGCTCGCGGATTCGACCCTGGGTACGCCCGACGAAAAGACCGCGCAGTCGCTGCTCGAACCGATCGCACCGGGCTACCCGGCGTCGTGGGTCACCCTCGCGCAACTGCTCTACGACTTCCCCGAACTGGGCGACGTCGACCAGATGATGAAGTACCTGGACAACGGTCGCGCCGCCGACCAGCCCCGCGCCGAGCTGTTGCTGGGCAAGCTCTACTACGAAGGCAAAATGGTCCCGGCCGACGCCAAGGTCGCCGAGGAACATTTCCAGAAAGCGGTCGGCCGCGAAGTCGCCGCCGATTACTACCTCGGCCAGATTTACCGCCGTGGCTACCTGGGCAAGGTCTACCCGCAGAAGGCCCTCGACCATCTTCTGACCGCTGCGCGCAACGGCCAGAACAGTGCCGACTTCGCCATCGCCCAACTGTTCTCCCAAGGCAAAGGCACCAAGCCTGATCCGCTCAACGCTTACGTCTTCAGCCAACTGGCCAAGGCCCAGAACACTCCGCAAGCCACCGAGCTTGCGCAAACACTCGAAACCCAACTGCCGCCTGCGCAGCTGGCCGAGGCCCAACGCCTGTTGAAACAGGAACAGGCCATTCGCGGCAACTTGAGCCAGAACACGCTGCCACTGCACGCCCTGCAAGAAGAAGACGGTGAGGAATCCCTATGAAACTCAATCCATTTATGAAGGCCGGCATCGGCCTGACATTCGCGCTGATCTGGTCTTGTCCGACGCTTGCTGCGATGACTGAAGAAACCAAGAACTTTGGCCTGGACGTGAAAATCACCGGCCAGTCCGAAGACGACCGTGACCTCGGAACCGCCGACGGCGGCGACGTCAACGGCGTCGGTCTCGACCTGCGTCCGTGGGTCTATGGCGAAAGCGGTGCGTGGAGCGCCTACGCCATGGGTCAGGCGGTGACATCCACCGACATCATCGAGACCGACACCCTGCAACAATCCGATGGCGCCGAGAACACTGACAACGGTGATCGCGAGACCAAGAAAAACTACCTGGCCATGCGTGAGTTCTGGGTCGGCTACAGCGGCTTCACGCCCTACCCCGGCGAGATCCTGAAGTTCGGTCGCCAGCGCCTGCGCAACGACGACGGCCAATGGCGCGACACCAACATCGAAGCGCTGAACTGGACCTTCGACACCACCCTGCTGCGCGCCAACGTCGGTATCGCAGAACGCTTCAGTGAATACCGCACCGACCTCAAGGAACTCGCGCCAGAGGACAAGGATCGCCTGCACGCCTACGCCGATGCGGCGTATCAGTGGACACCGGGTAACTGGGTCGGCATTCGCGGCCACCACACCCACGACGACGGCAAACTCGACTACCCACAACCGGGCGTGCCGAGCGATTCGCTGGACAAGAAGCAGAACGGCGACATCAGCTGGCTCGGTCTCACCGCCGACAGCGACGCCTACAACTGGCGCAACACCAACACCGTCAACTACTGGGGCAGCATCACCGGCATGAGCGGCGACCGCGACACGGTCAACCCGCTGAACGCCGATGGCACCGCTCCCGCACAAGCCAAGCGCAGCGGCGATGTCGATGGCTGGGCCACCGACCTGGGTGTTCGCCTGCGCCTTGATCCGCAATGGCAAGTCGGTGCGGCCTATGCCCGCGCCAGCGAAGACTATGAACAGAACGGTCTGGAAAGTAACCGCTCGAACTACACCGGTACCCGCTCGCGCGTGCACCGTTTCGGCGAGGCCTTCCGTGGCGAAATGAGCAACATGCAGTCGGCCACCCTGTTCGGTTCGTGGATGCTCAACGACGAATACGACGCCAGCCTGATCTACCACAAATTCTGGCGCGTTGACGGCAACAAGCCGGTCGGCAGCAACGGCATCGATGCTGTGCAGAACAACACCGACGACGTCACCGGCGCGATCCTCTCCAGTACTTCGCTGCCGCTGAACGATGGCGAGAAAGACCTCGGTCAGGAAATGGACCTGGTAGTGACCAAGTACTTCAAGCAAGGCTTGCTGCCGGCGTCGATGAGTCAGGCGATCGATGAGCCTTCGGCCCTGGTGCGCTTGCGTGGCGGCGTGTTCAAGCCGGGTGATGCCTATGGCAAGGAAGTCGATTCTTACATGCACCGCGCGTTCATCGACGTGATCTGGCGCTTCTGATGCACATCGCGAAGGGAGTCTCCCAGATGAATCATCAAGCCCGAAAAGGCTCGATCAGCCTGTTGGCCGGCGCGATGCTGCTGGCCAGCGCGACTGCCTTCGCCAATGTGGAGCCGGCGAAGCCCGCAACCATGGCCAAGGAACTGCAACAGGCCAAGACCTATACCGTCAGCAGCGCACCGACCGCGCCGCTGGAACTGGCCACGCCGAAACTGCCGGACGTTTCCGGCTACACAGCCGAAGCCATCGCCGCGAAGATCGTGCGCAGCAAACCAGGCAAGATCAGCCTGCGCCGGATGATGCAGGAAGACGCCCTGAAGGACTTCATCGGTGGCGACAACAAGATGGCCGAGTGGGTAGTGCGTCAGCACGGCATCCCTCAGGCGATTTTCGTCGACGACGGCTACATGAACCTCAAGGACCTGGCGAAAAAGGTCCCCAAGCAGTACTTCAGCGAAACCTCGCCGGGCGTGTTCCTGGCGAAGTTGCCGATCGTGGTCGGTCGCCACGGCATCCTGGAAATCGACAAGCAGACCCAGGAACTGCGCCTGTCCCAGGAGGCCGGCTCGTTCCTGGTCAACGACGGCCAGTTGTTCGTGCGTGACACCAAAATCACCGGCTGGCGCGAGAAGGACAACGGCCCGGCGACGTTCAAATCGCCGAAGGAATTCCGTCCGTTCCTGCTCGCATGGGGTGGCACCGAGACCTATATCGCCAACAGCAAGATCGCCAGTTTCGGCTACGCCAACAGTAAGTCCTACGGCGTGAGTATTTCCCAATACACGCCGAACATGGCCAAGGTGCTCAAGCGTCCCGAGCCGACCGGCTGGATCGTCGGCTCCGAGTTCTCAGACATGTGGTACGGCTTCTACTGCTATGAAACCCGCGACTTCGTAGTCAAGGGCAACACCTACAAAGACAACATCGTCTACGGCATCGACCCCCACGACCGCTCCCACGGCCTGATCATTGCCGACAACACGGTGTTTGGTACGAAGAAGAAGCACGGGATCATTATTTCCCGTGAGGTCAACGACAGCTTCATTTTCAACAACCGCAGCTACGACAACAAGTTGTCGGGCCTGGTGATCGACCGTAACAGCGTCAACAACCTGATCGCCTACAACGAGATCTACCAGAACCACACCGACGGCATCACCCTCTACGAGAGTGCCGACAACCTGCTGTGGGGCAACCGTGTGCTGAGCAACAAACGCCACGGCATCCGCATTCGTAACAGCGTGAACATTCGCCTGTACGAAAACGTATCCATGGCCAACGGCCTGACCGGCGTCTACGGCCACATCAAGGACCTGACCAACACCGACCGTGACATCAAGCTCGACCCGTTCGACGCCCAGGTGTCGCTGATCGTGGTCGGCGGAGAGCTGGCGGCCAACGGCAGCGGCCCGCTGTCCATCGACTCGCCGTTGAGTGTCGAGCTGTATCGCGTGTCGATGCTCGCACCAACCAAATCCAGCGGCATCAGCTTCACCGGCATTCTTGGCGAGCGCCAGGATGAAATTCTCGACCTGCTGGTGCGCCAGCAGAAAGCCGTGCTGATCGACCCCGTCGAACGCCAGACCGAAATGCGGGACTGAGGATAATCTTATGCACCCACACTTGATCAAATTACTCAGCCTGTCGGCCCTGACCGCCGGTATTCTCGCGGCCAGCGGCGGTGCTCGCGCCGATGAGGTCAAAGCGCCTAGCTTCACCGCAGAACCGTGCTGCAGCCTGTGCCCGGCCGCCCACGATGCGAAGAACTACACCACCCGTTATCAGCAGAACTTCACCACCCTGGTACAGGCCCAGGGCGACTGGCTGTTCCGCACCCAGGAAGACCTGCGCACCGAATTCGACACCACGCCCGCCGGCTACAAACGCATGAAACAACTGCACGATGCGTTCAAGAGCAAAGGCGTGGAACTGGTCATCGTGTACCAGCCGACCCGTGGCCTGGTGAACCGCAACAAGCTCAACCCGGCAGAGAAAGCCAGCTTCGACTTCGACAAGGCGCTGAGGAACTACAAGTCCATGCTCGGTCGTTTTGCGCAGATGGGCTATGTCGTTCCGGACCTTTCGCCGCTGACCAACGAGCAACTGCCTGACACCCTGCCCGCCCACGATTTCTACTTCCGTGGTGACCAGCACTGGACCCCGTACGGTGCCCAGCGCACGGCGAAAATCGTCGCCGAGAAGGTCAAGCAATTGCCTGAGTTCGCCGACATTCCCAAGCGCGAATTCGAGACCCACAAGTCGGGTCGCATGGGTAAGACCGGAACATTGCACAACATGGCCGGTCAACTCTGTGGCACCAGCTACGCGATCCAGTACATGGATCAGTTCACCACCGAGCCGAAGGGCGAAGCGGGCGATGGCGATCTGTTCGGCGATTCCGGCAATCCGGAAATCACTCTGGTCGGTACCTCCCACAGCGGCAAGAACTACAACTTCGCCGGTTTCCTCGAAGAGGCCATCGGCGCCGACATTCTCAACGTGGCGTTCCCAGGCGGCGGCCTGGAAGGTTCGATGCTGCAGTACCTGGGCAGCGACGAGTTCCAGAAACACCCGCCGAAGATTCTCATCTGGGAATTCTCGCCGCTGTATCGCCTCGACCAGGAAACCATCTACCGCCAGATGATGGCGCTGCTGGACAACGGTTGCGAAGGCAAGGATGCACAGATGTCCGGCAGCACCACCCTGAAGCCGGGCAAGAATGAACTGATGGTCAACAGCAAAAACCTGAACCTGCAAAACGGCAGTCACCAGGTCGACATCCGCTTCGCCGACACCTCGGTGAAAACCCTGCAAGCCACCCTCTGGTACATGAACGGACGCCACGAGGACATCAAGATCGAAAAACCGGAAACCTCCGATACCGACGGGCGTTTCGCCTTCGAGTTGCGCACGGACGAAGACTGGGCCACGCAGAATCTGCTGGCCGTCGAAATCCAGGGGCCTGAAAACGCCACCACGCCACAGAAAGTCGAAGCGAAAATCTGCAAACGCAACGTATTCCCGAGCGCCGAACAGCGTACTGCTTCGGTCGGGCAATGAGGTCTGCTATGCGAAATCCGAAACTTTCAAAATTGTTGGCACCCACCCTGTTAAGCCTGGCGATATTCGCCGGTGCAGCGCAGGCTGCGGCGCCACTGCGCCCGCCGCAGGGATACTTCGCGCCGATTGAAAAAACCAAGACCGGCGACAAGAGCGAAGGCTGCGATGCGATGCCCACACCGTACACCGGCTCGCTGCAATTTCGCAGCAAATACGAAGGTTCGGACAAGGCCCGCGCGACCCTGAACGAGCAGTCGGAAAAAGCCTTCCGCGAAAGCACCGCCGACATCACCAAGATCGAGCGAGGCATCAGTAAGCGCGTGATGCAGTTCATGCGTGACGGGCGCCCGGAACAACTGGAGTGCACGCTGACCTGGTTGACCGCCTGGGCCAAGGCCGATGCGCTGATGTCCAAGGACTTCAACCACACCGGCAAGTCCATGCGCAAATGGGCGTTGGGCAGCATGGCGTCGTCGTACATTCGCCTGAAATTCTCCGACTCCCGTCCGCTGGCCAACCATCAGCAAGAGTCGCAGCTGATCGAAGCCTGGTTCAGCAAGATGGCCGACCAGGTGGTCAGCGACTGGGACAACCTGCCGCTCGACCAGACCAACAACCACTCGTACTGGGCCGCCTGGTCGGTAATGGCCACGTCCGTCGCCACCAACCGTCGCGACCTGTTCGACTGGGCAGTGAAGGAATACAAAGTCGGCGCCAACCAGGTAGACGCCGACGGCTACCTGCCCAACGAACTCAAGCGTCAGCAACGGGCTCTGGCCTACCACAACTACGCCCTGCCGCCGCTGGCGATGATCGCCAGTTTCGCCCAGGTCAACGGTGTGGATTTGCGCCAGGAAAACAACGGCGCATTGAAACGCCTGGGTGATCGCGTGCTCGCCGGGGTGAAAGACCCGGATGAGTTCGAGGAAAAGAACGGTAAGGAACAGGACATGACCGACTTGAAGGTCGACTCGAAATTCGCCTGGCTCGAACCGTTCTGCTCGCTCTACACCTGCTCGCCAGAGGTGTTGGCGAAGAAGCACAAGATGCAACCGTTCAAGACCTTCCGCCTCGGCGGTGACCTGACCAAGGTCTACGACCCGACCAATGAAAAGGGCAGCAAGGGTTCTTGAAGACAGACACAAAACCTGTGGGAGCGAGCTTGCTCGCGATAGCGGTCTGACATTCAACATCGATGTCGACTGACACTCCCTCATCGCGAGCAAGCTCGCTCCCACAGGGTCGGTGTCGAAAGTGAGTTTTGTGAGTTAGCCCCCCGGATTTCCGTGGGGGGTTTGGGGGGGCCGTTGGCCCTTGACTGTTGGTTCAAACAAGGAGAGATCGGGATGGTTTTTTCGTCCAACGTGTTCCTGTTTTTGTTCTTGCCGATCTTCCTCGGCTTGTACTATCTGAGCGGGCAACGCTATCGCAATTTGCTGCTGCTGATTGCCAGTTACGTGTTCTACGCCTGGTGGCGTGTGGACTTCCTCGCGCTGTTCGCAGGCGTTACGCTGTGGAACTACTGGATCGGCCTGAAAGTCGGTGCCGCCGGGGTCAGGACCAAACCGGCGCAGCGCTGGCTGCTGCTCGGCGTGGCCGTCGATCTGTGCATTCTCGGCTACTTCAAGTACGCCAATTTCGGCGTAGACAGCATCAACGCGATGATGACGTCGGTGGGCCTGGAGCCCTTCATCCTGACCCACGTGCTGCTGCCGATCGGGATCTCGTTCTACGTCTTCGAGTCCATCAGCTACATTATCGACGTCTACCGTGGCGACACCCCGGCGACCCGCAACCTGATCGACTTCGCAGCGTTCGTGGCGATCTTCCCGCACTTGATCGCAGGCCCCGTGTTGCGTTTCCGTGACCTGGCCGACCAGTTCAACAACCGCACCCACACCCTCGACAAGTTCTCCGAGGGCTGCACGCGGTTCATGCAGGGTTTCATCAAGAAAGTCTTCATCGCCGACACCCTGGCGGTGGTGGCCGACCACTGCTTTGCCCTGCAAAACCCGAGCACGGGCGATGCCTGGCTCGGCGCCCTGGCGTATACCGCGCAGTTGTATTTCGACTTCTCCGGTTACAGCGACATGGCCATCGGCCTGGGCTTGATGATGGGCTTCCGCTTCATGGAAAACTTCAAGCAGCCGTACATCAGCCAGTCGATCACCGAGTTCTGGCGGCGCTGGCACATCAGCCTGTCGACCTGGTTGCGTGACTACCTCTACATCACCCTCGGCGGCAACCGCAAAGGCACGCTGATGACCTATCGCAACCTGTTCCTGACCATGCTGCTCGGTGGTCTGTGGCACGGCGCGAACATCACCTACATCGTCTGGGGTGCGTGGCACGGCATGTGGCTGGCGATTGAAAAAGCCATCGGCCTGAACACCTCGCCACGCAGTTTCAACCCGATCCGCTGGGCACTGACCTTCCTGCTGGTGGTGATGGGCTGGGTGATCTTCCGCGCGGAAAACCTGCACGTCGCCGGGCGCATGTACGGTGCGATGTTCAGCTTCGGCGACTGGTCGCTGTCGGAACTCAACCAGGCCAGCCTCACCGGTCTGCAAGTGGCGACCCTGATCGTGGCCTACGTGACCCTGGCGTTCTTCGGCCTGCGCGATTTCTACACCAACCAGCCTCCGGTCAAGACCAAGCCTGCCGTGAGCGTCGACACCGACGGCCCGGCCGCTGCGACACCGGGAACGATCAAGGCCGTACCTGGGGATAACCCGGCGAGCATCCACCAGCCAGGCTACACCGTCGGCGTCGAAGCCCAGGTACAACCGGCCTACTGGACCGCTGACTGGTCGCGTTACGTGATGCGTGCGCTGGTGCTGCTGCTGTTCATTGCCTCGATTCTCAAACTCTCGGCGCAGAGCTTCTCGCCGTTCCTTTACTTCCAGTTCTGAGGGATCTGACCATGACCCGCTCATTACGCATCTTCTACATCGCGCTGTTCCTGGTGACCTTGCTGGTGCTCGGTCTGTGGTCGGTGCGCAGCTTCTTCGGCTTCAGCACCAACGCCGATGCGACTGTGCTCAACGGCCGCTGGAGCAAAGCCGTAGAAACGCACTACGACGACGAGTTCCCGATCAAACGTCTGGGCACCAACCTCTGGGCCGCGCTGGATTTCAAACTGTTCAATGAAGGTCGTCCGGGCGTGGTGCTCGGTCGCGACCAGTGGTTGTACAGCGATGAAGAATTCCACCCGGTAGTCAACGAAGAGCTGAACCTGCAAGGCAACTACGCGCTGGTCGAAGGCGTACGCCAGACCTTGAGGGAAAAAGGCGTGCAACTGGTGATGGCGGTGGTGCCGGCCAAAGTGCGCCTGTACCCGGAACACCTCGGTGAAGTGAAACCGGCGAGCATCCACGCCAACCTCTACAAGGACTTCCACCAGCGCCTGGCCGCCGACCGTATTCCGGCCCCTGACCTGCTCGGCCCGCTGCAACAGGCCAAGCAGAATGGCCAGCAAGTGTTCCTGCGCACCGACACCCACTGGACGCCGCAAGGTGCCGAGATCGCCGCCAACCGTCTGGCCAGGACCATTGCCGACAAGTACCCGCTGAGCGGCGAGCCCCAGCGTTTCGTCACTGAACCTGCGGAAACCATTACACACAAGGGCGACCTGCGTCTGTTCCTGCCACTGGACCCGCTGTTCGAAAACCTGATGCCTAAACAGGAGCAATTGCAGAAGCGCAATACGGTCGTGGCTGAAGATCAATCCGCCAGTGACGACGCGCTGTTCGCCAACACCCAAGTGCCGGTAGCCCTGATCGGCACCAGCTACAGCGCCAACCCCAACTGGAACTTCGTCGGGGCGCTCAAGCAAGCGCTGAACAGCGACGTGGTCAATTACGCCGAAGACGGCCACGGCCCGATTCTGCCGATGCTCAGCTACCTCAAGAGCGACGCCTTCAAGAACAGCCCGCCACAGGTGCTGATCTGGGAGTTCCCTGAACGATATCTGCCCGTGAACAACGAAATCGGCGACGCCGACCCGCAGTGGGTCGCAGAGCTTAAACAAGCCGGCGCCCGCCAACAAAACGTAGCTGCAAACACTAAATCCGAGACGCCCGACCGGGCGCAAAACTGAAAGAGAGGTACACCATGACTTTCACTACAACTCCTCGTCGTCTCGCTAAAAGCTTTGCCCTGGTTGCCGGCCTCAGCGTGCTGTCGGTACAGGCTTTCGCCGCAGGCGACGCCGCCCTGTACGGCCCGACCGCACCGAAAGGCTCGACCTTCGTGCGTATCTACAACGCCGGCAACGCAGAAGTCAGCGCCACCGTCGGCAGCACCAACCTGAGCGACGTCGCGCCACTGTCCAGCACTGACTTCAGCTTCATGCCGGGCGGCGACTACAGCGCCAAGGTTGGCAGCCAGACCCTGCCGGTGAAACTGGCCGGCGACCACTATTACACCCTGGTCAACAACGCCAGCGGCGCCCCGCAACTGATCGAAGAGCCGCCGTTCAAGAACAAACAGAAGTCCCTGGTACGCGTGCAAAACCTCAGTGACAAAGCGCTGACCCTGAAGACCGCCGACGGTAAGACCGACGTGGTCCCGAACGTTGCGCCCAAGGGCCGCGGCGAACGTGAAATCAACCCGGTTAAGGTCAGCCTGGCCTTGTACGACGGCACCACCAAAGTCGGCGACGTAAAACCGGTCGCCCTGGAGCGCGGTGAAGCCGCAGTGCTGTACGTCACTGGCAACGGCAGCAGCCTGTCGCCGGTCTGGGTGAAACGCCCGGTGTCGACGCGCTAATACATTGTTCAGGCTGACCCATGTCCCCCTGTAGGAGCGAGCTTGCTCGCGAAAAACGCAAGGGCAACGCGTTTATCCAGACAGCACGCGTTTTCGTTGACGTCCATCGCGAGCAAGCTCGCTCCTACAAAGGTCAGCCCGGACACGGAACAAAAACAAGAGTGAAACGACAGAACGCAGTAGCTCTAACCAATCGATTTTCAAGGAGTAAAAACATGATTCCGGTGATCTTGTCAGGTGGTAGTGGCTCACGTCTTTGGCCGCTTTCCCGCAAGCAATTCCCCAAGCAGTTCCTGGCCCTGACCGGCGAACACACCCTGTTCCAGCAAACCCTGGAACGCCTGGTGTTCGAAGGCATGGATTCGCCAATCGTGGTCTGCAACAAGGACCACCGCTTTATCGTCAACGAGCAGTTGGCCGCGCGCAAGCTGGACACCCAGCGCATCCTGATGGAGCCGTTCGGTCGCAACACCGCGCCAGCCGTGGCCCTGACCGCGATGATGCTGGTCAATGAAGGTCGCGACGAGCTGATGCTGGTGCTGCCGGCGGACCACGTGCTGGAAGACCAGAAAGCCCTGCAACGCGCCCTGGCCCTGGCCACCGTCGCCGCCGAAAACGGTGAAATGGTGCTGTTCGGCGTCCCGGCCACCAAGCCGGAAACCGGTTATGGCTACATCAAGTCGACCAACGACTCGCTGCTGCCTGAAGGCGTCAGCCGCGTCTCGCACTTCGTCGAGAAGCCCGACGTGAAGCGCGCCACCGAGTTCGTCCAGTCCGGCGGTTACTTCTGGAACAGCGGCATGTTCCTGTTCCGCGCCAGCCGCTTCCTTGAAGAACTGAAGAAGCACGATCCGGACATCTACGACACCTGCGTGCTGACCCTGGAGCGTAGCCACCAGGATGCCGACACCATCACCTTCGACGAAGCCACCTTCGCGTGCTGCCCGGACAATTCCATCGACTACTCGGTGATGGAAAAAACCCAACGCGCCTGCGTCGTGCCGCTGACCGCGGGTTGGAGCGACGTCGGCTGCTGGTCGTCACTATGGGAAGTCAATGCAAAAGACGCCAACGGTAACGTCACCAAAGGCGACGTGGTGATCCAGGACAGCAAAAACTGCATGATCCACGGCAACGGCAAGCTGGTGTCGGTGATCGGCCTGGAAAACATCGTCGTGGTCGAAACCAAGGACGCCATGATGATCGTCCACAAGGACAAGGTCCAAGGCGTGAAGCAGATGGTCAACACCCTCAACGAACAGGGCCGCAGCGAAACCCAGAACCACTGCGAGGTCTACCGTCCGTGGGGCTCCTACGACTCGGTGGACATGGGCGGCCGCTTCCAGGTCAAGCACATCTCGGTCAAACCGGGGGCTTGCCTGTCCCTGCAAATGCACCACCACCGCGCTGAGCACTGGATCGTGGTCAGCGGCACCGCCGAGGTGACCTGTGACGAGAACGTGTTCCTGCTGACCGAGAACCAGTCGACCTACATTCCGATCGCTTCGGTTCACCGTTTGCGCAACCCGGGCAAGATTCCGTTGGAGATTATCGAAGTTCAATCGGGCAGCTACCTGGGCGAAGACGATATCGAGCGATTTGAAGATATCTACGGGCGCTCGACGCCGGTTGAGCGTGGCGTGTCGGTGAAAACCATCGCGCAGTAACGTTCAGTAAAACAGAAGCCCCCGTCCAGCCTGCTGCGTTCCCTATCCGCAGCAGGCTGGGCGGGGGCTTTTTTTTCACTGAGTTTTGTATTGCCTTGCCTGGCCTCATCGCGAGCAAGCTCGCTCCCACAGGGTATTGGGTTGATCACGGATTTTGTGCTCGGCTCGGTACACTGTGGGAGCGAGCTTGCTCGCGATGGGGCCAGTCAGCACACCACCGAATCGCCCATCGCCAACCCCACCTGCGCTTAGGTAGGATGACCCTCTCAATTCCCGAGATTTTACGTCATGTTCATCGGCGTCCTGCTGGTCATCACCTGGCTGATCCTGTTGCTGCGCTATCCGGCCAAGGCCTTGCCCGTATCTCTGGCCGCCGCCGTGGGGCTGGGCATCGTCGCCACCTGGGTCATCTGGATGGACCACCACGAACTCAAGCAACTGCAACGCCTGGAGTTGCGCATCAGTTACGCACCGCAGCAGTGTCCCGCCGACCGCCCATTGCAATTGACCCTGAACAACGGCAATGACGTGCCGCTCACTGAGTTGCGCTGGCGGGTCGCGGCTTATGCACCGGGCGATACGGTGAATCTGGCCGACAATCAATACACCGCCCCGCGTTATCGTGGCCCTGGTGAATTGCGGGCCGGTGGCAACTGGGAAGACTGTTTGCCGCTGCCGCCACTGCGCCCTGGCTACCGTCCGGAAACCCTGGAGTTTCGCGCCGAGCGATTGCAGGGTAGCTTTTCCGACTGATCCCTCCCCCCTTTTTTGCACAAGGAATGCGCCATGCCCGTTGCGTTGATTACCGGTTGCTCCAGCGGCATTGGCCGCGCCCTTGCCGACGCGTTCAAAGTCGCCGGCTATGAAGTCTGGGCCAGTGCGCGCAAGACCGAAGATGTTGTCATGCTGAGCGCTGCCGGATTTACCGCCGTGCAACTTGACGTAAACGACGGTGTTGCCCTTGAGCAGTTGAGCGAGCGCATCAACCAGGAGCGCGGTGGTCTCGACGTACTGATCAACAACGCAGGTTATGGCGCCATGGGACCGCTGCTCGATGGTGGCGTACCAGCCATGCAGCGCCAGTTCGAAACCAATGTGTTCGCCATCGTCGGCGTCACTCGCGCGATGTTTCCCGTGCTGCGCCGGACCAAAGGATTGGTCGTGAATATCGGCAGCGTTTCGGGTGTTTTGGTCACGCCATTCGCCGGCGCCTACTGTGCCTCGAAAGCCGCCGTGCATGCCTTGAGCGATGCCTTGCGCATGGAACTGGCGCCGTTCGGTGTGCGGGTCATGGAAGTCCAGCCGGGAGCCATCGCTTCCAGTTTTGCCAGGAATGCCGGGCACGAAGCCGAGCAACTGATCAGCGAACAGTCGCCATGGTTTCCGCTGCGCGAAGGCATACGCGCCCGAGCCAAAGCCTCTCAGGACAACCCGACCCCGGCCAGTGAATTTGCCGTCGGTTTGCTCAAGGCTGTGCAGCAGGACAAACCGCCACGGTTGCTTCGTATCGGCAATGGCAGTCGTGCGTTACCGCTGATGGCAAGTTTGCTGCCCAAGGGTTTGCTCGAATCCGGGCTGATGAGGCGGTTCGGGTTGCGTGGACAGCTCTGAGACCACGGTGCCCCTATCGCGAGCGAGCTTGCTCGCGATGGCGCCGGAACAAACATCACAGAATTCAGGTATCAACATGACCGACTACACCGAATACTTCGAAGAAGTGATCCAGGCCCACGTGGCCATCGAACAATGGCTGGCCGAAGAACGTGACGCGTGCGAGCTCGAAAAACTGCTGACACGTTTTTCGCCGCAGTTCTCCATGGTCTCGCCGCTCGGCCGGGTGCTGGACTTTGACGCGCTGAACGAATTGTTCTCGCTGGCGGGCGGCAAGAAGCTCGGGTTCCGCATCGAGCTCAGTGAGTTGCGTGGTATTGCGTTGCATGACGGTGGCGCGACCGTGAGTTACCGCGAACAGCAGACCGATGCCACCGGACTGCACTCGGATCGTCGCTCGACCGTGGTGTTCGAGAAGGTGGAAGGCAGAATTCTTTGGCGGCATCTGCAAGAGACCTTCTGCTGAACACGACGACGATCAACTGTAGGAGCGAGCCTGCTCGCGATGGACGTCAACGATAACGCGTGCATTCTGAATACACGCGGCGCGCTCTGGTTCATCGCGAGCAGGCTCGCTCCTACAGGGGAATGGGTTATGCCCCATCACCTTGCTTGACCACCACCGTACAGGTAATCCCCGCCGCCAACAGCACCCCCTCCGGCACTTCATCGATGTGAATGCGCACCGGCACTCGTTGCGCCAGGCGTACCCAGTTGAAGGTCGGGTTGACGTCGGCGATCAGCTCGCGGCTTTCCGGGTTGTCGCGGTCGTAGATGCCACGCGAGATGCTTTCCACGTGGCCCTTGAGCACTTCGCCGCTCATCAGTTGCATGTCGGCTTTATCACCCACGCGCACGTGGGGCAGCTTGGTTTCTTCGAAGAAGCCGTAGACCCAGAACGAGTTCATGTCGACCACGGCCATTTTCGCTTCGCCGATGCGTGCGTAGTCGCCGCGATGCACGTTGAGGTTGGTCACATAGCCGTCCACCGCCGCGCGCACCTCGGTGCGCTTGAGGTTGAGTTCGGCGGCTTCCAGTTGCGCCTGGGCCTGCTGGTAATCAGCCAGGGCCGAGTCGGCGAGGTTACTGGCGTCGTCACGGTTTTCCCGGGAGATCACCAGGTTGTCCATATCGGCGCGACGATGGGCGTTGACCTTGCGCATCTCCCAGGTCGCCTTGCGCGATGCCACCAGACTCTGTGCCTGTTTCACTGCGAGACGGTAGTGCTCGGGGTCGATCCGCATCAGCAAATCGCCCTTCTTCACCAACTGGTTGTCGCGCACCGGCACGTCCACCACTTCACCAGTGACGTCGGCGGCGACGTTGATGATATCGGCGCGCACGCGGCCGTCGCGGGTCCATGGCGTGTTCATGTAATGCTCCCACAAGGAGCGGCCGATCCACAGCGCGAGGGCCAGCACCAGCAAGGTCGCGAGCAGGCTGAAAAACTTTTTCATCGGGGCATTCTTCAGAGATAGAGAGTCAGTGATAGAGAGTCAACGGTAGACAGTCAGCGCCATGGCGCCGAACAGACAGGTAAACAGGCTCAGGCGCAGCAACGCCGGATGCCAGAAAAAACGGTACAGGTCGAACCCGGACAGGAACCGGTCCAGCGCCCAGGAAAGCGCCGCGGCGATGAAAAACATCAGGGTCATGGTCGGCATGTACACGCCGTGGAAGGCGATTTCACGAGGCATGTTCAAGTCCTTGGGGCTGGCTGCTTGCGAAGGCGGCGAGCGGTGATTGCGGATCGAGCAGAGAGGTGCGGATGAAGTGCAGGTAGCTCTTCACCCGGCGCAACGCCGAGGTATCGAAGTGCGGGGCGAAGGGTTCGTCGGTGGACTGCACACGGCTGATCGCGTGATCGACGGCAATCAGCGCGCGTTCGAGGTTGCTGCTGTTCGGTTGCAGGAACAGCCGCACCAGCGCACGCCCCATCACCCGGATCGCCTGGCGCCACGGCCGGGATTCGGCATAGGCCGGATGTACCGGCAGAATCGCCTGTTCCTTGCGCAACTCGATGATCGCGTGGCCGACTTCCAGCACTACGAACATCCAGCGCAGCAAGTCCCGCTGCACTTGCGGTTGGCCCGCCGCGAAGCCGTAGGCCTGATGCACCAGATCGCGGGTGCGGCTTTCGAAACTCGACGCCAATCCCTTGAGCTTGCCGCTGATGGCGTACACCACCTGGCCGCGCAAATCCTGCTCCAGCCGACGCCACAGCCAGCGGCTGTTGGGCGGCAGAATGATCGCCCCGGCCGCTGCACATACCAGCATGCCCAGCACCATGGCGATGTAGTCGTTGATGAAGGTGTAGGGGTTGTAGACCGTGAGGTTGTCAGGCACCGAACCGGTGCTGAAGAAGATCAGCAAACCCAGGCCGACGCCGACGTATTGCGGCCGCGAAGTCAGGAACGAGCCCAGTACGATCACCGGCGCGAGCATCACGCACAGCAACGGAAATCCGTCGATCCACGGGAAAATGAAAAACATCTCAACGAAGCCGATCAGCGCCCCGAGCAATGTCCCGCACGCCATCTGAAAGGCCATGCGTTTCGGGTTCGGGGTGGCGGCGGACAGGCCCACCGTCGCGGCGGCAATCAGGGTCATGGTCGCGCCGCTCGGCCAGGCGGTTGCCACCCAATAGCTGCCCAATACCGCCAGAATGAATGCTGCGCGAATTCCCGATGCCGCCGCTGCCATCCAGTTGGTTTGCGGGGTGAACGGCTCGTCCCAGCGCTCCCGTTCGTGAGTGTGATCGGCCAGGGAGGCGTGGGTCTGTGCATAACCGTGCAGGTCGTCGACGAAGCGATAGAGCAGCTCGTATGCGGTGTGGAAGTCCAATTGCTCGGCATCGCTCGGATTGTGCTGCTGGAACGTCGCCCGCAGACAACGCACCCGCGCCGGCAAGCCTTCCTTGTAGGCGCTCAGCACCATGACCAGACGCGCCGCATCGGCACTGGTCAGGGCACGACCGCTGAAGCCGTCGAGCAACTCGGCAAGGTCCTGCAGACCCGGCCTGATGGCCGCCACCACGGTGTCCGCCGCGCTGCTGCGCAAGCGTTCGAGCAACTGGTGCAAGGCATTGAAGCGCGTGGTGATGCCCATGAACTCGCTGTTCAGTCGACTGAGCCGGCCATTGCGCCGCCGCATGTGCGGGTCTTCAAAAACAGTCACGCTGCGCAAGCCTTCCAGGCCCACGGCCTCGGCGATGAAACGCACGTTACCAGCCTCGAATGCCTCACGTTGACTGCGTCCGCGCAAGCCATCGGTGACGAACAGGGCGAACACGCCAAAGCGTTGATACAACGCATTGCGCATCGCCGCGCTAGCCGATTGCGGCAGGATGGCGGCACTGATCAGTGTCGAACAGAGAATGCCCAACGAGATTTCCAGCACCCGCCAGACCGCCGCCATGAACGCCCCCTCCGGATGGGCCAGCGCGGGCAAGCCGACCATCGCCGCGGTGTATCCGGCGAGTACGAAACCGTAGGCGCGGAAGTTGCGGCAGCGGGCGGCACCAGCCGTGCAGATACCGACCCAGATCGCCAGCGAACCGAGGAACAACTCAGTGTTCTGCGCAAACAGGGCGATCAGCGCGACCATCACCGCCGACCCGGCCAGGGTGCCGAGAAAACGATAGAAACTCTTGGCGAACACCTGGCCGCTTTGCGGCTGCATGACGATGAACACCGTGATCATCGCCGTACGCGGTTGCGGCAGCTCCAGGCGCATGGCCAGCCATAACGTCAAGAATGCCGCGACCAGCACCTTGAAAATGTAGACCCAAGTCACGCCGTCGCTGCGTGCCCAGTCGAAGAAACCCCGGCGCCATTCCAGGGAGTACAGCCAGCGCAAAGGGGCGGGCAAGGGAGTCATCAAATCCTGCTCAATAAAATTTTAGGAGCGAGCTTGCTCGCGATAGCGGAGTATCAGTCGTCATCAATGTTGGATGTGCCGCCCTCATCGCGAGCAAGCTCGCTCCCACAAGGTTTGCGTTCAATTCACGATGCTCTTGAGCAGAGCCGGGGTTTTCGGCGCCTGGGTCTGGCTGTCTTTCGGCACGTCATTGCCGGCACCGAGACCACCGCCCAACGCCGTCACCAGTTCGGCATGGGCACTGAGGCGCGCTGCCTGAACCTGCTGCTGTACTTGCTGCTGCTTGAACAGCAGGGTCTGGGCGTTGAGCACGTTGAGGTAGTCGGTCAGGCCACGCTGGTAGGCGATCATCGCGATGTCGTAGGTCTTCTGCGCAGTGGCCACCGACTCGGCGGCGAACGCCTGCTGTTTGTCCATGGACTCGCGGCGGATCAACTGGTCGGAGATGTTTTTCAGGGCGTTGACCAGGGTCTGGTTGTACTTGGCCACGGCGATGTCATACCCGGCCGAGGCTTCGCCCAACTCCGAGCGCAAACGTCCGCCATCGAAGATCGGCAACGAAATCGCCGGCCCCACGCTGTAGTTGAGTTTCTTGCCGGTCAAGAACTCCAGGGCTCCACCGCCGGTGGCCATGTAGCCAAGGCTGCCGACCAGATCGACGTTCGGGTAGAAACCGGCATGGGCGACATCGATACCTCGCGCCTGCGCCGCCACTTGCCAACGGCTGGCGACCACATCCGGGCGTTGACCGAGCAATTGCGCCGGCAGTGACGACGGCAGTTTCAGTGGCGCACCCAGTGACAGCGTTGGTCGATGCAAATGCGCACCCTCCCCCGGGCCCTTGCCGGCGAGGGCGGCGAGTTGGTTGCGGCTCAAGGCGATTTCTTCGTCGAGGGCGTCGATCTGACGATGGGTTTCCGGCAGCGGCGTCTCGGCCTGGCTGACTTCGAAATGGGTGCCGATGCCACCGTCCAGCCGCTTTTGCGCCAGTTCAAGAATCTGCTGTTGTTGCTTCAAGGTCGCTTCAACGATGTCCCGCTGGGCGTAATGCAACGACAACTCGATGTAGACCCGTACGATGTTGTCCTGCAATTCGAGTTGGGCCTGACGCGCTTCGGCAACGCTCATGTGCGCCATGTCCACGGCGCGGTCGGTGGCATTGCTTTCGCGGCCCCAAAGGTCGAGGGCATAGCTGAAACCCAGCGCTGCGTTATTGTCCCAGGTGGTGCTGTTGGCCAGCTCACCGGGGCCATAGAACTGGTCAGTAGGCCAGTTGTGACGCTTGAGGGTGGACTCGCCATTGATCTGCAGCGATTCGGCCGCTTCGGCCACGCCGGCCATGGACCTGGCCTGACGCACCCGGGCGGCGGCCATGGCCAGGCTCGGGCTGCCTTGCAGGGCGAGGTCGATCCAGCGATTCAGTTGCGGGTCGCCGTAGGCTTGCCACCATTGTGCGGTGGGCCAGTGGGCATCCTGCGCAGCGCTCTGGATCGCTTCGTCGGTAGCCAGTGAGTTGGCTTCCAGCGCCTTGCCCTGTGGGGCAATACCTCCGGTTCCGATGCAGCCGCTGATTGCCAGGGTTAAAGCCAAAACACTGAGCGACTGAAGCGCTCTGCTGATGCGACGCGGCACTGCTGCGATTTCCTGAAATAGGGGGGAGGTACACGTTTTTTGGAAACAGCGCCGCATTTGTGGGAGCGAGCTTGCTCGCGATAGCGGAGCCACATTCAACATCTGTGTTGGCTGAACCGCCGCCATCGCGAGCAAGCTCGCTCCCACAGGTTGTGCGGCTGGGGCCGTGCCCCCGGTTTGCCAAGTTGCGCAATTCTATGGGGCGGTCTGAATGGCGATAAGCTGGGATTCCTGTGAATCTTTGTTACCGTTAACGAGATAATCCGTTGGTAGATCTTTAGTCGCCTGTAAATAAACAGAAACTTCGTGTCACAATTTGTCATTCGACGAGAGAGCCCCCCATGGACACTTTGCAAAACATGCGCGCCTTCAGTTACGTGGCCGAAGCCGGCAGCTTCACCGCCGCCGCCATACAACTGGACACCACCACGGCCAACGTATCGCGCGCGGTCTCCAACCTGGAAGCCCACCTGCAAACCCGCCTGCTCAACCGAACGACCCGCCGCATCGCCCTGACCGAAGCCGGCAAGCGCTACCTGTTGCGCTGCGAACAGATCCTGGCCTACGTCGAAGAAGCCGAAGCCGAGGCCAGCGACGCCCACGCACGCCCGGCCGGGCAACTGAAAGTGCACACCATGACCGGCATCGGCCAGCACTTCGTGATCGACGCCATCGCCCGCTACCGCAAGACCCACCCGGACGTGACCTTCGACTTGACCATGGCCAACCGCGTGCCGGACCTGCTCGACGAGGGCTACGACGTGTCCATCGTCCTCGCCAGCGAACTGCCAGACTCGGGTTTCGTCTCCCAGCGCCTGGGCATCACCTACAGCATCGTTTGCGCCTCTCCGGCCTACGTCAAAGCCAACGGCTGCGCACAAAAACCCAGCGACCTGCTCAACCACGCCTGCCTGCGCCTGGTCAGCCCGGTGATTCCGCTGGAGAAATGGGCCTTCGACGGCCCTGATGGCCAGGAAATGGTCACCATCAACAGCTCACCGTTCCTGGTGAACTCCGCCGACGCGATGAAAACCGCGATCATCAGCGGCATGGGCGTTGGGGTGCTGCCGCTGTACGCCGCGATAGAAGGCCTGCGCAACGGCACACTGGTGCGCGTAATGCCCAACTACCGCTCCCAGGAACTGAACCTGTATGCGATCTACCCGTCGCGCCAGTACCTGGATGCGAAGATCAAGACCTGGGTCGAGTATTTGCGTGGATCGTTGCCTGAATTGCTGGCGGCGCATCAGGCGGAATTGGCGGCGTATGAATTGAGCGGGAGTCTGGGTGGGGTTCGGTTGGCGAATTGAGTCGACCAGACAGGTAGTCGGCAATGAACATCACTTTCAGGTCCATAGGTTTCAGCTCTCGCCACGGCATGGTCAGATCCTCGGAATCGACCAGTGCCAGTTAAAGACTGTTACCTATGTGCTTGAACTGTTTTGTTACCTATGTGGGTGAGTCATACCCCGAGTGAATTTTTGCTTACTTTTTTAGGCGCTTGTAAAAAAGTGAGTCGCCGTAAGGGCAAAACCGCCAGTGGCCGTTACCGAAGAAACGGATATGTACACGGTCAACCAAGAACATGGTCGGCCCAAAGGCCGCCAAGTCCCCCCAAACTGACAGCGCCGTCAGTTAGCCGTCACCCTCCTGACCAGCAAACAGGTTTATAAAGGAAACTACCTTACCCACCTACCGACCACCCAGCCCCGGCGCCCCACTCGCATGCGAATCCAGAAAAAATCCGCCCTGCTCGTCGCCCTTCTGATCGTCCTGGCAGCGCTGGGCCTGTGGTACGCCACCAAACCGGCCAAGGCCAAACTCGCCACCCCCACCGCCATCCCCGTGCGCGTGGTCGCCGTCGCCGAAAAAGACGTACCCCGCTACGTCAGCGGCATCGGTTCGGTACTGTCCCTGCACAGCGTCGTGGTCCGCCCGCAAATCGACGGCATCCTCACCAGATTGCTGGTCAAGGAAGGCCAACTGGTGAAAAAAGGTGACCTGCTGGCCACCATCGACGACCGGTCGATCCGCGCCAGCCTCGACCAGGCCCGGGCACAACTGGGCGAAAGCCAGGCGCAACTGCAAGTGGCGCTGGTCAACCTCAAGCGCTACAAGCTGTTGAGTGTCGACGACGGCGTGTCCAAGCAGACTTACGACCAGCAACAAGCCCTGGTCAACCAGCTCAAGGCCACCGCCCAAGGTAACCAGGCCTCGATTGACTCCGCCGAGGTACAGCTTTCCTACACACAAATTCGCTCCCCGGTCAGCGGTCGTGTCGGCATTCGTACCGTCGACGAAGGCAACTTCCTGCGCATGACCGACACCCAAGGCCTATTCACAGTGACCCAGATCGACCCGATCGCTGTGGAGTTCTCCCTGCCGCAGCAAATGCTGCCGACCCTGCAAGGCCTGATCAACGACCCACAGCACGCCCGTGTCAAGGCTTACATCGGGGCCGACACCGACGGCGAAACCGGCAACCTGCTCGGCGAAGGTCACCTGACCCTGATCGACAACCAGATCAACGCCAACACCGGCACCATCCGCGCCAAAGCCGAATTCGACAACGACGAACAGAAACTCTGGCCGGGCCTGCTGGTGACGGTAAAAATTCAGACAGCCCTGGATAAAGATGCGCTGGTGGTGCCGCCGACAGTCGTACAACGCGGCCTCGACCAGCACTTCGTGTACCGGGTCAATGGGGACAAGGTCGAAGTCGTGCAGGTACAGATGGTCTATCAAGGCAGCGGCCAGGACATCATCAAGGGTGTGAAGCCGGGTGATGTACTGGTCAGCGATGGTCAGTCGCGGCTCAAGCCCGGCGCTACTGTGCAAGTGCTGACCGAGCCACCTCAAGTGGTGCGATCGGAGGCGGCGCAATGAAGGGCCATGGTTCGATTTCAGCCTGGTGCATCGACCACCCGGTGGCCACGGTCCTGCTGACGTTCGCCCTGGTACTGCTGGGTGTCATCGCGTTTCCGCGCCTGCCGGTAGCGCCGTTGCCGGAGGCAGAATTCCCGACCATCCAGGTGGCCGCGCAACTGCCCGGCGCCAGCCCGGAAACCATGGCTTCCTCGGTGGCCACGCCCCTTGAAGTGCAATTCAGTGCCATTCCCGGCGTAACCCAGATGACCTCGAGCAGTGCACTGGGCTCGACCAACCTGACCCTGCAATTCACCCTCGACAAGAGCATCGACACCGCCGCCCAGGAAGTGCAGGCGGCGATTAACACCGCCGCGGGCAAACTGCCCAAGGACATGCCGAACCTGCCAACCTGGCGCAAGGTCAACCCGGCCGACAGCCCGGTGCTGATCCTCAGCGTCAACTCCTCGCTGATGCCAGGCCCTGAGCTCAGCGACCTGACGGAAACCCTGTTGTCCCGTCAGCTCAGTCAGGTCGACGGTGTAGGCCAGGTCGTCATCACCGGTCAGCAGCGTCCGGCGATCCGTGTCCAGGTGTCCGCCGACAAACTCGCCGCCATCGGCCTGACCCTGGCGGACATTCGCCTGGCGATTCAGCAGACCAGCCTCAACCTGGCCAAAGGGGCGTTGTACGGCGAATCAAGCATTTCAACTCTGTCCACCAACGACCAGTTGTTCCACCCCGACGAATACAGCCAGTTGATCGTTTCCTACAAGGACGGTGCACCGGTTCACCTCAAGGATGTCGCGAAAGTCGTCAACGGTTCGGAAGATGCCTACGTTCAGGCGTGGGCGGGTTCGCAACCGGGCGTGAACCTTGTGATCTTCCGCCAGCCAGGCGCCAACATCGTCGAGACCGTGGATCGCATTCAGGCCGCGCTGCCGGCGCTGCAAGCGATGTTGCCGGCCTCGGTGCAGGTCAAGGTGTTGATCGACCGCACCCAGACCATCCGCGCCTCGCTGCACGAGGTGGAAATCACCTTGATGATCGCTGTGATGCTGGTGGTGGCGGTGATGGCGCTGTTCCTGCGCCAACTGTCGGCCACGCTGATCGTGTCGGCAGTGCTCGGTGTGTCGCTGATCGCCAGCTTTGCGCTGATGTACGTCATGGGCTTCAGCCTGAACAACCTCACACTGGTGGCGATCGTGGTCGCCGTGGGCTTTGTGGTGGACGATGCGATCGTGGTGGTGGAGAACATTCACCGGCATCTGGAAGCCGGCGACGGCATGCGCGAGGCGGCGATCAAGGGCGCCGGCGAGATCGGTTTTACCGTGGTATCGATCAGTTTCTCGCTGGTGGCGGCGTTCATTCCACTGCTGTTCATGGGCGGTGTGGTCGGCCGGCTGTTCAAGGAGTTCGCCCTGACCGCCACCTCCACCATCATGATTTCGGTGGTGGTTTCGCTGACGTTGGCACCGACCCTCGCTGCGCTGTTCATGCGCGCGCCCGTGCATCATGCCCACGGCAAACCGGGGTTCGGTGAGCGCCTGTTGGCGTGGTACGAAAAAGGCCTGCGCCGTGCCCTCGCCCACCAGAAATTGATGATCGGCGTGTTCGGTTTGTCCCTGGGGTTGGCGGTCGCCGGGTACATCTTTATCCCTAAAGGTTTCTTCCCGATACAGGACACTGGCTTTGTTCTCGGTACCACCGAAGCAGCTGCGGATATTTCCTACGGCGACATGGTGAAAAAACACCTGGCGATGGCCGAAATCGTCACCGCTGATCCTGCGGTTCAAGCATTTTCCCACTCGGTCGGCGTCTCGGGCAGCAACCAGACCATCGCCAATGGTCGCTTCTGGATCGCCCTTAAAAAACGGGGCGACCGTGATGTTTCGGCCAGCGAATTCATTGACCGGATTCGCCCGCAACTGATGAAAGTCCCGGGCATCGTCCTGTACCTGCGTGCAGGGCAAGACATCAACCTCAGCTCCGGCCCGAGCCGCGCCCAGTACCAATACGTGCTCAAGAGCAACGACGGTGCGACCCTCAGCACCTGGACCCAACGCTTGACGGAAAAACTGCGCGCCAACCCGGCGTTCCGCGATATTTCCAACGACCTGCAACTGGGCGGCAGCATCACCCACATCAGCATCGACCGTAGCGCCGCGGCACGTTTCGGCCTCACCGCCAGTGACGTCGACGAAGCCCTGTACGATGCTTTCGGCCAGCGTCAGGTCAATGAATTCCAGACCCAGATCAACCAGTACAACGTGATCCTGGAACTGGATACAAAGCAGCGCGGCAAGGCCGAAAGCCTCAACTACTTCTACCTGCGCTCGCCCCTGAGCGGGGAAATGGTTCCGCTGTCGGCCCTGGCCAGGTTCGATGCGCCGACTGTCGGCCCGCTGTCCATCGCCCATGACGGGATGTTCCCCGCCGCCAACCTGTCGTTCAACCTGGCCCCCGGCGTGGCACTGGGCGATGCGGTGATCATGCTCAACCAGGCCAAGGCCGACATCGGCATGCCGACCGCCATCAGCGGTAATTTCCAGGGCGCGGCCCAGGCGTTCCAGAGTTCGCTGGCCAGCCAGCCGTGGCTGATCCTGGCGGCGCTGTTGGCGGTGTACATCATTCTCGGCGTGCTCTACGAGAGCTTCGTGCACCCGCTGACGATCATTTCGACCTTGCCTTCGGCGGGCCTCGGCGCGGTGATCATGCTGTGGATTTGTGGCCAGGACTTTTCCATCATGGCCTTGATCGGACTGGTGCTGTTGATCGGTATCGTCAAGAAGAACGGCATCCTGATGATCGACTTCGCCCTCGAAGCGCAGCGCAATGGCGGAATGTCGCCCGAGGACGCAATTTTCAAGGCCTGCATCACACGGTTCCGGCCGATCATCATGACCACCCTCGCCGCCCTGCTCGGCGCTCTGCCGTTGATGCTCGGCTATGGCACCGGCGCCGAGTTGCGCCAGCCCCTGGGGATCGCCGTCGTCGGCGGTTTGCTGGTGAGCCAGGCGCTGACGCTGTTCACCACACCGGTCATATACTTGTGGCTTGAGCGGTTATTTCACAGGCCCAAACCTTCGCCCGTACCGGCGCTGGCGATCACAGACTGAGGCGGGGTCATGCGCGTTCTGATTATCGAAGACGAAGAAAAAACCGCAGACTATTTGCATCGCGGCCTGACGGAACAGGGTTTCACCGTGGATCTGGCCCGCGATGGTGTGGAAGGTCTGCACCTGGCGCTGGAGAGCGACTACGCGGTGATCGTCCTCGACGTCATGCTGCCGGGCCTCGACGGCTTCGGTGTGTTGCGCGCCTTGCGTGCGCGCAAGCAAACCCCGGTGATCATGCTCACCGCCCGCGAGCGTGTGGAAGACCGCATCAAGGGCTTGCGTGAAGGCGCCGATGACTATCTGGGCAAACCGTTTTCCTTCCTTGAACTGGTGGCACGCCTGCAAGCGCTGACCCGGCGCAGCGGCGGTCATGAACCGGTGCAAGTGAGCATCGCCGACCTGTGGATAGATTTAATCAGCCGCAAGGCCACCCGCGCCGGTACACGCCTGGACCTGACCGCCAAGGAGTTCTCGCTGCTCAGCGTACTGGCACGGCGCCAGGGTGAAATCCTCTCGAAAACCGCCATTGCCGAGATGGTCTGGGACATCAATTTCGACAGTGACGCCAACGTCGTCGAAGTCGCGATCAAACGCCTGCGGGCCAAGCTCGACGGGCCGTTCGAAGAGAAACTGCTGCACACCATTCGTGGCATGGGTTATGTGCTGGAGAGCCGTGGTGTCCAGTAATTCCATCGCCCTGCGTCTGAGCGCAATGTTCACGCTGGTGGCGCTGCTGGTGTTCCTGCTGATCGGCTGGGCGCTGTACCAGCAGGTCGACAAAGGCCTGGGCCTGCTGCCAGAAGCCGAACTCGATGCGCGCTACAGCGTGCTCGAATCCACGGTCGGCCGTTACGGCACGCCAGAGCACTGGGTGAAGATCAACAACAAGCTCAACCTGCTGAGCGAAGAAGACAAGCGCATCAGTTTCTGGATCATCAGCGGCGATCCACAGTACGAATACGGCAACCTGACCTCGCAGATCCGTGCCTTTGCCCAAGGCCCGCTGGGTACGCGCGACATGCATCTGCCGGAGCAACAGTATCCGCTGAAAGTGCTGGTCAGCGAGTTCCCGGCCAAGGACCAGCGCCCAGCGTTGCGCTTCATGATCGCCATCGACACCGAAACGTTTTTCCATACCCAGCATCACCTGCTGGTCGCGCTGATCAGCCTGGCGATTGTCGGTGTGCTGCTGGCCTCGGCACTGGGTTATTGGGTGGCGCGGATCGGACTCAAGCCGCTGATCAAACTGTCCCAGGAAGCCCAGCGCCTGGCCCCGCCGTTGCGCTCGGGGCGCTTGCGATTGTCACCGTTGCCGCCGGAACTCGATCAATTCGCCAGCTCGTTCAATTCGACCCTGGAACGGGTCGAGCAAGCCTACTCGCGCCTTGAGTCATTCAACGCCGATGTCGCCCACGAACTGCGCTCGCCACTGACCAACCTGATCGGCCAGACCCAGGTCGCATTGACCCGCGGGCGCTCCGCCGAGCATTACTTCGAAGTGCTGCAATCGAACCTCGAAGAGCTTGAGCGACTGCGTTCGATCATCAACGACATGCTGTTTCTCGCCAGCGCCGATCAGGGCAGCAAGGCGACCAAGCTCACCTCAACCTCGCTGGCCGATGAGGTGGCCACGACCCTGGAATATCTGGATTTCATTCTCGAAGACGCTCAGGTCCAGGTTGAGGTCAGTGGTGACGCGCAGGTGCGCATCGAGATCGCCCATCTGCGCCGGGCATTGATCAACTTGCTGAATAATGCGGTGCAGCACACCGCGCCCGGACAGGTGATTCAAGTGCGGATCGAAGCCCAGGAGCATCAAGTCAGCATCGGCGTCGCCAACCCGGGTTCGCCGATTGCCAACGAACATCTTCCGCGCCTGTTCGAACGCTTCTACCGGATCGATGCCTCACGCAGTAACAGCGGCCACAATCACGGTCTGGGGCTGGCCATCGTCAAGGCGATTGCGTTGATGCATGGCGGGGATGTGTTCGTGCACAGTGATCATGGGATGAATACGTTCGGGATTCATCTGCCCGTCTGATCCCTTTTCCTTTGTAGGAGCGAGCTTGCTCGCGATGCAGGCGACTCGGTGCAACTTCTGAACCGAGGTGATGCTATCGCGAGCAAGCTCGCTCCCACAATGGATTGGGTTGAACACATATAAGTAAGCGGCCAATCAACTATTGCCATAAGCGCAACAGTCCTTTCATGAATCCGCTCTTTTTCCCCTCGCCTCATATCCTTATCTTTGCCCGCACCAAACAGCACTTGCCAAGCAAGAAGGTTTTAAAAATGTCCAACAGTATGGGTATTGCCAGCGCTTTCGTTTTGTCCTCTTTGTTCCTGTCGCCATTGGCGATGGCGGAAGAATCGCAGACTTTCGTCGCGCATAACGCCGCACGCGCTGCAACGTTCGAAGAGCA
Source organism: Pseudomonas sp. EU05-FHT14B02 (assembly GCF_058791055.1). Classification (NCBI taxonomy): domain Bacteria; kingdom Pseudomonadati; phylum Pseudomonadota; class Gammaproteobacteria; order Pseudomonadales; family Pseudomonadaceae; genus Pseudomonas; species Pseudomonas sp. EU05-FHT14B02. Next base: position 60,541 of record NZ_JBYTDD010000024.1, on the reverse strand, counting down.
TCAGATCGAGATGACGGTCAAGGCTGCTCAAGACTCCCAAGCCCCGCAGGCATCCAGCATCCAGGCCCAGCCACTGGCCGAGAAAGACAGCTGATCCGCACCGATCTCTCCCGTTTCCCTCGACACTTTTCATCGGATCTTCCCTTTGAGAAGTTGTCTTCAAAGCCGCTGCTGTCAGCGGCTTTTTTTATAGTGGCGATTCGGCCTTCATTGCAATTTCCGCAACGAAAGTCACTGACGCCCGCACCTAAGATCAATCGTTCGAGCAACGGGAACGATTCACTCGGCTGCTACGTTTATGCAACTACGCTTACTACGTCCCTTTAGCAGACGTCAGCCCTATGACCGCAAGCCGCACCCCACATATTCAAGGCCCACCCGGGCGACCCGAGATCATGGTGATCTTCGGCAGTACCCTGACCGTCATCTCGATCCTGTGCATCGTCACTTTCCTGCTGATCCGCGAACACGCCTACGCCCAGCAGACCGCCACGCGCAGCGCGACCACCATCGCGCAACTGATCGATGCCGATGTCCTGCGTACGGTCGAGCTCTATGATTTGACCTTGCAGGGCCTGATCGCCGCCGCCCAACGGGACGATCTTAAACAGGTTGCTCCGCAGATCCGTCATCTGGTGCTGTTCGACCGCTCCACCACTGCGCGCTACAAGGGCGACATCCTGCTGCTGGACAAGCACGGCGACGTGCTGGCCGACTCATCATTGATCGAGCCGAAACCAGGCAACTTCGCTGACCGCGACTATTTCCTGGCCCATGTCTCCAATCGCGACACCGGCATGTTCATCAGCCGACCGTTCAAGCCGCGCTGCGACTGCGATGACAGCGACGAATGGCGCATCAGTTTCAGCCGGCGCATTTCTTCGTCCACGGGTGAATTTCTGGGGGTCGCGGTAGCGTCGATGCGCATGAGCTACTTCGACCAACTGTTCAACAGCCTCGACATCGGCAACGGCAGTACGCTGGGCATCATTAACGATGACGGGATCCTCCTGGCGCAAAAACCGTACCGGGAGCAAAACGCCATCGGTAAAAGCTTCTCCAGCCGTCCCAACGTCGTACGCATGCTGCGCGAGCGCAGTGGTACCTTTGAAAGCGTGTCGAGTGTCGATCATCAACGGCGCCTGTACACCTTTACCCGAGTCGGCAATTTGCCGCTGACCGTCATCGTGGCCCTTTCCATCGACGAAGTGTTCGCCACCTGGAACCGCACGGCCTATGTGATCAGCGGTGCAACAGGGGTCTTGTGCATCGGCCTGTTGTGGCTGACCTGGCTGCTCTGCCGCGAGCTGCGACGGCGCCAAAGTGCCGAGCAGGAATTGGCGCAACTGGCGGCCACCGATGCCTTGACCGGCGTGGCCAACCGTCGATCCCTTGATCAGACCCTGCGCCATGAATGGTTTCGTGCGCAGCGCAGTGGCAGGCCGTTGTCGTTGCTGATGATCGATGCCGATCACTTCAAGGCCTTCAATGACCGGCACGGGCATCAGGCCGGCGACGAAGCCTTGCGGGCATTGGCCGAGGTCATCCGCGCCAATGTCCATCGCCCGGCAGACCTGGTGGCGCGCTATGGCGGCGAGGAGTTTTCGGTGGTCCTGGCCGAAACTGACAGTCAAGGCGCGAAGCAGATCGCCGAGCACATCCGCGAGGCGGTGCAGAAACTTCCACTGGTGGACGTCGGTGAACAGCCGATGAGTGTGAGTATCGGTATTGCCACTTGGACGGCGGCCAGCGATATCAGCCTGGAGCAATTGCTGTTCAGTGCGGACAAGGCGCTGTATCAAGCCAAGGAAGGGGGGCGTAACCGGGTAGTGTGTGCCGAATAGGATTTTCATTGGATGGGAGGACACCATCGCGAGCAAGCTTGCTCGCGATGAGGCCAGCCCGGACACTACAAACTTCAGGGCATAAAAAAAAAGGCCACCCGAAGGTAGCCTTTAAAAAACTAGAGAGGTTTTTTGCTTACACGGCCGCAACCGGGCGCATGTAAGAGATCGGTGCAGTGCTGGCGTCTTCGAACGTCACGACTTCCCAGGCATCTGTCTGCTCAATCAACTTGCGCAGCAGCTGGTTGTTCAGTGCGTGGCCGGACTTGAAGCCCTTGAACTCACCAATCAGGCTATTGCCCAGCAGGTAGAGGTCACCAATTGCATCGAGAATCTTGTGCTTCACGAATTCGTCTTCATAGCGAAGGCCGTCTTCGTTCAGTACGCCATCGGCGTCGACCACAATAGCGTTTTCAACGCTGCCGCCGAGTGCGAGGTTGTGCTTGCGCAGGTACTCGATGTCACTCATGAAACCGAAAGTACGGGCGCGGCTGACTTCTTTTACGAACGAAGTGCTGGAAAAATCCACGCTTGCACTTTGGGTGCGGTCCCGGAAAACCGGGTGATCGAAATCGATCTCGAAGCTCACCTTGAACCCTTCGAAAGGGACGAAAGTGGCGCGCTTGTCGCCGTCTTCCACTGTCACTTCACGCAGGATGCGGATGAATTTCTTGGCGGCGTCCTGTTCTTCCAGGCCTGCCGATTGAATCAGGAATACGAAGGGTCCAGCGCTGCCATCCATGATCGGGACTTCGGACGCGGAGAGCTCGACGTAGGCGTTATCGATGCCCAGGCCAGCCATGGCCGAGAGCAAGTGCTCTACCGTGTCCACTTTGACGTCGCCATTGATCAGCGTGGTCGACATAGTGGTTTCACCGACGTTTTCCGCGCGGGCAGGAATTTGCACCACAGGGTCGAGGTCGGCGCGACAAAACACAATGCCAGTGTCGACAGGCGCAGGCTTGAGGGTCAGGTAGACCTTCTCCCCGGAGTGCAGGCCTACACCTGTGGCACGGATAATATTTTTCAGTGTGCGTTGTTTAATCATGGCTTGGGCCGCTTCAGCGCAAATTGCGAACTGGTATCAACAAAGGCTGGCGATGATAGCAGACCACGCCTTTGCTGAACACCAATCACCTTCATAGCCCTGATACATTCCATCAATCGGCCTGACGACGCAGGAAAGCCGGGATGTCCAGGTAGTCCAGATCATCTTGCGGATTCATCTTCGCGGCAGTCGCAGCACCGGCCTGAGCCTGGTTGCGCATGACGGTCGGACGGTCCAGGTCACGGTAGTTCACCGCTGGAGCTTCCTGACGAACAGGGGCCTGTTGTTGTGGCTGTGCAGCCATCGAAGTGTGAACGGTGTTGTCGATGACCTTCACAGGCTTCTCGATTTTAGCGCCCAGACCTGTGGCAACGACAGTTACGTGCAGCTCGTCGCGCATGTCCGGATCGATAACGGTACCGACCTTGACCATCGCGTGCTCGGAGGCGAATGCCTCGATGATGCTACCCACGTCGGAGTATTCACCCAGGGACAGATCCGGACCGGCGGTAATGTTCACCAGGATGCCGCGAGCGCCTTGCAGGTTCACGTCTTCGAGCAGCGGGTTGCGAATGGCCGCTTCGGTGGCTTCGCGTGCACGGTTCGGACCGCTGGCGCAGCCAGTGCCCATCATTGCCATGCCCATTTCGCTCATCACGGTACGCACGTCGGCGAAGTCGACGTTGATCATGCCCGGACGCTTGATGATGTCGGAGATACCGCGGACGGCACCAGCCAGTACATCGTCTGCCTTGGCGAAAGCCGACAGCAGGCTGGCGTCTTTACCGAGGATGGTCAGCAGCTTCTCGTTGGGAATGGTGATCAACGAGTCGACGCTTTCGGAGAGCATGCGGATGCCTTCGTCGGCGATCTGCATACGCTTGCGGCCTTCGAACGGGAACGGACGCGTCACGACCGCAACGGTCAGGATGCCCATTTCCTTGGCCACTTCGGCGATGATCGGCGCAGCACCGGTACCGGTACCGCCGCCCATGCCAGTGGTGATGAACACCATATTGGTGCCGGCCAGCACTTCGGCAATGCGCTCACGGTCTTCCAGAGCGGCTTGACGGCCGACTTCAGGGTTGGCGCCAGCGCCCAGGCCCTTGGTCACGCCGGTGCCCAGTTGCAGGATGGTCCGCGCGCCGATGTTTTTCAGCGCTTGAGCATCGGTGTTGGCGCAGATGAACTCGACGCCTTCGATGTTGCTCTTGACCATATGGTTGACAGCGTTGCCGCCGCCACCGCCGACACCGATAACTTTGATTACCGGGCTTGCGGGGATGTTGTCTACGAGTTCGAACATTTTCCCTCTCCTTTACATTCTCTAGTTTTTTCGCCTACTGCGTGCTTCGGTGTAACGGTATTGCGGTAAATCTTCAGAAATTGCCCTGGACCCACTTCTTCAGGCGGTCCAGCAGCGGAGCCTGTTGCTCTTCGTTGCTGTAGCTGTCGCGACTGCCGATGCCCGAGAACGAGATGCCGTCGGACTGCTTCTGCAGGCCGTACATCAACAGGCCGACGCCGGTGGAATAGATCGGGTTGCGTACCACGTCATCCAGACCTTTCACGCCGTGAGGCACGCCCAGGCGCACCGGCATGTGGAAGATTTCCTCGGCCAGTTCGGTAGCGCCTTCCATCTTCGACGTACCGCCGGTCAGCACGATGCCGGCCGGGATCAGGTCTTCGTAGCCACTGCGGCGCAGTTCGGCCTGGATCAGCGTGAACAGCTCGTCGTAGCGCGGCTCGACCACTTCGGCCAAGGCCTGGCGGGACAGTTCGCGCGGCGGACGATCGCCAACGCTTGGCACCTTGATGGTTTCACCGGCACCGGCCAGTTTGGCCAGGGCACAGGCGTAGCGGATCTTGATTTCTTCGGCGTACTGGGTCGGAGTGCGCAACGCCATGGCGATGTCGTTGGTCACCTGGTCACCGGCAATAGGGATCACCGCGGTGTGACGGATCGCGCCTTCGGTGAAGATCGCGATGTCGGTAGTACCGCCACCGATGTCCACCAGGCACACGCCCAGCTCCTTCTCGTCATCGGTCAGTACCGAGTACGCGGAAGCCAGTTGCTCGAGAATGATGTCGTCGATTTCCAGACCGCAGCGGCGCACGCATTTTTCAATGTTCTGTGCGGCGTTGACGGCGCAGGTGACCACGTGGACCTTGGCTTCCAGACGTACGCCGGACATGCCCAGCGGTTCGCGGACGCCTTCCTGGTTATCGATTACGTAATCCTGCGGCAGGGTGTGCAGCACGCGCTGGTCAGCCGGGATCGCCACGGCCTGGGCAGCGTCGAGCACACGCTCAAGGTCCGCCGAGCTGACTTCGCGATCACGAATCGCCACGATGCCGTGGGAGTTCAGGCTGCGGATGTGATTACCGGCCACGCCGACGAACGCCGAGTGAATGCGGCAACCAGCCATCAGCTGCGCTTCTTCGATGGCGCGCTGGATCGATTGCACGGTGGACTCGATGTTCACCACCACGCCTTTTTTCAGGCCACGGGACGGATGGGTGCCGATCCCGACGATTTCCAGCGTGCCGTCGTCCGCGACCTCGCCCACCAGCGCCACCACCTTGGAGGTGCCGATATCGAGACCGACGATCATTTTGCCGCTTTGCACGTTTGCCATGGGTCCTGCCTCTTCTTAATTCTTCGCGACAGCGGGTTGGGCTGCCGTGGGCGCTACAGGTTCCCGCCAGCCAACAGCGAGGCCGTTGGCGTAGCGCAGATCGATGCGCGCAATGTTCGTAATCTGTTCTTTGAGCGTCTTGTCATAGATGGCGATGAAACGGCGCATCTTTTCCACCTGGTTGCCGCGTCCGAGCAGCAGTTCTATCCCGGGACCCGCACTGCCGGGGCCGGTGGTCAGGAACCAGCTGCCGCGATCACGCAGTTCGAGGCGTGCAATCGAGAAGCCCAGCGGCCTGAGCATCTGGCTCAGTACCTGGTATTGCTGCATCACTTGCTGCTGAGCCCGCTGTGGGCCGAACAGCTGTGGCAGGTGTTCATAGTTCGCCAGCTCGCGCGGGGTGAAGGCCTGGCCCTGGTTGTTCAACAGCGACTCGTCGCCCCATCGGGCCACTGGCAGCTGTTCTTCCAGGCGGATCACCACTTGATCCGGCCACACCCTGCGCACTTCGGCGTGGGCAATCCATGGCATCTGTTCCAGCTCGGTGCGCATGCTCGCCAGGTCGATGGTGAAGAAGCTCGACGCCACGTAGGGGGCGATCCGCTGCTGCACCGCTTGCTGGCTGATGTAACTCAGGTCGCCCTGCACGTTGATCTTGGTGATCGGTCTGTCGGCATACGGCAACAACCGTGTCGCGCCTTCGTAAGTACCGAACCCCAAAGCCACCAGCAGTACCGGCCAGAACAACGCTTTGAGAAAACCAAAGTTGGCTTTCGGCAGGCGCGCGGACATCGGCTCTTTGGCCACCATTCGGCTGGCACCCCGCGGTACCGGCTTGCGGCCGGTCGGTGCGGAGGGCTGATGTCTGAGCTGAGCGCCTTGCATGGCCTTAACCTCTCGTCGACTCTTGGTTACCGGCAGTCTTGCCGGCAACGCTCTCGGCCAGAATGGCCAGAACCAGTTGCTGGAAATCCAGACCGGCGGCACGGGCCGCCATCGGCACCAGGCTGTGATCGGTCATGCCCGGTGCGGTGTTGACCTCCAGGAACCAGAACTGCCCGTCGGCGTCCTGCATCACATCTGCCCTGCCCCAACCGGCGATACCCAGCGCTTCACAGGCTTTCGCCGTGAGGTCCATGAGTTCCTTTTCCTTGGCGCTGTCCAGACCGCACGGAATGCGGTACTGGGTATCGTTGGCGATGTACTTGGCGTCGTAGTCGTAGAAGCTGTGCGTGGTGCCCAGGGCAATCGGCGGCAACACCTGGTCACGCAGGGTGGCGATGGTGAACTCCGGACCGTGAATCCATTGCTCGACCAACACTTGCGAATCGTAGGTACTGGCCGCTTTCCATGCGTCGATCAATTCGGACGCGGAACTCACTTTGGCCATACCGATACTTGAACCTTCATGGGCCGGTTTGACGATCAAAGGGAAGCCCAGTTCCGTCGCCGCCGAAATACAATCGGCCTCGCTGCTCAGTACCGCGTGACGTGGGGTTGGAATGCCCAGGCTGTGCCAGACCTGCTTGGTGCGCAGTTTGTCCATGGCCAGGGCCGAAGCCAGGATGCCGCTGCCGGTATACGGAATGCCCAGGCATTCGAGCAGGCCCTGCATGCTGCCGTCTTCACCGCCACGGCCGTGGAGGATGATGAAGGCGCGGTCGATTTTTTCGTTGAGCAGACGCTGCAGCAGGTCATCGCCCACGTCGAGGCCAAACGCGTCCACACCGGCGCTTTGCAGCGCGTCCAGAACGGCGTTACCCGACTTCAGGGAGACCTCACGCTCGGCGCTCTTGCCGCCAAACAGCACGGCGACGCGGCCGAAGTCTTTCGGCGCGATCGTGGAGACCAGGTTGGCGTAGGCAACACTCATTTCAACTTCCCCTTCTCCGGCGCGGCAACGGCACCGGCGAACAACTCACTTTTCAACAGTTTTGGTGCGAGACCGCCAATATCGCCAGCGCCCTGGCACAGCAGGATGTCGCCGGCGCGCAGCAGCGGCTTGACCACTGGCGCGAGGTCGACGCCACGCTCGATGTAGATCGGGTCGAGCTGGCCACGCTGACGGATGCTGTTGCACAGCTTGCGGCTGTCGGCGCCCGGAATCGGCTCTTCGCCGGCCGGATAGACTTCCATCAGCAGCAGTACGTTGGCGTCGGCCAGAACATTGACGAAATCGTCGTACAGATCACGGGTGCGACTGTAACGGTGCGGCTGGTAGACCATCACCAGGCGGCGCTCCGGCCAGCCACCGCGTACGGCCTTGATCACGGCCGCGACTTCCGTCGGGTGGTGACCGTAGTCATCGACCAGCATCACATTGCCGCCGTCCACCGGCAGTTCGCCGTAGACCTGAAAGCGTCGGCCGACCCCTTGGAACCCGGACAAGCCCTGGACGATGGCTTCATCACTGACACCTTCGTCGGTGGCGATGCAGATGGTCGCCAGCGAGTTCAGCACGTTGTGGTTGCCCGGCATGTTGACCGAAACATCCAGCGGCTCGCGGTCAGGCCGCAGTACGGTGAAGAAGGTCTGCATGCCTTGCTGGCGCACATTGATGGCGCGCACGTCGCAATCTTCGCCAAAGCCATAGGTAACGGTCGGGCGCTTGACCTGCGGGAGGATTTCACGCACCACCGGATCGTCCAGGCACATCACTGCCAGACCATAGAACGGCAGGTTGTGGAGGAATTCGACGAAGGTTTTCTTCAGCTTGTTGAAGTCACCGTCGTAGGTCGCCATGTGATCGGCGTCGATGTTGGTGACCACGGCCACCAACGGCTGCAAGTGCAGGAAGCTGGCGTCGCTTTCGTCGGCTTCGGCGATCAGGTAGCGGCTGGTGCCAAGCTGGGCATTGGTGCCTGCGGCATTGAGGCGGCCGCCGATCACGAATGTCGGGTCCAGGCCACCGGCGGCGAACACCGAAGCGATCAGGCTGGTGGTCGTGGTTTTGCCGTGGGTACCGGCAACGGCGATACCGTGGCGATAACGCATCAGCTCAGCCAGCATCTCTGCACGCGGCACCACCGGGATACGGCGTTCCAGTGCGGTAGCGACTTCCGGGTTGGACGTGTTCACGGCGCTCGACACCACCAGCACGTCGGCGGCCGCGGCGTTCTCGGCGCGATGGCCGATGAATATCTGCGCGCCGAAGGACTCCAGGCGTTCAGTCACCGGCGAAGCCTTCAGGTCAGAGCCGGACACGGCATAACCCAGGTTCAGCAGCACTTCGGCAATCCCGCACATGCCCACACCGCCGATACCGACGAAGTGGATGCGACGGATGCGGCGCATTTCCGGTTGCGGCATGGCTTTCTGACTCTCAACCATGGGCCACCTCCAGGCAGCTATCGACCACGTTACGTGTGGCATCGGGTTTGGCCAGGCGGCGTGCCGCGGTAGCCATTTCGTTGAGTCGTTGTGGTTGCATCAGGACCTCTGTCAGGCGAGCGGCAAGATCCGCTGCGCCAGTCGTTCTTTGTGGCATCAGGAAGGCTGCGCCTTCACGGGCCAAATATTCGGCGTTGCGGGTCTGGTGATCGTCGATGGCATGAGGCAAAGGCACCAGCATCGAGGGCAGACCGGCGGCGGCCAGTTCACTGATGGTCAGCGCGCCTGCGCGACATACCACCAGGTCGGCCCAGCTGTAGGCTTGGGCCATGTCTTTGATGAAGGGCTGCACCTGCGCCTCGACGCCAGCCGCGCGATAACGCTCTGCAGTCACTTCATCGTGGTTTTTGCCGGCCTGATGGAACACTTCCGGACGCAAATCGGCAGCGACTTGCGACAGGGCTTCAGGCAGCAACTTGTTCAACGGTTCTGCGCCCAGACTTCCACCCAGGATCAGCAAACGCGCCTTGCGACCGGCCAGGGCAGGTCGCGATGTCTCGAGGAACAGCTCCGTGCGCACCGGATTACCGGTGGTCCGGCGGCTGTCCGACAGGGTAAAGGTGTCGGGGAACGCTTCACAGACTCGGGCGGCCAACGGCACCAGCAACCGATTGGCGGTACCGGCCACGGCGTTCTGTTCGTGAACGATCACCGGCACACCGGCCAGTTTGGCCGCGACGCCGCCAGGACCGGTCACAAACCCACCAAATCCAACAACGCAGACCGGCTGCAGACGGCGAATGATCGCCCGCGCCTGCCAGACCGACTTGAACAACATGAACGGTGCCTTTAGCAGGGACAATTTGCCCTTGCCGCGCAGACCGCTGGCATTGATCCGATGCAGTTCGATGCCGGCCGCCGGTACCAGATCGTTCTCGATCCCACGTGGGGTTCCGAGCCAGTGCACGGTGTAGCCGCGAGCCTGGAATTCGCGGGCACAGGCCAGCGCCGGGAACACGTGGCCACCGGTACCGCCAGCCATGATCATGACGTTAGCGCCCATGGTTCGGCTCCTCGGCGAAGTCGCTCTCATGGAACTCCATCTCTTCGCTGCCCAGGTGGGTTCGACTTTCCCACTCGATGCGCAGCAACAAGCCGAGACAGGCGCAGCAAATCACCAACGAACTACCGCCATAACTGAGGAACGGCAGGGTCAGCCCCTTGGTCGGCAGCAGGCCGACATTCACGCCGATGTTGATCAGGAACTGGCCGATCCACAGGAACGACAGGCCGTATGCCACATAAGCTGCGAAAAACTGCTTGGCCTTTTCAGCCCACAAACCGATGTACATGCCACGAATACACACGAAGACAAACAGTGCCACGGTGCACAACGAACCCACCGCACCCAGCTCTTCGGCCAGGACCGAGAACACGAAGTCTGTGTGGGCTTCCGGCAGGTAAAACTGTTTCTGCACGCTGTTGCCCAGGCCCACGCCCAGCCATTCGCCACGACCGAAGGCAATCAATGCCTGGGACAACTGATAGCCAGCGCCGAACTGGTCGGCCCACGGGTCGGCAAAGTTGGTCAGACGCGCCATTCGATACGGCTGCATTTGAATCAACAGCACCACTGCGCCGACGGCCAGGACCACCATCAGGGAAAAGCGGAACAACCCGACCCCGCCAAGGAACAGCATCGCCGCCGCGGCCCCCATCATCACGACGGTGGCACCGAAGTCCGGCTCCATCAGCAGCAGGCCCGCCATCGGCAGCAGCACGATGAACGGCTTGAAGAAGCCCATCCAGCTTTCACGCACTTCTTTCTGGCGACGCACCAGATAACCGGCGAGGTAGATCACCACGAACACCTTGGCGATCTCGGAAGGCTGGACGTTGAAGAAACTGAATCCGATCCAGCGCATCGAACCATTCACTTCACGGCCGATCCCCGGGATGATCACCATCACCAGCAAGCCGAACGCCCCCAGCAGCATTAGCCAGCCCAGGCGCTGCCAGGTGGCAATAGGGATCATCATGGTGACGATGCAGGCACCCAGGCCCAGCACCACGTAAATAAGGTGGCGAATCATGTAATACAGGGCGCTTCCCGACTGCACGGCTGCCACTTCGGTCGATGCCGAGGCGATCATGATCAGCCCCAGGCCGAGCAGCGTCAGGCAGCCGGCGAGCATCGGGAAGTCGAGGTCAATACCGCGCCCGGTGATGAGCGGCGATGGATACGGCTTGATGATGCCTTTGAGGCTCATGCCAGATCCTCCACGGCTTTGACGAACTGGTGACCACGGTCTTCGTAGTTCTTGAACATGTCGAAACTGGCGCAGGCAGGCGACAGCAGCACCACGTCGCCCGGTTGGGCTGCAGCACGGCATTGCTCGACGGCTTCGATCAGGGAGCCGGCGCGGATCAGCGGTACGGCATCGCCTATGGCTTCACCGATCTTGTCGGAGTCACGCCCCATCAGCACTACGGTGCGGCAATTGGCCGCCACCGGATCGCACAGGTCCTTGAACTCGGCACCCTTGCCGTCGCCACCGGCAATCAGCACGATCTTGCCGTCGATGTCCGCGCCTAGGCCTTCGATGGCCGCCAGTGCGGCACCGACGTTGGTGGCCTTGGAATCGTTGTAGTAACCCACTCCGTCGAGGTCACGGACCCATTGGCAGCGATGCTCGAGACCGGCGAAGGTGCGCAGGCTCGACAGCATGGCATCGAACGGCAAGCCGACCGCATGGCCCAGGGCCAGGGCTGCCAGGGCGTTGGACTGGTTGTGGGCGCCGCGAATCTTCAATTCGCGCACTGGCATCAGGTTCTGGAACTCAAAGGCCAGATATTTCTCGCCGTCTTCTTCACGAATACCGAAAGCCTTGAAGTCGGGTTTGCTCAGGCCGAAGGTCCAGCATGGCTGCCCTTCGCCCATCAGCGGACGACTCAAAGCGTCCTGACGATTGACCACAAACTGCCTGGCGCCACGGAAGATCCGGTGTTTGGCCAGGTGATAGGCCGGCAGACCGCTGTAGCGATCCATGTGGTCTTCGCTGATGTTGAGCACGGTCGCCACTTCAGCGTTGAGCTGGTCAGTGGTTTCCAGCTGGAAGCTCGACAGCTCCATCACGTACAGTTCGACGTCGTCACTGAGCAGATCAAGTGCCGGCGTGCCAAGGTTGCCGCCCACCGCGACGCGCTTGCCCGCCGCCGTCGCCATTTCGCCGACCAGCGTGGTGACGGTGCTTTTCGCGTTGGAGCCGCTGATGGCCACGATCGGCGCCTTCGCGTTACGCGCGAACAGCTCGATGTCACCGGACAATTTCACGCCACGGGCGGCGACGGCCTGCAGGGCCGGGGTCGCCAGCGCCAGGCCGGGGCTCACGTAGAGCTCGTCGGCACGGCACAGGAACTCGACATCCAACTCGCCACAACGCACTTCCACGTGCGGATAGTCACGCTTGAGCGCGGCCAGTTCCGGTGGATTTTCCCGCGTATCGGCCACGGCAAACGCCACGCCCCGGTTCGCCAGGAAGCGAACCAGGGACATGCCGCTCTTGCCGAGGCCGACAACGATGCGGAAGTGGTCAGAAGCGATCAGAGACACGAATTTCTACCTCAGCTTCAGGGTGGCAAGGCCGATCAGCACGAGAATCACGGTGATGATCCAGAAACGGACGATCACGCGCGGCTCGGGCCAGCCCTTGAGTTCAAAGTGGTGGTGAATGGGCGCCATGCGGAATACGCGACGACCGGTCAGTTTAAAAGAGGCAACCTGAATGACGACTGAAAGGGTTTCCATCACGAACACGCCGCCCATGATGAACAGGACGATTTCCTGACGGACGATCACCGCGATGGTGCCCAGGGCCGCGCCCAACGCCAGTGCGCCGACGTCACCCATGAAGACTTGTGCCGGATAAGTGTTGAACCACAGGAAGCCCAGACCGGCTCCGATCAACGCGCCACAGAACACAATCAACTCGCCTGCACCCGGTACGTAAGGAATCAGCAGGTATTCGGCGAATTTCACGTTACCCGACAGGTAGCAGAAAATGCCCAGACCACCACCAACCATTACGGTCGGCATGATCGCCAGGCCGTCGAGGCCATCGGTCAGGTTGACCGCGTTGCTCGAACCGACAATCACGAAATAGGTCAGCACGATGAAGCCGGCGCCCAGCGGAATGCTGTAGTCCTTGAGCATCGGCAGGATCAGCGTGGTTTCCACCGGCGTGGCGGCAGTCATATAAAGGAAGATCGCCGCGCCCAGACCGAATACCGATTGCCAGAAATATTTCCAGCGGCTCGGCAAGCCGCGAGAGTTCTTCTCGATGACCTTGCGATAGTCGTCGACCCACCCGATGGCGCCGAACAGCAAGGTCACCAGCAGAACGACCCAGACGTAACGGTTGCTCAGGTCAGCCCACAGCAGGGTGCTGACACCGATGGACGACAGAATCAGCGCGCCGCCCATGGTCGGTGTACCCGACTTGGACAGGTGCGACTGCGGGCCGTCGTTGCGAACGGATTGACCGATCTGACGGTTCTGCAACGTGCGGATCATCCATGGGCCATAGCACAGCGACAAGACCAGCGCGGTCAGTACACCGAGAATCCCGCGCAGGGTCAGGTACTGGAAGACCGCGAAGCCTTTGTAGAACTGTTGCAGATACTCCGCTAGCAGCAGCAGCATTAATGTTTCTCCAGACTGGACCCGCACAAGGCGGCGACGACGTTTTCCATCGCAGCGCTGCGCGACCCCTTGATCAAAATGGTGGTATTTGTGTCTTGCTCGGCACCCAGGGCCTTGATCAGCTCAGCCTGCGTGCTGAAGTGAAAAGCCTGTGGACCGAAAGCGTTCACGGCGTGAGCCATCATTGGCCCGACGGCATACAGCGCAGAAACCTTGCCACGGGCGTACTCGCCCACGTCGCGGTGCCCCTGCTCCGCCCATTCGCCCAACTCGCCGATATCCCCGAGCACCAGGACGGTGCGACCGGAAAAGCCGGCCAGTATATCAACGGCAGCGCACATGGAGGTGGGGTTGGCGTTGTAAGTGTCATCGATCACGCGCATGCCGTTGGTGGCCAGTTGCGCGACGGTGCGTCCCTTGACCGGTTGCATCGCGCCAAGGCCGGTGGCGATAGCGAACAGCGACACACCCAGGGCATGGGTGGCTGCGGCGGCGGCCATGGCATTGGCGACGTTATGGGTGCCGAGCAGGTTCAATTGAACGCGCTCCACGCCTTCAGGGCTGTGCAGGTTGAACGCCGGGCAGCCGCGGACATCGGTAGTCAGGTCACTGGCGTAGAAATCGGCGCTGGCGTTGCTCAACGCAAACGTCAGCACTTTGCGGTCACCGGCGCGTGCCTTCCAGATTCCGAATGCCTTGTCGTCAAGATTGAGAACGGCGACGCCATCGGCATCCAGCCCTTCGATGATCTCGCCCTTGGCTTCGACGATTTTGTCCGGGCCGCCGAACTCACCGACGTGGGCGGTCCCGGCATTGTTGAGAATGGCCACGTGCGGCCGGGTCAGGCCGACGGTGTAGGCAATTTCACCCAGGCGCGAGGCGCCCAGCTCGATCACGGCAGCGGTGTGTTCGGGTGCCAGTTCGAGCAAGGTCAGCGGCACGCCGAGGTCGTTGTTCAGGTTGCCACGGGTCGCCAGCACCGGACCACGGGTGCGCAGGATGCTCGCAAGCATCTCCTTGACCGTGGTCTTGCCGCTGGAACCGGTAACGGCTGCGACCGGATGGGTGTAGATGGCGCGATTGAGCGCGCCCAACTGGCCGAGGGCCTGGCGAGTGTCGCTGACCAGTAACTGCGGCAGCGTGCTGCCAGCAACTTCACGCTCGACCAGCGCAGCCACGGCGCCCTTGGCGGCGACTTCATTCAGATAGTCATGACCGTCAAAACGCGGACCGGTCAGGGCAATAAACAGCTGGCCCGGCTTGATTGCACGACTGTCGATGCTCACGCCGTCGAAGCTGGCATCGGCTGACACCAGGCGAGCACTCAGCGCACCGGTCAGTTCACTCAGTTTCAAGGCCTTAAGCATGGGCCACCTCCCATGCGGTCAAGGCATGATCGGCCTCGACCAGATCGGAAAAGGCATGGCGTTCGCCGTTGATTTCCTGATAGTCCTCGTGACCTTTCCCGGCCAGGACAATCACGTCATCCGCCGAGGCACTGGCGATCAGCCGGGCAATCGCCTGACCACGACCGGCAACGAACTCCACTTTATCCACAGCCGTGAAACCAGCGCGGATGTCATCGAAAATCACTGCAGGGTCTTCAGTGCGCGGATTGTCATCGGTCACCAGCACGCCATCGGCCAGGCGCTCAACCACTTCGGCCATCAACGGACGCTTGCCGCGATCGCGATCGCCGCCACAGCCGAACAGGCACAGCAGCCGACCCTTGGCGTGTGGACGCAGAGCCAGCAGTACTTTTTCCAGGGCATCCGGGGTGTGCGCGTAATCGACCACCACCAGCGGCTGCGAGCCACCTCCCAAGCGCTGCATGCGCCCGGCAGGGCCTTCAAGCTTCGGCAGCACCTTGAGAATTTCGTCCAGGGCGTAATCCAGACCGAGCAACGCACCGACCGCCGCCAGGACATTGCTCAGGTTGAAGCGACCGAGCAAGGTGCTGCGCAAGTGGTGCTCGCCCTGTGGCGTGACCAGAGTGGCTCGCACGCCTTCGTCGTCGAATTGCGCCTGACGGCAATACAGGTAGGCGCCGGAGTCTTCCAGGCTGTAGGTGATCAACCGCGACTCGCGCTTGTCGGCGGCCAGTTGCCGGCCGAACTCGTCGTCGAGGTTGACCACGCGGCATTTCAAGTCATTCCAGTCAAACAGCCTGGCCTTGGCTTCGCCGTAGGCCTGCATGGTGCCGTGATAATCCAGGTGATCGCGGGACAGGTTTGTCATCACTGCCACATCGAACGCCAGGGCAGTCACGCGCCCCTGATCCAGGCCATGGGAAGAAACTTCCATCGCCACGGCCTTGGCCCCGGCCTTTTTCAGGTCCGCCAGGGTCGCCTGCACGGCAATCGGGTTCGGCGTGGTGTGCAGGCCGCTTTCCAGCGCCCCATAGAAACCCGAACCGAGCGTGCCGACCAGGCCGCAGTGCTGGCCGAGCAGGTCCAGCGCCTGGGCAACCAATTGAGTCACGCTGGTCTTGCCATTGGTACCGGTCACGCCCACCAGGTTCAGGTGATGGCTTGGCTCGCCATAAAAACGCCCGGCGATGTCCGACAGCTGAGCCGCCAGACCTTTGACCGGAATCAACGGCACTTCAGTGATCGGCAGGACCGTGGCGCCTTCTACTTCATAGGCCACCGCGGCAGCACCACGCTGCAGGGCGTCAACCATATGCGCGCGCCCATCGAATTTACCGCCCGGCACAGCGAGGAACAGATCACCCGCACGCACATTGCGGCTGTCCAGGGCGAGTTCGCGAATCAGCAGATCGTGGCCGGCGTGAGGGAAAATCTTGTTCAGGCTCAGGGACATCAGCCGCGCCCTCCATTGGCTTTCAGCGGAACGACCGGTGTTGCGTTCGCTTGTTGAGTAGGTGGCAGGTTGTCCGGGGTAATGTTCATCAGGCGCAGGGTGCCCGACATCACACGGCTGAACACCGGCGCGGAAACCAGGCCGCCGAAGTAACCGGCCTTGGTCGGCTCGTCGATGACCACCACGATGGCGTAACGCGGGTCGCTCATCGGGCCGAAACCGGCGAACAGCGAACGGTAGGAGTTCACGGCGTAACCCTTGGTGCCGACCGAGGTTTTACGCGCAGTACCCGACTTGCCGCCCACGTGATACGCCGGCACCTGCGCACGGAACACACCGCGCGGGGCTTCGATCACTTGTTGCAGCATGCCTTGCATGGTTTTTGCGACGGCCTCCGGCAGTACCTGGGTGGTTTGCGGCGCCTTGTCGGTCTTGATCAGGGTCAGCGGTGCGAGGCGACCGTTGTTGGCCAGGGCCGAGAAGGCGTGGACCAGCTGGATCGCGGTCACGGAAACACCGTAGCCGTAGGACAGCGTGGCGGTTTCTGCCTTGCGCCATTCGCGGTAGTTCGGCAGATTGCCGACGCGCTCGCCCGGGAAGCCCAGGCCAGTGTCCTGGCCGAGGCCGACTTTCTGCGCCAGACGGAAAATGGTTTCGCCGCCGATATCGAACGCGACCTTGCTCATGCCGACGTTACTGGAATTGATCAGGATGCCGGTCAGGTCGAGCACCGGGCCTTCGGTCTTGGATACGTCCTTGATGGTGTACTTGCCAATCTGCAGGGAGCCCGGATACACCTCGACGGTATCGCTCGGTTTCCAGCGGCCGGTTTCGATGGCGGCGCTCATCGAGATCGCTTTCATGGTCGAGCCTGGCTCGAACACGTCGATCATCGCGCGGTTACGCATCATCGCCGGCTGCAGGTTGCGGCGGTTGTTCGGGTTGTAGGTCGGCTGGTTGACCATCGCGAGAATCTCGCCGGTCTTCACGTCCATGATCACCAGGCTGCCGGCCTTGGCGCCGTTCTCGATGATCGCGTTACGCAGTTCGCGGTTGGCCAGGTATTGCAGGCGCAGGTCAATGGACAACGCCAAGGGCTTGCCGGCCTTGGCGTTTTTGGTGACCTGGACATCCTTGATCAACCGGCCGCGCCGGTCCTTGATGACTTGTCGTTTACCCGGCACCCCGGCCAGCCATTCGTCATAGGCCAGCTCGATACCTTCCTTGCCATGGTCATCGATGTCGGTAAAGCCGACCATATGCGCGGTCACTTCACCGGCCGGATAGAAACGGCGGAACTCTTCGATGCCATAGACGCCAGGCACTTTGAGATCGAGCACCGCCTGGCCCTGCTCAGGCGTCAGCCCGCGCACCAGATAAATGAATTCCTTGTTGGCCTGCGCTTCAAGGCGCTCGGCCAGGGCTTTCGGGTCCTGCCCCAGGGCAGCCGCCAGTGCCGGCCACTTTTCTTTGGCCGTTTGCATTTCCTTGGCATTGGCCCAGAGGGTGGTGACCGGAGTACTCACGGCCAAAGGCTCGCCGTTACGGTCGGTGATCAGACCACGGTGAGCCGGAATCGGAATATGACGAACACTGCGGGCATCGCCCTGACCTTTAAGGAAGGCACGGTCGACCACTTGCAAATCGATGATGCGCCAGGCAATCGCGGCCACCATGATGCCGAGCAAACCCAGCACCACGCGGAACCGCCAAGGAAAGAGTGCACCTTCGAGTTTCATCATGGCGCCACCATCTTCACGTCAGCGGCACCGGGGATGTGCATTTTCAATTGTTCGGTGGCCAGCACTTCGATACGGCTGTGGGCGGTCCAGGTGCTCTGTTCCAGAATCAACCGGCCCCACTCCGCCTGCGCCTTGTCGCGCACGCTCAGTTCGTTGTACAGCGAATTCAATAGCTGACGGTTCCAGTGCGCGCTGTAAGACACGCCGATGGCCGACACGAGCACGCCGACAAACAGCAGCAGCATGAAGAAGCTTCCGCCGGGCAATGGCTTGGCGAAAAGCTTGCTCACCGCAGCTTCTCCGCCACACGCATGACAGCGCTACGGGAACGTGGGTTGGCTTTGAGTTCGGCGTCGGAGGCCGTCTGCGCTTTGCCATGGACTTTGATTTTCGGTTCGAAGGCGACATGCCGAACCGGCAGGTTGCGCGGCAGGTTGTCGGCTTCGCCTTTCACCAGCTTGCGCATGAACAGTTTGACGATACGGTCTTCCAGCGAATGGAAGCTGATCACCACCAGGCGACCGCCCACTTCCAGGCACTCCAGCGCGGCTTCGAGGCCGGTTTCCAGATCACCCAGTTCGTTGTTGACGTGGATACGCAACCCCTGGAACGCGCGGGTTGCGGGGTTCTTGCCCTTTTCCCAAGCTGGGTTGGCGACTTTCAGGACTTCTGCCAGGTCACCGGTGCGCTCGAATGGCTTGATGTCGCGACGTTCGGCCACAGCACGGGCCATGCGGCCGGAGAAACGCTCTTCGCCGTATTCCTTGAACACCCGGGCGATTTCTTCCACGGGCGCGGTGTTGACGAATTCGGCGGCGCTGATGCCACGGGACGGATCCATGCGCATGTCCAGCGGACCGTCGTTGAGGAAGCTGAAGCCGCGCTCAGGGTCGTCGAGCTGTGGCGAGGACACACCAAGATCCAGCAACACGCCGCTGACCTTGCCGGCCAGACCGCGTTCGGCGACTTCCGAACCGAGCTCGGCAAAGCTGCGCTGCACAACGACAAAGCGGCCGTCTTCGGCCGCTAGCGTCTGCCCGGTGGCAATCGCTTGTGGATCTTTATCGAATCCGAGCAACCGACCATCGGGACCGAGCTGACGGAGGATCAACCGGCTGTGTCCGCCGCGTCCGAACGTGCCGTCCAGATAGCAGCCATCAGGACGTACGGCGAGAGCCTCGACGGCTTCGTCAAGCAGTACGGTGATGTGGTTAAAGCCGCTATCAATAGTCACAGGATCAAATCACGCAGTTCATCAGGCATCGCGCCCGGTTGTTGAATGGCAGCCAGGTCGGCGGCAGAAACCGCGTTCCAGGCATCCTCGTCCCACAATTGGAACTTGTTCAGTTGGCCTACCAACATCGCGCGCTTATCCAACTTGGCATATTCACGAAGACGCGGCGGAACCAGAAAACGACCACTGCCATCGAGCTCGAGGTCGACGGCATTACCAATCAGTAAACGTTGCAGGCGGCGGTTCTCTTCGCGAAGCGAAGGCAGTGCGCGCAGTTTGGTTTCAATAATTTCCCACTCATCGAGGGGGTAAACACACAAACAAGGATCAACGGCATCAATTGTCACGATCAATTGCCCGGAACTGCGCGAATCGAGCTCGTCACGGTACCGGCTCGGCATTGCGAGACGGCCCTTTGCATCGAGACTGATAGCGTTGGCTCCGCGAAACACGTCTGCGTTTCTCCAAATTCTAGCGTTTTGAGTTCAAAAAACCCACTTCATGCCACTTTCCGCCACTTGCGCACACTATAGGAATGCGCCCACCACACCGTCAAGGCGCGGAGTAAAGGAAAACCCTTACAGAACTGAGATTTAGGATCATTAACGGAGGGACAACGAGAATCCGGCAGATGAAACTGATCGATAACTTGAATCAGCACAGAAGGCTGCGTTCGAAAGTTAAAGTAATTTATTAAGAGTAAGATTTTTTTGGTATTACAAAAGAGGTTCTGCGGATGAATGTGTAAGGAGGGAAATTGCTATCACCCAACCCCCTGCTCAATGATTCAAGCAGAGGAAAGAAAAAGGTGGAGAGTCGATCTGTAAGCCGGGTTCTGTCTTGAACAGTCATTCGTCTACGATGGCCATCACTGGACATCTTTAGCAACCTACCCGGTCCCAGCGCGGGCCACGCCTTGGGACCCTATTTGGTCTTGCTCCAAGTGGGGTTTACCTAGCCACGAACTGTTGCCAGACGTGCGGTGCGCTCTTACCGCACCTTTTCACCCTTACCGGCGCCGAAGCGCTTAGGCGGTTATTTTCTGTGGCACTTTCCGTAGGCTCACGCCTCCCAGGCATTACCTGGCACTTCGCCCTATGGAGCCCGGACTTTCCTCCCCCCCCTAATTTTCATAGAGGGCAGCGACTGTCCGATCGACTCTCCGCCGCGAAGGTTACCGGCAGAGCGCCCGAAGAACAAGCACCAAGCGCCATTGGGCACGCCTGCGCGTCGGGTTTTACTCGCCCTTCTGCTGATCCAGCGCGATTTGGTACAGCACATTCTTTCGCTCGCCGGTGATTTGCGCCGCCAATGCCGCCGCACGCTTGAGCGGCATTTCTTCAAGCAACAGGTTGAGGATGCGCATCGCTTCGCTGCTGACGGCACCTTCCTCTTCGGGCGCGGACCAGCCCGCCACCAGTACCACGCACTCACCGCGCTGCTGGTTGCTATCCGACTCGACGAACTCGCGCAGCTCAGCCAGCGGCAGCCCCTTGAGGGTCTCGAACGTCTTGGTCAGCTCGCGGGCAAGCAGCGCCGGGCGCTCTGGACCGAACACCAGCTCCATGTCTTGCAGACATTCGAGGATGCGATGCGGGGCCTCATAGAAGATCAATGTGCGAGGCTCTTCCTTTACCTGCTCGAGACGCGCACGTCGCCCCACAGCCTTTGCAGGCAGAAAACCTTCGAATATGAAGCGGTCGGAAGGCAGCCCTGCTGCCGACAGCGCTGCAATCAACGCGCAGGCACCCGGAACCGGTACTACATTAATGCCCGCTGCCCGGGCCTGCCGCACCAGGTGATAACCCGGATCGGAAATCAGCGGCGTCCCGGCATCCGAGATCAACGCCACGTTGTCACCGGCAAGCAGGCGAGTGATAAAGCGACTACCTTCATCCCGCTCGTTGTGTTCATGGCAGGCCGCCAATGGCGTCGCAATGCCGAAGTGCTGCATCAAGCGCTGGGAATGACGGGTGTCTTCCGCGGCGATGAGGGCCACTTCACGCAGAATCTTCAGCGCCCGCGCACTGATGTCATCCAGGTTGCCGATGGGCGTCGCCACCACATAAAGCGAGCCAGCAGCGGAATTCAAAGCACCTGGAGCAGTCAAAGCGCACACCTCATGATCGGTAAAAGTCGCCATTGTAGCGCGTAGCGAGACTCACGATACCCGCAAGCAAACGAGGTATCGGTGACCGTTTGTGCGCTGGCGCAACATTTACACCAGCTAAATTGATTGATTCACGCCAGTAACATCGCGCCCCGGCCAGTGCTTGGGTACAATTCCACGCTAATTTGATCGAGTATCAGGAACGCTTACATGATCGCTTGCCTGCGGCTGTTATCTGCCCTCTGCCTCGCTGCCTTGCTGACGGCTTGCGCCAGCTCGCCCTCCTCCAGCCTTGGCGAGCTTCCACGGACACCGGACGCCAGTATCGAGCAACTGCTTGAGAAAGCCTCCCAAAGCAAATCACCGGAAGATGCCGCCCTGCTGCGCTTGAGCGCTGCCGACCTGGCTTATCGCCAGGGCAACGCCGGCCAATCCGCGCAAATCCTGCAACAGGTTCCTGTCGAACAGCTCAAGCCGGGCCCACAGGTTTTCGCCAACACCCTGGCGGCGGAACTGGCCATGACACGCAATCAGCCCAAGGCCGCGCTGGCCGCCTTGAGCCATCCGAGCCTGCAATACTTGAGCGAACTGCCCGAGGAACAACAGGTCCGCACCGGCACCATCCACGCCCGCGCACTTGAAGCCGATGGCCAGACCCTTGCCGCCGCTCGCCAGCGCATTTTCATCGCCCCGATGCTCGAAGGCGAAGCCGCGAGCAAAAACCACGAAGCCATCTGGACCCTGATCGCTTCGCTGCCGACCAATCAGCTGCAGCCAAGTGCCACCGACGATCTCGGCGGCTGGATGGCCCTGGCACTGGCCGTGAAATCCGCTGGCACCCTGGAGCAGCAACAGGCCGCCATCGACAACTGGCGCGCGCAGAATCCGAAGCACCCGGCAGCCATTCAATTGCCGCAGCCACTGACCCAACTCAAGGAACTGGCCAGCCAGCCCCTGAACAAGATCGCCCTGCTGCTGCCTCAGGACGGCCAACTGGCGGCGGTTGGCAAAGCACTGCGCGACGGCTTCATGGCCGCTCACTACCAGGCCCAACAGGCCGGGCAGAAACCACCCGCCATCGAGTTTTATGACAGCTCGCGCCTGACTTCCATGGACGAGTTCTACCGCAAGGCCCAGGCCGATGGCGTGCAACTGGTCGTCGGCCCGCTGGAGAAGCCGCTGGTCAAACAGCTGAGCACTCGCCCGCAGTTGCCGATCACCACCCTGGCATTGAATTACAGTGAAGGCGATCAAGGCCCGGCGCAGCTGTTCCAGTTCGGCCTTGCCGCTGAAGACGAAGCCCGCGAAGTGTCGCGCCGCGCTCGCGCCGACGGCCTGCATCGCGCAGCCATCATGGTGCCGAAAGGTGAATGGGGCGACCGCGTGCTCAAGGCGTTCAGCCAGGATTGGCAAGCCAATGGCGGCACCATCGTCGCCACCGAACGCGTCGACCAACCGGTCCAGTTGGCCCAGCAAATTGCCGACATGTTCCAGCTGCGTCAGAGCGAAGGTCGCGCCAAGAGCCTGCAAAGCACCGTTGGCTCGCAAGTGGCTGCCCAGCCATCGCGCCGCCAGGACATCGAGTTCATTTTCCTCGCCTCTACACCGCAACAGGCCCAGCAGATCAAACCGACCCTGAACTTCCAGTACGCCGGCGATGTTCCGGTCTACGCCACCTCTCACGTGTTCAGCGCCAACGGTGACGTCAACCAGTACAACGACATGAATGGCATTCGCTTCTGCGAGACGCCATGGTTGCTGGACGCCAATGATCCACTGCGCCGCCAGGTCACTGCCCAGTGGCCACAAGCCGCTGGCAGCCTGGGGCGCCTGTATGCCATGGGTGTGGACGCCTATCGCCTGGCGCCACGCCTGGGCCAGCTCAAGTCACTGCCGGACAGCCGTATCGACGGCGAATCGGGCAGCCTTGGCATGTCCCAGAGCCAGCGGGTCGTGCGCCAGTTACCATGGGCCGAGTTCGCCAATGGCCAGATTCAGCGCCTGCCGGACACCGCTCGCTGATGCCTGACAGGTCACGCCAGCAAAGCGGCAAGGATGCCGAGCGCCATGCGCTCGAGCATCTTCAACAACAAGGTCTGCGCCTGCTGGCGCAGAACTGGTTGTGTAAACGCGGCGAGCTTGATCTGGTCATGCTAGATGGCGATACAGTAGTATTCGTTGAAGTCCGCTACAGAAAAAACACTCAATGGGGTGGCGCGCTCGATAGCATCGATGAGCGCAAACGGCAAAAACTGATTTTCGCCGCGCAATATTATCTTCAGCGCGAGCCGCGCTGGGCCAATTCCCCTTGCCGCTTCGACGTGATTGCCATCGACAGCCACCTCGATCAGTTGAACTGGCTACAGAATGCCTTCGACGGCTGATCGCCGGCATTGCGAACCGGACACTATCACCCAACATTTTGCTCTTTGCTTTGCGGGCTGCACATTCACGTGCCGAACAGCCGCGCTACTTAAGGTCACACAGATGGACATGCAATCCCGAATTCGCCAGCTTTTTCAGGCCAGTATCGACACCAAGCAACAGGCGATGGAAGTACTTGCACCGCACATCGAGCAAGCCAGCCAGGTCATGGTCAACGCCCTGCTCAACGAAGGAAAAATGCTTTCCTGCGGCAATGGCGGCTCTGCCGGCGACGCCCAGCACTTCTCCTCCGAGCTGCTCAATCGCTTTGAGCGCGAACGCCCAAGCCTGCCGGCCATCGCCCTTACGACCGACAGCTCGACGATCACCTCGATTGCCAACGACTATAGCTACAACGAAATATTCTCCAAGCAAATCCGCGCGCTCGGCCAACCGGGCGATGTGTTGCTGGCTATCTCCACCAGCGGCAACTCGGCCAACATAATTCAAGCGATTCAGGCCGCACATGATCGCGAAATGATTGTCGTAGCATTGACGGGGCGTGATGGCGGCGGCATGGCGTCGCTACTGTTGCCCGAGGACGTCGAGATTCGCGTACCGGCCAACGTCACCGCTCGTATTCAAGAAGTCCATCTGCTGGCGATCCATTGCCTTTGCGACTTGATCGACAGCCAATTGTTCGGGAGTGAAGAATGACCCCTAATCGCCTTGGCCTACTGGCCTTGACCCTGTGCCTCAGCATCAGCGGCTGCACCTCGGTGGTGACTGCCAGCCGTGAAGCACCGATTGAAGATGACCGCGGCACTCGCACACTGGGCAGCAAGATCGACGATTCCCTGATCGACACCAAGGTTGGCGTGAACGTTGCCAAGGCCGACCCAGCCCTGGATAAGGATTCGCATATCGTCGTCACCAGCTTCAACGGTGTCGTACTGCTCGCCGGGCAAACGCCACGCGCAGACCTCAAGGCCAAGGCCGAACAGGCTGCCGCCGCTGTCCAGCGCGTGAAAAAGGTGCACAACGAACTGCAAGTCCTGCCACCCTCCTCGCTGCTGGCACGACAGAACGACACCTGGCTGACCACCAAGATCAAGACCCAGATGCTCGCCGATGCGAACATCCCCGGCTCGCGCATCAAGGTAGTCACTGAAAACGGCATCGTCTACTTGCTGGGCCTGCTGACCAAGCAGGAAGCGGCACAGGCGACCAACCTGGTGCAAGGCGTTTCCGGCGTACAGAAGATCGTGAAATTGTTCGAGTACATCGACTGATCTACATCTTGCAGGAGCGAGCAAGCTCGCTCCTGCATCATTTGAAGGCGGCGAAATAAAAAAGGGTGACCCTTGCGGATCACCCTTTTTTTATTTAACCACCTTCAAACTCGGTCGACCGCTTGGACGCGGCGGCTCACTGTCGGGTGGTGGAAGATCGTCATCCGGCTCGATCTCGTCGTCCTCGCCCATGGGCGATTCCAGATCGAACACCATGCCCTGGCCATTCTCCCGGGCGTAGATACCCAGGATCGAAGCAATTGGCACGTACAAGGTGTGCGGTACGCCACCAAAGCGGCCCTCGAAACTGACCGCCTCGTTATCCATGTGCAAGTGACGCACGGCTTGTGGCGATACGTTCAGGACGATCTGTCCGTCACTGGCAAACCCCTGAGGCACCTGCACCGACGGGTACTCGGAATTGACCAGCATGTGCGGGGTGCAATCGTTGTCCACAATCCACTCATAGAGCGCGCGGACCAGATAAGGTCGACTGGAGTTCATAACGGCTCCTTAAGCCTTAGCGCATGTCGCGTTCGACACCAGACAGACTCGCCTGGAAAGCCTCACGCGCAAACTGGCGCTCCATATAATCAAGCAGCGGCTTAGCCGGCCGCGGCAGTTCTATACCCAGAATCGGCAATCGCCAGAGTATTGGCAATAGGCAGCAATCCACCAGACTTTGTTCCTCACTGAGGAAAAACGGTTTGTCGGCAAACAGTGGCGACACACCCGTCAGACTTTCGCGCAACTCTTTTCGAGCCACGGCACGAGCCGCTTCCTTGGTCCGCGAATCCAGAATCAGGTCCACCAGACCACACCAGTCTCGCTGAATGCGGTGCATCAGCAGGCGACTGTTGGCACGCGCCACAGGATAAACCGGCAGTAGCGGCGGGTGCGGGTAACGCTCATCCAGATATTCCATCACCACAGTCGACTCCCACAACGCCAGGTCGCGATCGACCAGCGTGGGCAAGCTGCCGTAAGGGTTCACCTCAATCAGTTTAGGTGGCTGGCGACCAGCCTCCACGTAAATGATCTCGGCGCTGACACCCTTCTCTGCCAGTACGATGCGCACTCGGTGGGAATAGTGGTCGGCGGGGTCGGAGTAACAGGCCAACCGATTGGTCACGCCCATGGCGATCCTCCTCGCTTGTAGAAATTATCGAAAGCGGAAAAACGAGCGCGCCCAGAGGGCGCCTCCCGTAACGACTGGATCACCAGTTTCGCTACATCTTCAGAGGCGCCCTTGGGCGCGCGCGATTAACAGCAATAGCTTGAAGCTTTATCAGTGCACGTCTTTCCAGTATTCGCGCTTGAGCAGGTAAGCGAAGACGAAGAAGAACGCCAGGTACAACAATACGTACGTACCGATGCGCTGATGTTGCAGCTTAACCGGGTTAGCCGAGTAAGCCAGGAAGGTTACCAGATTCTTGACCTTCTCATCGAACTGCTCTGCAGTCAGGGCACCGCTTTTCGGCACGATGGTCAACTGATCGCACGCTTCATGAGTCAGCGCCGTACCAGTCAAAGGATCATATTGCTTCTTGCCGTCTTCGACGATCTGAACCTGTTTGCAACCCACCACCTGGCGACCCTGTAGACCGACCAGGACGTTAGGCATGCCCACGTTCGGGAAAACCTTGTTATTCACACCCCATGGGCGCGAAGGATCTTCGTAGAACGACTTCAGGTAACCGTAGAGCCAGTCAGTGCCGCGAACACGGGCAACCAGGGTCAGGTCCGGCGGCGCTGCGCCAAACCAGGCCTTGGCGTCCGCTGGCTGCATGCCGATGCTCATGTGATCGCCGATCTTGGCGCCAGTGAACACCAGCTTCTCGAGCATCAACTCATGGGGAATGCCCAAGTCGTCGGCAACACGCTCATAGCGCTGGAACTTGGCACTGTGGCAGCCCATGCAGTAGTTGGCGAAGGTACGCGCGCCGTCCTGCATGGCCGCCTTATCGGAAACGTCGATGTCGACTTTTTCCAGCTCGGGGCCACCGTGCTCAGCTGCGAAAGCAAACACCGGCAATGCAGCAAGCATCAATACAGCAAATAGTTTTTTCATCAGCCAGTCACCCTTTCCGGAACCGGTTTGGTCTTCTCGAGCCTGGTGTAGAACGGCATCAGAATGAAGTAGGCGAAGTACAGGAAGGTACATACCTGCGACAACAGCGTACGGCCTGGAGTCGGAGCCAGAACACCCAATACACCCAGGATCACGAACGAAATACAGAACACCCAGAGCCAGATCTTGCTCAGCCAGCCTTTGTAGCGCATCGACTTGACCGGGCTGCGGTCGAGCCACGGCAGGACGAACAGCACGGCAATGGCCGCGCCCATGGCGATCACGCCCAGGAGCTTGTCCGGAACCGCACGCAAGATGGCGTAGAACGGAGTGAAGTACCAGACCGGAGCAATGTGCTCTGGGGTCTTGAAGGCGTTCGCCACTTCAAAGTTCGGCTTTTCGAGGAAGTAGCCACCCATTTCCGGGAAGAAGAACACGATCGTGCAGAAGATGAACAGGAACACCACCACGCCGACAATATCTTTCACGGTGTAGTACGGGTGGAAGGCAATGCCGTCCAGCGGTATGCCGTTTTCGTCCTTGTGCTTCTTGATGTCCACGCCGTCCGGGTTGTTCGAACCGACTTCGTGCAACGCCAGGATGTGCAACACCACCAGACCCAGGATAACGATCGGCAGGGCAACCACGTGCAAGGCGAAGAAGCGGTTCAGGGTAATACCGGAAATCAGGTAGTCACCACGAATCCACTGAGTCAGGTCGTTGCCGATGACCGGGATCGCACCGAACAGCGAGATGATCACCTGTGCACCCCAGTAGGACATCTGGCCCCACGGCAGCAGGTAACCCATGAAGGCTTCGGCCATCAGCGCCAGGTAGATCAGCATGCCGAAGACCCACACCAGTTCACGCGGCTTCTGGTACGAACCGTAGAGCAGGCCACGGAACATGTGCAGATAGACCACGATGAAGAACGCCGAAGCGCCAGTGGAGTGCAGCAGACGCAGGATCGAGCCGTACTCGACGTCGCGCATGATGTATTCGACGGAAGCGAATGCCTCTTCCGCCGACGGGGTGTAGCTCATGGTCAGCCAGACACCGGTAACGATCTGGTTGACCAGAACGAGCAGCGCCAGGGAGCCAAAGAAGTAGAAGAAGTTGAAGTTCTTCGGAGCGTAATACTTGCTGAGATGGTCTTCCCACATTTTGGTGGCGGGAAAGCGCGCATCAACCCAATCCATGAACTTGCTCATCACGCTTTCTCCGTATCGACGCCAATGATAATAATTTCATCGGTCTCATAGGAATGCGGGGGAACTGGCAGGTTCAAAGGCGCAGGCTGCGACTTGTAGACGCGACCAGCCAGATCGTAGTGGGAACCGTGGCAAGGGCAGAAATAGCCGCCTACCCAGTCCTTACCCAGATCCGCAGGTGCCACTTCGGGACGGAAGGTCGGCGAGCAACCCAGGTGCGTGCAGATACCGATCAGCAGCAGGACCTCGGGCTTGATCGAACGGGTTTCCGGATCAACGTAAGTCGGTTGTGTCGAGTTCTTGGAGGCCGGGTCAGCGAGCTGGCCCTCGATCTTCTTAAGATTCCCCAGGATTTCCTGTGTACGGCGGACGATGAACACCGGCTGGCCGCGCCACTCAGCAATCATCTGCTGGCCTGGCTCGATTTTGCTGACATTCACTTTCACCGGTGCACCTGCGGCTTTCGCCTTGGCACTGGGAAACCATGACCCCACGAACGGGACCGCAGCCCCCACCGCTCCTGCAGCACCCACCACGGATGTGGCTGCTACCAAGAAGCGACGCCGGCCTGCATTCACGCCGTCATTGCTCATTCAGTCCTCTCCCATCAGCTTTGTGGCCTGTTAAATCAGGCATCTACTAAGTAAAACTATGTACTTATAAAAATTTTGCCGAATGGTAATGAAAAGCCCCAATTCTGACAAGGTAATTACCGGAGCCCATCACCCCCAAGCCTTGTAGTATAGGGTGTCTGCGGATGTGGCAAGTTGTCACAGCGCAATTCTTTGATAAATCGCAGACATAAAAAAACGCCCAGCTCCGTGAGGAAACTGGGCGTTCTTTTTTGAACGTGAAAGCGAATTAACGCTTCGAGTACTGCGGACGCTTACGCGCTTTACGCAGACCGACTTTCTTACGTTCAACTTCACGAGCATCGCGGGTTACGAAGCCGGCTTTACGCAGGGCGCTGCGCAGAGTTTCGTCGTAGTCCATCAGAGCACGAGTGATGCCGTGGCGGATTGCGCCAGCCTGACCACTCACACCACCGCCGATCACGGTGACGTAGATGTCGAACTTCTCGACAGTCTCAGTCAGCTCCAGCGGCTGACGAACTACCATGCGGGCAGTTTCGCGGCCGAAGAAGTTATCCAGCGAACGGTTGTTGATGGAGATGTTACCAGTACCCGGACGCAGGAAAACGCGTGCGGTTGCGGTCTTGCGACGGCCAGTGCCGTAATTTTGAGTCGCCGACATAATGTACTATTCCGTTAAAACTTCAGTTCTTGGGGCTGCTGAGCAGTATGTGGGTGTGCAGCGCCCGCATAGACTTTCAGCTTACGGTACATGTCGCGACCCAGTGGGTTCTTAGGCAGCATGCCTTTAACCGCGGTCTCGATCACGCGCTCAGGGGCCTTGGCGATCAGCTTTTCAAAGTTGATCGACTTGATGCCGCCCGGGAAACCGGAGTGGGAGTAGTACATTTTGTCAGTGGTTTTAGCACCGGTAACACGAATCTGCTCAGCGTTGATTACGACGATGTAGTCGCCGGTGTCAACGTGAGGAGTGTACTCAGGCTTGTGCTTGCCACGCAGACGGCTCGCGATTTCGGTGGCCAGACGACCCAGGGTCTGACCAGCAGCGTCGACGACAAACCAGTCGCGCTTTACTGTTTCCGGTTTAGCAGTAAAAGTTTTCATTCTTTATAGCCTCAGGGGCCGCCCTGTAAATTAGACGGCGGATCTTACTGAATAGTGCGTACTTTGACAAGTCAAAGGCAGCCGGATACAGACGCTTTCGGGGGCTCGGGTCGGCGCGTCCGTTCAACGGCAAGATTCTTCGGCGGCGGCGCATCACTTCCACTGCAGAAAGAGGTGCGAAATTATGCAGATTGCGAAAAATAATTCAACCTGCTTTTATGATTGTTTTGCCCAAGGAGCACCCGATGGACTATCGCCAGCTAGGCCGAACCAATCTGAACGTGAGTGCCCTCTGCCTCGGGACCATGACCTGGGGCGAGCAAAACAGCGAGGCAGACGCCTTCGCCCAGATTGAGCGAGCCAAAAGTGCCGGGATCAACTTCATCGACACAGCCGAGATGTACCCGGTGCCACCCAAGGCCGAAACCTACGCCACCACCGAACGCTACATCGGCAATTATTTCAAAAGCCGCGGCGATCGCGCCGACTGGATCCTGGCCAGCAAGATCGCCGGCCCCGGCAACACCATCGACTACATCCGCGACAAAAACCTGCGCCACAACCGCCAGCACATCACCGAAGCGGTGGATGCCAGCCTCCAGCGCCTGCAAACCGATTACATCGACCTGTACCAACTGCACTGGCCGGAGCGCAGCACCAACTTCTTCGGGCAACTGGGCTACAAGCACAAGATCGAAGCCAACCTGACCCCGCTGGAGGACACCCTCGAAGCGCTGGATGAGCAGGTCCGCGCTGGCAAGATCCGCCACATCGGCCTGTCCAACGAGACACCATGGGGCACCATGCGTTTCCTGGCCCTGGCCGAAGCCCGTGGCTGGCCGCGTGCCGTGTCGATCCAGAACCCGTACAACCTGCTCAACCGCAGCTTCGAAGTCGGCCTGGCGGAAATTGCCATCCGCGAGCAATGCGGACTGCTGGCCTATTCGCCGCTGGCGTTCGGCTTCCTGTCAGGCAAGTACGAAGGCGGCGCCCGCCCGCCAAAAGGCCGTCTGAGCCTCTACAGTCGCTTCAGCCGTTATTTCAACCCGCAGTCGGAAGTAGCCTGCAGCCGTTATGTCGCACTGGCTCGCGAGCACGGCCTGGACCCGGCGCAAATGGCCCTGGCGTTCGTGACGCAGCAGCCATTCGTGACCAGCAACATCATTGGCGCGACGACGATGGAGCAACTGGAGAGCAACATTGCCAGTTTCGATCTGAAACTGTCGGAGGAAGTACTGGAAGGGATCGAGGCGATTCACAAGGATCATCCGAATCCTGCGCCTTGATTGATCTTTAAAACCAATCTCGGGCAAGCCCGCTCCCACAGGTTCGGTGATACCTGTGGGAGCGGGCTTGCCCGCGATGGCGTCCGCCCGGTCACCGCAAATCAAAGTGACCGCGCAATAATCTCCTTCATGATCTCGTTCGTCCCCGCATAAATCCGCTGCACCCGTGCATCCGCCCATGCCCGCGCGATCGGGTACTCCCACATGAACCCGTAGCCACCGTGCAACTGCACACACTCGTCGAGCACCTTGCACTGCAGGTCGGTGCCCCAGTACTTGGCCATCGCCGCTGTCGGCACGTCGAGCTTGCCTTGCAGGTGCAGCTCCAGGCAGCGGTCCACGAAGACCCGGCCGATCTGGATTTCCGTGGCCATCTCCGCCAGTTTGAATCGGGTATTCTGGAAATCTGCGATCGACTTGCCGAACGCCTTGCGCTCACGGGTGTAGTCCAGCGTCCACTGCAGCGCCGCTTCGGCTGAAGCCAGCCCGCCAATGGCCACCGTCAGGCGCTCCTGGGGCAACTCCTGCATCAGGTAGGCAAAGCCCATCCCAGCCTGGCCCAGCAGGTTTTCCTTGGGCACACGCACGTCCTGGAAAAACAGCTCCGAGGTGTCCTGAGCTTTCATCCCGACCTTTTCCAGGCGCTTGCCCTTGTGGAAGCCCGGCGTATCGGCTTCCACCAGAAACAGACTGGTGCCTTTCGCGCCGGCCTTCGGATCAGTCTTGGCGACAACGATCACCAGATCGGCCAGGTAGCCATTGGTGATAAAGGTCTTGGAGCCGTTGATCACGTACTCATCGCCATCGAGCACGGCCGTGGTTTTCACCCCTTGCAGATCGGAACCGGCGCCCGGTTCAGTCATGGCGATCGCGGTAACCATCTCGCCGGACACCAGTTTCGGCAGGTATTTGTGCTTCAGCGTCTCACTGCCGTAATGCAGGATGTAGGGCGCCACGATGTCCGAGTGCAAGGAAAAACCGATGCCGGTCAGGCCAAGTCGCCCCACCTCTTCGATCACCACCGCACTGTAGAGAAAGTCCGCCCCCAGGCCGCCGTACTCTTCCGGCAAGTGCGAGCAAAGCATTCCCGCCTCACCTGCCTTGTTCCACAGATTGCGGTCGATATAGCCCTGTTTTTCCCATTGCCCATGGAACGGCACCGCCTCTTTTTCGAGGAACGTCCGCACGCTGTCGCGGAAAAGCTCGTGCTCGGAACTGAACAGGGTTCTGGGGATCATGCGGCACCTTTTCTTTGTTTTTAGAAGGAGTTGACCTTCAGAGACTATGCCTCGCTCCCGATACAGGACACTGGACACATCCGACAAAAAATAAGACGATCCAGCCGTCTGGTGACCACTTCCCCCTATAAAAATAAAGTTGAATTATGTCTAACCAAGCCTCCACGCCCCTGCGGCGCGTCAGCATCCTGGCCATCGACCGGGTTTTCGCTTCCACCCTCATGCAAGCCAAGGACTTCTTCCATCTCGCCAGCCTGCGCTACGGCAAACAGCTGGGCCAGGGCCTGACACCGGCGTTCGAAACCCGCCTGGTCAGCCCCGATGGCAAGCCGGTCAACACCTTCAGCGATGTGGTGATTCCGGTGGATGGTGGACTGGAAAACGCCGACATCATCGTTCTTCCCGCGTTCTGGGACGATTTCGACAGCCTCTGCAAACGCTACCCGCAAATCCTGCCCTGGCTACGCCAGCAACATGCGCGCGGTGCCGTACTGTGCGGCGAGGCCACTGGTGTTTTCTGGCTGGCCGAAGCCGGCCTGCTCAATGGCAAGGAAGCGACCACCTACTGGCGCTTCTTCAATGCCTTCGCCGAACGCTTCCCCAAGGTCCAGCTCAATCAGGACAAACACCTGACCGATGCCGACAACCTGTACTGCGCCGGCGGCACCACCTCGGCATGCGACCTGTACATCTACCTGATCGAGCGCTTCTGCGGCGCCAACGTGTCCCAGGCCGTGGCCCGGGACATCCTCTATGAAGTGCAGCGCAGCTATTCACCGGGACGGATTGGATTCGGCGGGCAGAAGCTGCACCAGGACGTGATCATCCTGCAGATCCAGCACTGGCTCGAAGAACACTTCGCCGACAAGTTCCGCTTCGAAGACGTCGCCCGCGAACACGGCATGAGCATCCGCAACTTCATGCGCCGCTTCCAGACCGCCACCGGCGACAAGCCGCTGCATTACCTGCAACGCCTGCGCATCGAAACCGCCAAGGGCTTGTTGTCCGGCAGCCGCAAGAGCATCAAGACCATCAGCTACGAGGTTGGTTATGACGATGCGAGCTTCTTTGCGCGGCTGTTCCGCCAGCACACCGAACTGTCGCCGAATCAGTATCGGCAGCAGTTTCAGCAGGCTGCATAGCCGAACACCAACCGAATATGGGAGCGAGCCGGCTCGCTTCCACATTGAGTCTTGCGCCGGCCACGCAGTTCTTTCGCTATGCACTTTCCTACGCAAAGAGCGGAATACAGAGCGCCAGAGCAACCAACCCTGCCCACAGACGCAGCCCCTTGAAAAACTCAACATCTTCCCTGCAAACACCATCAGGGAAGATCAACCATGACTATCGGATCAAGCTACAACTACCCTTCATATGTCGCCAAGGAAGCCGCCCGAACAAAGCGTTCGGCTAAAAACAAATGGGCAGCCCGCTTTCCTAATCCACCGGATTTGTGCTTTGACTATCGTGCATTGGTAGAACAGGAAAACGGCATCGCCAGGGCAACCGACCCGCAACATAAAATCTGCATCATCGGCGCTGGCGTCACAGGCCTGACGGCCGCCAGAGAACTCTATCGCTGCGGCTTTACCCATATCACTCTCATCGAACAATCCAGACGCATCGGCGGCAGGCATCTGACCGTTCCGGGTAGCCGAAACTCGGCAGCAAGCCATACACCGTTTGAAATGGGCGCCATGCGCATGCCCTTCTTCAACCGGGCAGATGAGCCACCGACAGAAGGTCGGTCGCTGATGGCTTACTACGCCAATCAATTTGAATTGGCGCTTTCAGACTTCGCCAACCCCGGTAGCCAATGGGTCAGCTCGACAGGCATCTATCTCCGGGAGGGCAGCATGGGCGGAGGATCGGCGCCGCAAATGTTGATATGGAAAAACGAAGACGGCGTCACACCGCCTCCCGGCGATGAATTGCAAAAGGTTTACTCCAAGTGGAAAGCCTTTGCCGATCGCATGACCCGCCACGTTGCCGAGCTTTATGCGACCCAGGAATGGGAAGCCATATGGGCTTCCATCGTCGAAAAATACGAGAGTGTCTCGTTCCGCGACCTGGTCGGCATGCCAGCACTGGAAGCTTGGGATGACCGCTCACCCGGGGATTTCGGCGGTATGGGAATGTCTGCGCAAGAATCCGCTATTTTTTACGCGATAGGTATAGGTGACGGTAGCTGGGGAGCTTTTTACGACGTCTGCTGCCTTTACCCCCTGCGCACCGCGATTTTCGGTTTCAGCAGCCAATTGCAACTGATCCATGGTCGAGTGGACTCAAACGGCGATCCACTGGATTCGCCCTACCTGAATAGCGAAGCCGTTTTTGACTCAATGGGGCAGCGTTTCGACAGCCCTCGCTACATCGGCCTCGCCGCGCTGGACGAATGCCTGCTGTTTGTGAAAACCGACGAAACCGGAAAGTCCATCTACGAACATAGCCTCGAAAGAAGCAATGGGCTTCTCACCGACTCATCCGTCACAAAACTGGAAAAGCTGACCAATCAAAAAATACGCGTCCATTACAACTGGAAACACAGTCAACCCGAACAAATCCAGGAGCAATTTGATGACTTTGACTCGGTCATCATGACACTCCCCTCCTGGCTGATTGAAACTCGACTCAAGCTCGAAAATTTCACTCGGGAGATGCTTCCTTTCGAGACGATCAACGCCTACAAAACCGCACACTGGGAAACCAGCTGCAAAGTGTTTGCACCGCTGAAAAAATCATTTCTCTCGAAAAATAAAAACATCCCGCAAGCCATCGTAACCGACAGTTTTATCCACGATGTCTATACCTACCGCTACAACGACAACTACAGCTATGACTGCATCCTGCTGAGTTATACCTGGGAAGATGACGCAACCAAGCTCGCCTCATTCAGCGACAAGGAGTTGGTATCAAAATGCGCCGAAGAGCTGGATCGCATACTCATGAACTCTGCCAACATCCAGGAGAAAATTTCTCCCTACATCGGCATTGATCAAGCGGTGGTTCAGCGCTGGATCACTGATAAAAATGCACTGGGCTGTGCCAAGCTTTACCGACCGGGCGCCTACTACGATGCCGTCGGCCTGATGAAGTACAACCGGGACCTTGCTCATGTATCAGGCTTGTATTTGTCCGGCGAGTCATTTTCCGTCGACGCCGGCTGGACGGAGCCATGTTTTCGCGGCGCTGTCGATGCAGTGATTCATATCTGCAACAAAACTGCCGCAACCTTCAATGGCGGGTTTTCCTTGAGCGACTACCCGCACTACCAACTCAAAACCTGATCACATCCCCGTTCCAGAGCCATGCATGCAATACATGGCTCTACTTCTCGTGCCTGCGACCCACTGCCATCAAACATCACGCCGATCCATTTTCGGACAAGGACTACGACCTAAACGGAAGTAGCTGACTTACGCCCCATTCCTGATTCCCCTCTTATAAACACGCCATTTAACACCTTGAAAAACAATTAAAAGAGGAACGACGGAATGATTGAGCCAACAAGCCCTGTTCGAATAGCAGTCGTGCAATTCGATCCACAAGTCGGAATCGAGAAATGTGCAGGTAATCTGCGGCGCAGCCTGGATTTGGCGCTTGAAGCGGTAAACGGCGGTGCAAACCTCATCGTTCTGCCCGAGCTTTCCAATACCGGCTATTTCTTCAGCAATCGACAGGATGCCTTCGCCCATGCAGAGGAGGTTCCCGACGGGCCAAGCGTGCAGCGCTGGATCGACTTCGCCAGCGAGCACAACGTTTACCTCGTGGCCGGTCTGGCCGAACGCGACGGCATGCGACTCTTCAACACCGGCGTTCTGGTGGGACCAGACGGTTTTATCGGCAAGTACCGCAAAGCCCATTTGTGGAATCTGGAGAAGCTCTGGTTCACCCCTGGCGACCTGGGTTTCCCGGTTTTCGACACACCGATCGGCCGCATCGGGCTGTTGATCTGCTGGGACATCTGGTTCCCGGAGGTGCCACGGATCCTCGCCCAGCAAGGCGCGGACATCATTTGCAGCCTGAACAACTGGGTCTGGACACCGCCGCCGCTGTTCGACGATGCCGGTAAGTGCATGGCGTCCTATCTGACGATGACCGCCGCTCACGTCAACAACGTGTTCATCGCTGCCGCCAGCCGTATCGGCGAGGAGCGCGGCGCGCGCTACCTGGGTTGTTCGTTGATTGCCGGAACCAACGGCTGGCCGATTGGCGCCGTTGCTTCGGCAGACAGGCAGGAAATCCTGTTTGCCGATGTCGACCTGACCAGCTCCCGCAGCGCGCCCATCTGGAACAACCTGAACGACCTGCATCGCGATCGCCGAGCCGATCTATACGATCAGATGCTCGGCTACACCCAACACCCTTGCCTCCCACGTTGATCAGGAGGCCTATCGCATGGAAGTTACAACCGACAAAAACCAACCGTCGCGCAAATCACCGATTGATACAGCCGTCGTCCTGCTAATGATCGGCGCGACACTACTGATCGTCTGGCTTTCTTTCAGCAACCGGACTTACTGGGGAGCGCATTGGCCCGGGTACGGCGACATGGTTTCGCTGCTACCCGAACCGAGTGCCTGGTTGCGCTGGGTGTTAGGTGACATCAGCGAGGTGGCTTTCTACAAGCACGAGTTCGCCTCGATCGGCCTGCTGGCGGGCGCTTATCTGGCTTATTGGGCGAATCGAACGGGGAAACCCTGGCAAGGGTTTGCCATCTCCTATGGAACGGGACTTTGGCCCTGGCTGGTCACCAGTTCATTGCTCGGGCTGCTGCTGAGCAATCTGCTGTGGGGCTGGACGGTGACAACCACAACATGGCAACCCACATTCGTAGCGTTCGTCTCGCTGCCAGCGGCGATGGTGCTGATGTTTGGCGGTGGCTGGAAGGTCACGATCAACGGCGCACTCATGGGCGCGGTACTCGTCACGCCGATGTGTCTGCTGATCGTCAACTACGTGTGCCAACCGCTGGCCTTGCCTGCGGTGATCGGCAATGTGCTGGGCATGGCAGTTGCCAGTGTCCTGGCGTTTCTGTTCTGCCGCTATTGGCCGAACCTGGTGAAATCCAGGTCATCGGAAACACCACCCGCCTCGATCGCCACCGCCAAGGTGCCCAACTATGGCGTCGTCTGGAGCCTGCGCCGAATTCTGGCGGACTTTTCCGAAGCACCGTTCTTCGGCAATGAGCTGGCCAGCCTTGGCCTGATACTGGGGGCATTGCTGGCGTACAGCTTGAACCCTTCAAGCCCCGCATACGGATCGGGCCTGTTGCTGCACATCATCGGTGCACAGGCATTGGCCTCGGCCATCGGCGTGCTGATCTGGCGTCGACAATGGATGTTGCGCGGCTGGTATCCCACTTACATCCCGCTGGTTTCCGTGGTGCCCGCGGCGATCCTGGCCTATGGCGGCAGCTGGCAGATTATCGTCTCAAGTGCACTGCTGGGGGCATTGCTCGCACCACCGCTGGCCTGTGTGATTGCCAGGAAACTACCAGCCGACATGCACGCCTACATCGCCAATGTACTGTCGATGGCCATCAGCACACTGCTGATCGTGCCGCTGATCGGTTTTCTGATCGCTGACTGATGTCCCTGCCGTTCGGCTGTATCGCGGCCTCAAAAGCGGATACAGCCACTTTTCATTACAAACAAGCGAGGTATCCCATGGACCTGCCCAAACTGTCCATCGCGGCACTTGGCGGCACGGTAAGCATGCAAGCGAGCAATGCCGGTGAAGGCGTCATCCCGACCGTCAGCGGCGAAGCCCTGCTGACTTCCATTCCGGAACTGACGGCGCTGGCCGAAGTCACCGTCGAGACCCTCAGCCTGCTGCCCAGTGCCTCCCTGGATTTCGGGTTTTTGCTGTACGTATTGTCCTGGGCTGAGTTTCAGGTCAAACAGGGCGCCGTTGGGGTCGTGATAACCCAGGGTACTGACACCCTCGAAGAAGCCGCGGCGTTTCTGGATTACCTGTGGCCCTACGACACCCCCTTGGTGCTGACCGGTGCCATGCGTTCCGCAGCGCAGCCAGGTGCCGATGGACCAGCCAATCTGCTGGATGCATGTCGCGTTGCCCTGGCGCAGAACAGCCAGCAGCGCGGTGTCCAGGTCGTGATGAATGGACAGATTCATCAAGCGTGCAGCGTACGCAAAACCGATTCGCTGGCATTGCAGGCGTTTTCGTCTCCGATCGTGGGTCCCGCAGGCCTGCTGCTGGAAGATCGTGTTCGCTACCTGCGCCCGCCGGCGCAGCGCACCGTGTTGCCGTTGCCGCAACAGACCACACAGAAGGTTGCGCTGCTTGAGGCCTCACTTTCGGCCGACACCCTGCTACTGGAGAATATTCTCGCACTCGGTTACGACGGGCTGGTGGTCGGCGGTTTCGGCGCCGGCCACCTCTCGCAGCGTTGGGCGCCAATGATTGAGCATATTGCCGAACGGATCCCCGTGATCATTGCGACCCGAACCGGTTCCGGCTCCACCGCTCGTGCCTCTTACGGTTTTGGCGGTGGTGAAATGGACTTGATCCGAAAGGGGGCATCGATGGCGGGTTTTCTATGTCCGCGAAAAGCCCGGATTCTGCTTTGGCTGTTACTCGGTTGCCAACGGCAGCACGAACTTGCACGGTATCTCCGCGAAGACATTTGACTTCAAAACAATGTACGAGCCTGTGGGAGAAGGATTTGCACTGACAAAAAAGGCCTGCATTTGCAGGCCTCTTTCATTTTCCGAACTGTCTTACGGCTTGTGCGCCCGGGACAGGAATTCGTGGGATTGCATTTCCAGCAGTCGGCTGAGGGTACGCTGGAATTCGAAATTCAAGCGCCCGCCGGTGTAGAGATCCTTTAGCTCGACTTCAGCAGAAATGATCAGCTTCACGTTACGGTCGTAGAACTCGTCGACCATGTTGATGAAGCGTCGGGCGATGTCGTCGGTGGTGACGCTCATCTGCTCGACATCGCTGAGCAGCACGGCGTGGAAGATCTTGCCCAGCTCGATGTAATCGTTCTGACTGCGCGGGCCGTCGCACAGTTCACGGAAGTTGAACCAGGCCACGTCATCGCAGGTGCGCAGGGCACGGATTTCGCGGTTTTCGATCATCAGCACGTCATTTTCGACCGCTGCCGTGCATTCCGGTGTCAGTGCACGGAAGCTCTTGCGCAGGCTTTCGTTGGCTGCTTCGTCGAGTGGATAGTGGAACAGCTCGGCCTGTTCGAGGTGACGCAGACGATAGTCGACGCCGCTGTCGACGTTGACGATCTCGGTATTCTGCTTGATCAGCGCAATAGCCGGCAGGAAGCGCGCGCGTTGCAGGCCGTCCTTGTACAGGCCATCCGGCACGATGTTCGAAGTCGCGACCAGGGTTACGCCGTTCTTGAACAGTTCTTCCATCAGGGTGCCAAGGATCATGGCGTCGGTGATGTCGGAAACGAAGAATTCATCGAAGCAGATGACCCGGGCTTCGGTGGCGAAACGCTTGGCGATGATGGTCAGCGGGTTTTTCTCGCCGCCCAGGGTTTTCATCTCTTCGTGCACGCGCTTCATGAAGCGGTGGAAGTGGGTGCGGGACTTTTCCTTGAAGGGCAGCGCTTCGAAGAAGGTGTCCACCAGGTAAGTCTTGCCGCGACCTACGCCGCCCCAGAAATACAGGCCCTTGACCGGGGTCTGATCCTTCTTGCCAAACAACTTGCCCAGCAGGCCCGGCTTGTTTTGCTCGGCCGCGACCAGGTCGTCGTACAGGCGCTGCAAATGACGCACGGCAGTTTCCTGCGCGGCGTCATGGAAGAATTCCGGGCGTTTCAGATCAGCTTGATATCGTTCTAGGGGCGTCATAATTCGTTAGCAAGGCAACAAAAACGGGCCGACACTGTAGCGACGACCCCGAGGAATGGCAATCGGCCCTTGGTCGGGCCGAACCGTTGTTTATTCCTGAACCGGCGTCAGGGCAATGCGCAAGGCTTCGATGGCAGCGTCGCGTACGGTGCTGTTGGCGAAGCCCGGGCTGTCGGCAACGCACTCGCCTTCGAGCCAGACGCTGAAGCCCAGTTCGTCACTGCGCACGTCCAATGGCTGGCCCGCTTGCAGTTGCTTGGTCACCTGACCGGCGGTTTTACCATCGGCGAAATTGCGCGACAGCAGCAGTTGTTCGCCATCGGCTGCCAGCAGACGGAAGCGGAAACTGCCGTCGTCCTCGCGGAAGCTGACAAAACGCGCAGCCTTCACGGCTTTCTTCTTGGTGGTCGCCACCACTTGAGTCTGGGCAACGAAGGAGCGCAGACCCACCGCTTCACGCAGTTCGTGGAGGAACGGCGTCGCCACCGCACGGGCCTTTTTCGCGCCGTGTTGCAGGATGTCTTCCAGATCCGCCGGGCGCTCGATCAGTTGGTTGTAGCGCTCGCGGGACTCACCCAGTTCGGCGTCCAGCAGCTGGAACAGACGACTCTTCGCCTCGCCCCACCCCAGGCCCTGCAACAGCTCGCTGCGGAACTCGTCGGCCTGCGCCGGGGTGGCGAACGCCTGGAACAGGGTGAACAGGTGCGAGTTGTCCGGATCCTTGGCTTCGCCCGGTGCGCGGGAGTCGGTGACGATCCGCGAAATCGCGTCCTTCATCTCTTTGGCGCTGCTGAACAACGGGATGGTGTTGTCGTAGCTCTTCGACATCTTGCGACCATCCAGGCCTGGCAACGTGGCGACGCTCTCTTCGATCAACGCCTCGGGCATGGTGAAGAACTCTTTGCCCTGGCCAAAAAGATGGTTGAAGCGCTGGCCGATATCCCGCGCCATTTCCACGTGCTGGATCTGGTCACGACCGACCGGCACCTTGTGCGCATTGAACATCAGGATGTCCGCGGCCATCAGCACCGGGTAGCTGTAAAGGCCCATGGTGATGCCTGCATCCGGGTCTTCGCCGGTCTCGACGTTCTTGTCCACCGAAGCCTTGTAGGCGTGGGCGCGGTTGAGCAGGCCCTTGGCGGCGACGCAGGTCAGCAGCCAGGTCAGCTCGGGGATTTCCGGGATGTCGGACTGGCGGTAGAAGGTCACGCGGTCGACATTCAGGCCACCGGCCAGCCAGGTCGCAGCGATTTCCAGACGCGAGCGCTGGATGCGCAGCGGGTCATCGCACTTGATCAGGGCGTGGTAGTCCGCCAAAAAGTAGAACGAGTCGGCATTGCTGTCACGGCTGGCCAGGATCGCCGGGCGGATGGCACCGGCGTAGTTGCCAAGGTGCGGCGTGCCGGTGGTGGTGATGCCGGTGAGGATACGGGTACGAGTCGTCATGGGTAATCGCTTGTCAGACTGCAATCAATTCGAGAGACGCGGCAGGATCAGATCCTTGAGATCGGTAAGCTTGCCATGAAAAAAGTGTCCGCATTCTGCCACTTTCAGCAGCTCATGGGGACGTTCAAGCGTGTCGGACCATTGGTAAACCAGCTGCGGATCGATCACTTCGTCGGTTTCCGGCTGGATCAGGGTCAGCTCGCCCTGCTGTGGCAGCGAGTCCTGAGCGCTCAGGCGCATGACCGCCGGTGCGACCATGAACAGATGTTTGAGCGGTTCGCCCTTCGCTTCCAGACGTCCGCCAAGACTTGCTGCAACAAATCCACCGAAGGAGAAACCGAACAGGGTCAGTGGCAATTGCGGGTGTCTGGCGCGAAACCATTCGGCCACAGCCTGGGCATCATCGACTTCGCCGGTGCCCATATCATGTGTACCTTCACTGGCACCCACCCCGCGGTAATTGAAACGCAAAGTAATCAAACCGGCATCACGCGCGGTGCGCTGCAGGGTCGAGACCACTTTGTTGAGCATGGTGCCGCCCTGCACAGGGTTCGGATGGCAGATCAGCGCCAGGCCACGCGTCTGCTCGTTGTCCAGGTACAGTGCTTCCAGTTGACCCACCGGGCCATCAATCACTACAGGGGTTTCACGCATAAGCAAGGAAGGAACTCCGTGACCTCGGATCAGGTCGACTCGTCTAGCAAATTGTCTGTGGCTGTCTATTGCGAGTGAATCGCGGTATACAGCGCAGGTTCGAGCCGTTAACGTAAAGCAAAGCCGTTTATAGAGGAAGGACTCGTGGAACACTCGCTCTTAGTTTGGTTGTTACCGACTCTTGCCCTGGTTGTGGGTGTCGCCATTGGGTTCCTGATCGCTCGCGTTGCACCGAACGCCGCGCCCAGCCGCACGCAGCGTCAGCTGGACGATATTCAGGAACGTTTCGACAGTTATCAGAACGAGGTGGTGACCCACTTCAACAGCACCGCGACACTGGTCAAAAAGCTGACTCAGAGCTATCAGGAAGTGCAGGACCATCTCGCCGAGGGCGCCAACCGCCTGGCCCTGGACGAACAGACTCGCCAACGCCTGCTGGCTTCCCTGCACGCCGACGCGGCACAGGCACCCCGTGAACGCCTGACACCACCGCGCGATCAGGAGCCGCCTCGCGACTACGCACCCAAAGCCCCGAACTCGCCGGGCATGCTCGATGAGCATTATGGCCTGAAGAAGTAATCAGCTTTCGCGCCATACAAAAAGCCCCCGGACTTTCACTGGTCCGGGGGCTTTTTTGTTTCTGTCTGTTCCAGATTTCTGCTGCCTGGTCTGGCCTCTTCGCGGGCAAGCCCGCTCCCACAATGGTCGATGTCGTACACAAAATCTGCATCCAACACATGACCTGTGGGAGCGGGCTTGCCCGCGAAGGGGCCGGAACTGACGACAAAAAAAGCCCGCCCGATCCGTAGAAGATCGAGCGGGCTTTTCTACGCCTGGGGTTCAATCAGACGATCAAGGGTACTGCTGAACCTGACCTTGCTGCTGACCACCATACTCCTGGCCCGGAATCGCCTTGAGGTTGACCTCTACACGGCGGTTCTGCGCCCGGCCATTGGCGTCGCCGTTACTGGCAACCGGGCTATCCGGACCGGCGCCACGGGCGCTCAGATTGGCACCGCTGACACCTTGCGAGGTCAGGTAGGTTGCCACGCTCTGGGCGCGACGCTGGGACAGGTCCATGTTGTGCTGGCGGCTGCCGGTGCTGTCGGTATAGCCGACGATCTCGATCTGGTTCTGGTTGAACTCTTTGAGCGAGCCCGCCAGGTTGTTCAGCGGCTGATAGAAACTTGGGGCAATGTTCGCCGAATCGGTAGCGAACGTGATGTTGCCCGGCATGATCAGCTTGATCTGGTCGCCCTGGCGCTGCACTTCAACACCGGTATTGGCCATGCTGGCGCGCAGCTTTTTCTCTTGTTGATCGGCGTAGTAGCCGTAACCGGCGGCGGAAGCACCGACCACCGCAGCACCGATCAGTGCGCCCTTGCCACGGTTATCGTGGTTAATCGCAGCACCAGCCAGCGCACCGGCCAGAGCGCCGAGGCCACCGTATTTCGCGGTTTTACTCATGCCTTGGGAGCTGCCATCCGCCTGACCCTGCGGCTGACCGTCATAAGGGTTGGGCGAGGCACAGCCGGACAGTACGGCCACGGCAGTAGCGACAATCATCAAACGACGCATGGTGAACATGTAAAGCTCCTACTTTTTTTGCATTCTGTGGTGCAACGGACCAAGGCATCAGTCTTTGCGGGAGTTGGATCATTTCCTGGAACAAAAATTCCGTTCGTTACAAATCAGACCCGTACAAACGGGTTTTCGCGCATTTCATCGCCCAGACGGGTGTCCGGACCATGCCCGGTCACCACGGTTGCGTCTTCGTCGAGGGTGTACAGCCGCTGCTTGATCGAGCGCACGATGGTCGCCTGGTCGCCGCCCCACAAATCCGT
This sequence comes from Pseudomonas sp. EU05-FHT14B02, assembly GCF_058791055.1. Classification (NCBI taxonomy): domain Bacteria; kingdom Pseudomonadati; phylum Pseudomonadota; class Gammaproteobacteria; order Pseudomonadales; family Pseudomonadaceae; genus Pseudomonas; species Pseudomonas sp. EU05-FHT14B02. The sequence continues at coordinate 16,128 of NZ_JBYTDD010000024.1, read as the reverse complement.
GCGTCCGACACCGCGACGAAACAGCGTATCACCGGCAATCAGCAGCTTGGCTTCGGAAAACCAGAAGCTCATGGAGCCCGGCGTATGACCTGGCGTGTGCAGCGCCACGCCGCAGCCGCAGGCCAGCTCCTCATCATCGGCCAGCCAGCGATCCGGGGATGGCACCGGGGTATAAGGAACGCCGAACATCTGGCACTGCATTTCCAGGTTGTCCCAGAGAAACTGGTCTTCCTTGTGCAGATGCAACGTCGCACCGGTTTTCTCCTTGAGTTGACCGGAAGCCAGGAAATGATCGAGGTGGGCGTGAGTGTGAATGATGCTGACCACTTTCAGTCCCAGGGCATCGAGACGCGCCAGGATCAGCTCATGATTGCCACCCGGATCGACGACGATGGCCTTTTTCGTTACCGGATCACCGATGATCGTGCAGTTGCACTGCAAAGGACCGACGGGGAAGGTTTCGCGAATGAGGGTGGGTTGCTGGGACATCGGCGGGGCCTGCTCGATAAACGTGGATGAGCGATTTTCTCACAATTGAGTATCCTGCAAATGGCCGCGATGTGTAACGTGAAAAATCCTTAGCCCAGCACCCCCAATTCCTTGGCTCGCGCCACCGCCTGCGTACGCCGCTCGACCCCGAGCTTGCTATTGATATGGCTGGCGTGGGTCTTGACCGTGTGCAGGGAAATAAACAGCTGATCGCTGATTTCCTGGTTCGAACAGCCTTGGGCGATCAATCTAAGGACCGCCATTTCACGGGTACTGAGTTGCTCTGCGGCTGCGCAGGACTCCAGCCCGGGACGGGCAGCCAATGCCGGCAGTTTTTCACTGAGGCTCAGGGAAACGGGGGTTGGCGGACAGCTTTGAAGCTGCCCACGCAGCCAGTCCGGGTGCTCGGCCAACAAGCCCTCGAAGGGTTGCAGCACCCCTCCGCCGGCGGCGTCCAGCGCCTGGGCCAGTGCCTTGCGTGCTTCCGGTTCCCGTCCACTACCCAGCAACAACGCCACTTTCTGGGTCAGCGCCATGGCGCTGAGCATCTGCCGACCGCTTTGCTGGCCATGTTCGAGCAGTGCATTCAAACGCCCTTCGGCCAGCATCGGTTGGCCCTGGATGACGTCGAGCAAGGCTTGTTGCAATTCGATATGCAGCGGTAATTGCGGGTGGAACTCCGGTGGTGCCGCCGCGTTTTCGCCGTTATAGGTCTGTCCCAGACGCGCCAGCCAGGCTTCGGCCAGATCGGTGCGCCCCTGGGCCAGCCAGAGTTCACATTTGACCAAGGTGATCATGGCCAGGTAGTAGATCGGTGGCACATCCCAGATGTGCATGAGCCGTTCGGCTTCGGCAAGCTCGGCAAAGGCCTTGGCGAACTCGCCGCTGCTGCCTTCCAGCCTGGCAATCACGCAGTGGCCGATCAGTACGCTGATGTCACGGCAGGCGCGCGCCTCGCTCAAACCGGCCTGTAATCGCACCCGCGCCAATTGCGGTTGCATACGCAGGGCCAGCAAAAAACCCTCGTACAAGGTCAGCCGGGCGCGAACCGCATATAGCCGTTGCGCAGGCAAGCTCTGCAGGCGCTGCATTCCCTGACGGACTTCTTCCAGCGCCCGACAGATTTCCCCGCGAGCTTGCAACACCCGGGCGCGGTCGTAGTGCGCCAGTGCTTCGAACAAGGGGTTGCCGACCCGTTGCGCCAACTCCAGCGATTCGCGGTTCAATCCCCGTGCCCGCCACAAATCGCCGTCGGCAATGGCGAGGTTGGACAGGGTCGAAAGGCACATCAGGCGCTGGCCATAACGCTTGCACGGAAGACTTTCCAACGCTTCGCGGCAGTACCGCAGCGTCAGTTCGCGGTTGCCGCGTCCACGGGCAATGATGCCGCTCAACGCCAGCCATTGAGCGAGCATCGACTTCTGTGCGGTGGCCGACGGAGCAGGCAGGAAACGGCTCAAATGGCTGGCCAGCTCTTCGGCGGCATCCAGTTGGCAAGCCATCCCCAACGCCCAGCTATAAAGCACGATCAGCCGCGGCGTGCTGATCAGCAAGCTGTCAGGCAAGTCCATTTTCCAGCGCAGCAACATGCCGACATTCTGCTCGGCCAGCAGCTGCTCTTCGGAGAGGTTCTGCACCAGGTTCGCCGCGACGTCCAGATGACCGGCGCGCAAGGCCTGCTCCACGGCCTCATCGAGCAGTCCCTGGGCATTGAACCAGCGGCAGGCACGCAGGTGCAGGCTGGCGGCCGGCACCATCGACTGGGAAGTCGGGCGCGTGCGCAACAGATCGGAAAACAGGTGATGGTAACGATACCAGTGGCCGTGCTCATCCAGCGGCACCAGGAACACCTGGTGAGCGAGCAGGAAGCGCAGGATTTCGCCGCTGTCATGGGCGTCGCGAACGGCATCGCACAGTTCGCTGCAAAAGCGCTCCTGGGGCGCCGTGTCGTAGAGGAACGACTGGACCTCGGCGGGCAGGCAATCGATGACCTCTTCGAGCAGGTAATCGCGGATCAGCCCTTCCCCGCCGTGCAAGGATTGCGGCAGCGCGCCGTCGGTACCCGCCTCCGAGGCGGCCAGCAGCCAGAAACGCAACCCCGCGACCCAACCTTCGCTGCGCTGGATCAGGTTTTCCAGCGCTTCACCGCGCAAGGAACTGCTGTGCCGGTCGAGCAGGCTCAAGGCCTCGTCGTGGGTCAGGCGCAGATCCTGTTCATGCAATTCAAGCAGTTGTCGCGACAGCCGCAGCCGCGCCAGATGCCAGTCGGGACGTTGGCGACTGGTGACCATCACCAGCAAGCCATCAGGGAGATGATTGAGGAAAAATTGCAGGCAACGGTCCAGTACCGGCCCCTGGGCCAGATGGTAATCATCCAGCACCAGCAGCAATGGCGTCGCGGTAGACAAGTGCTCGGCCAATTCGTCGAGCAGGCCATCCAGCCATTCTTCGAATGCGAAAGGCTGATGGCGCTGGCGCATTTTCAACAGCCCGAGCGATTGCCTGCCCAGGTGCGGGAAGTAGTCCTGGAGGCCTTCCAGCAGGCGCTCGAGAAAACGTCCCGGGTCACTGTCTCGCGGGCTCAAACCCAGCCAGAGACTTTGCCAGTGCGCCGGCAACCCCTGACAAAACTCCACCGCCAACGAACTCTTGCCGAACCCTGCCGGTGCACTGACCAGCAATAACCTGCCACCGAGCCCGGCACTCAGGCGCTCGCACAAACGTGGACGCAGCACATGGCCGTCGGGCAACGGCGGGCGGAAGAAGCGCCCGTCGAGTGTCGCGACAGCAACGTTTGCAGAACCTGGGGATGTAGACAAATCAGTCATAGCCGGCTCTTGTTTGAATTGCGGGTGGCGGCGTTGCAGATGTCCGCAGACTAGCCGTAAACGGATAGGGAATGAAGGTAATTGCTACAAATGGCTACAAAAAGTCTACAGGCAAAAAAAACGCCCCGAACCAGTCGGGGCGTTTTCAGAGGGTGCGGCCTCTACTCAGTTCACTTTAGCGAACACCATCCTGACGCAAGGCGGCCGGGGTGAAGTCGCTGGTGGTGGCAGTGAAGCCGAAGTCATAGGCGGACTTCTCTTCGTTCTTCATGCCCAGCGCCAGGTAACGACCCGATTGCAAGTCGTACAGGGTTTCAAGGGCATACCACGGTACTTGCTTGTCGTAGTAGTTCTCGGCATGGGCCTCGGCGACGCGCCACAGTTGACCGCGACCGTCGTAATGATCGATGACCGCTGCTTGCCAGGTGTCTTCGTCAATGTAGAAGTCACGCTTGGCGTAGATGTGGCGCTGACCTTCCTTCAGGGTGGCAACTACATGCCACACACGACGCAACTCGTAACGAGCCAGGTCCTGGTTGATGTGACCGGCCTTGATGATGTCTGCGTACTTGAGCTTCGGATCGTCGAGCTTGTAGGCATCGGAGGCGATGTACATCTCTTTCTTGCCTTCGAGCTTCCAGTCGTAACGATCCGGTGCACCGTTGTACATGTCCAGGTTGTCGGAGGTACGCAGACCATCGGCTGCGGTACCCGGGCCGTCATAGGACACTTGCGGCGCACGGCGCACACGACGCTGGCCGGCGTTGTAGACCCATGCCGAGCGCGGCTCCTTGACCTGGTCGAGGGTTTCGTGAACCAGCAGTACACCACCGGCCAGACGCGCCGGCGCGGTCACTTTCTGCTTGAAGTAGAACAGGATGTTGCCCGGGTTCGCCGGATCGTAGTCCTTCATCTTGTCGCGGAACACGAACTGGTCCTGGAAGTACACCAGGCTGAACGAGCCGTTCGGCTGTGGCGTGGCCTGGGTTACCAGGCGGGTCACGCTACCACCACGATAACGGGTGATGTGGTTCCAGATGACTTCAACGCCGCTTTTCGGAATCGGGAACGGAATGGCGGTTTCAAAGTTCTCCAGGCCGTTGCCGCCGGACACCAGTTTGGTGTTGGTGGCGTTCTTCTTGATGGAGGCGAACACGTCATCCGGCACAGTGGCACCGCGATGGGACGGATAAACCGGCATCTTGAAGGTTTCCGGGTAGCGCTTGAACATCGCGTACTGGCCCGGGGCAAGCTTTTCCTTGTACTGGTCGACGTTCTGCGCCGTGATGGTGAACAGCGGTTTTTCACCCGGGTACGGATCGGACAGGAAGCCCTTGCTGTCGACCGCTCCGGCATTCTTCGGCAACGGTTTCCAGGCCGGAATCGAACCGTCGGCGTTACCCGCCATCTCAGCGCCCATCGGGGTCAGGCTCTTGCCCAGTTTGTCGGCCTCGGCCTGGGGAACCGCTGCTATGACGCTGGTCGCCAGCAGTGAAAGGCCCAGAACACCGGCGTGGAACAGACTCTTTGTTATTTTCATATGTTCGTTCGTCCTGAAAATTCAGTGCTTAGAAGTTCACGCCGAGGCTGAGCGCAACGAAGTCGCGGTCATCCACGGTGGTGTACTTGCCGTCGAAGAAGTTGGTGTAGGCCAGGCTCGCGGTGTAGGTGTTCTGGTACTCGGCGTCGACACCCAGGCTCACCGCCTTGCGGCCTTCCTCGAAGTTGCCGCCAGGCCCAGGGGAGTAGCCTTCCACGTCATGAGACCAGGCTACGTTTGGCTTGAGGTTCACACCGGCAAACACGTCGTTGTATTCCCAGATGGCACGACCGCGGTAGCCCCATGAAGTCGCAGTGGTGAAGCCTTCGTCGGTGCAGTTGCGGCTGCGGTTGTTGGTCGGCGTACCCGGGCCGGCACCGCTGATGGTGCTGTTGTTGAGTGTCACGCAGGTATTGAGCGCGCCAGAGGCTGGCAATTCACCCGGACCGTAGACCGGATCGCGACCATAACGAACGTCGGAAGTGCTTTCCAGGCCGCCAACGTGGGTCACGCCCACTTCGCCCACCAGGGTCAGACGGCTGGCGCCCATGACCTGATCGAAGAAGTGCGTCAGGGTGGTCTGGAACTGGGTGACTTCCTTGCGACGATACCCGTGCAGGTCCTGACCCGGCACGCCGGTAAGCAGCGATGCATTGGTCAACGGGTTGTTCGGGTTGTTATTGCCTATAGGACGAACACCGGAGAACAGGATGTCGGTGGAGTTGAGCTGCACCGGAGCGTTCGGACGGTAGCTGATCTCACCGCTCCACGCCGTACCGGTAGGCAGGGTGGTGGAGAAGCTCAGGCCGTAGAGTCGGATGTCTTCCGGGTACTCGATGAAGTACTGCGAATTACCCGCCACCAGCAATGGCGCCAGTGCGGCGAACGGGCCGCCCTGGAGGGCCGCTGCAGTGTTGTAGACCGACTGCGGCGCACCGGTAGCGCTGAAGATCGGCGCACGGCTGTGGTAATTCATGAAGTAGGCGCCGAACTCGGTGTCCAGCGGATCGAACATGTACTTGAGGGACGCGCCCCACTGGCCGCTGTCGCGGGCATCGCGATCGGGGCCACGACGCACCAGAACACCCTCATTGTTGACGTCGACGCCGTTGGCGGCCAAAGGCCCCAGGGCAATGGCCGGAATTTGCGAGCGCTTGGCCAGTACGCGCAGGTTGTCGTCGCAGCCGTCGGCAACGATGTCTGGCTGGGAGAAGAACGTGCCGCAGTTGTCGACAACGGTCTGGTCCCATTCAATTTGGTAGAACGCTTCGGCCGAGAGGTTTTCGGTCAGGCTCTGGGACACATAGAACATGTTGACCGGGATCAGGCCTTCCTTGATCTCGGCCCCCGGACGGCGGAACGCGGACACGTCGATCGGGTTGATCGAGTTGATGCCACCACCGATGAAGGTACTTTCACCCCAGCTCACGACCTGCTTGCCCAGACGCACGGAGCCTGGCTGATCGGCAATGGAGTAGTTGTGGTAGACGAAGGCGTCGAGGATCTGGCCGCCGGCAGACTTGGCGCCTTCCTTGCGGTTGTCGTCGCTGATGTCCTTGAACGGACGGCTTTCGTCCTTCAGTTCAAAGTCGTACCAGTATTTGCCACGGACGAAAACACCGGTATCGCCGTATTTCAGTTCAAGGTCATGGATGCCCTTGAAGATCTTCGAGAAAGTTTCCCCGCTCTTGAAGTTCAGGTGACCGTCATCAGAAGTCTGGGACAGACCCTTGCCGCCGTTGTTGACACCGATGAGGTTCTTGTTGGCACTTTCGGTAGACCAACTGGCACCGATCGACAGGGATGAGTCGAACTGACCTTCGATTTCACCGACGTTGAAACTGACGCCGAATGCTGGCCCGGCGAGCGTAGAGGCAAGACTGACAGCCAGGGGCAGTTTCGCCCGGCGCCAGAACTGGTTTGCTGATGTCATCGACGCTACTCCATGTGCATTTTATTTTTATGGCAAGAGCACTTCTAAAAACGCTGTGGATAACCGGGAGCCATGGCATCCCAAAGTCATTCCAAAGTTGCATCGCCCCGGTTCGTGCGGTTGCCCCGTTCTTAAAAATCCTTGAGTGGACTATAGCCAGCAGGTAGTAGCGCTTGATCCCTCTAAAGTGTGATTTGCAGCTGCCAGCCACTCTGGAACAGTCCTTTCGCCAGTCCGACACCCGTCGGCACCGCAAGGATGGCTGAAAATTTCGATTTGACAAGCCAAGCGCTTGCTTGGTGGGGGCTGGCGTGCCCTTTCGAGCACGCCAGGTGACGCTTAAAGCGTCGAGAGGAAGGTGCTGTTGGTGGCTTGCCACTCGCTGATGTCGACACGAATGCGCTTCTTGTCGAGCTTGCCGACACTGGTCTTGGGAATTTCAGTAACAAGGGCGATCTGGCTCGGAATTGCCCACTTGCTCAAGTGCCCCAGCTCCACAAACGGCTTGAGGTGTTCCTTGAGTTCCCGCGCCCCGATTGCATGCCCCTCACGGAGCACCAGCAGGGCAAACGGCCGCTCGCCCCACTGCGGATCGGGGATCCCCACCACTGCTACTTCACGTACCGCCGCATGACGGCTGATCAGGTCTTCCAGGTCCAGGGAGGAGATCCACTCGCCACCGGTCTTGATCACGTCCTTGATCCGGTCACGAATGTCGATCACGCCCATGCTGTCCAGGGTCGCCACGTCACCTGTGTGCAGCCAGCCTCCGGCCCAGAGCTCGGCGCCCTTCTGCGGCTCATTGAAATACCCCTCGGTCAGCCATGGCGCGCGTAACACCAGTTCGCCCTGGGTCTCGCCATCGGCGGGCAGGAAGTTGCCCTCGGTGTCGACGATCGCCGCCTCCACCAGTGGCCCCGGCACGCCGGCCTTGATCCGGTAAGTGGTGCGTTCGTCTTCGGTACCCGCCATCAATTCGTCGTTGAGGTGCGCGCACGAAACCAGTGGCCCGGTTTCCGACATGCCGTAGGCGGCAGTCAGCTGAATGCCTTTGGCCTTGGCCGCCTCGTACAGCGTGCGGTTCAGGGCGCTGCCGCCGATGACGATTTTCCAGCCGCCGAAGTCGACGTTCTGCGCGGCCTTGGCATTGAGGACCATCTGCAGAATGGTCGGTACGCAATGGGAGAACGTGACCTTTTCCTTGCGCCACAACTCCACCAGGTACTCCGGGTCATAGCGGCCGGGATACACCTGCTTGAGCCCGAGCATGGTCGCCACATACGGCAAGCCCCAGGCGTGCACGTGGAACATCGGAGTGATTGGCATGTACACATCGTTGGTGCCCAGCAGGCGCACGCTATCGATCGCGCCCATGATGGTCGACACGCCCATGGTGTGCAGCACCAGTTGCCGATGGGTGAAGTACACGCCCTTGGGGTTACCGGTGGTGCCGGTGGTATAGAACGTGGTCGCGACCGAGTTTTCGTCGAAGTCCTCGAAGTCGTATTGCGGGCTCGCCGCGGCCAGCAGTTGTTCGTATTCGCCGACGAGATTCGGCAGGTCCGCGGTTTTTTCCGGCAGGTCAGTCAACAGCAGGGTTTTGTCGACCGTGGTCAGTTGCCCCTCGATGGCCTTGTAGAGACCGACGAACTCGCTGTTGACCAGCACAAAGCGATCCTCGGCGTGGTTCATTGTGTAGAGGATCTGTTCCGGTGACAGGCGCACGTTGATGGTGTGGATCACCGCACCGATCATCGGGATGGCGAACATGCATTCCAGGTAACGATGGCTGTCCCAGTCCATCACACCCACGGCATCCCCAGGCTTGACTCCGGCCGCTGTCAGCACGTTGGCCAGGCGGGCTACCCGTTCGATCAGGGTCGGATAGCTATAGCGCAACTTGTCGCGGTAGATGATCTCGCGGGTTTTCTCATAACGGGCACCGGACATCAGCAGCCGTTTAATCAACAGCGGGTACTGGTAAGCGCCTTCGGCCGGGGGGATAACGCGAGTCTGCAACATAATAATCCCTTTAATCTGACTGCACGGTCGTGACTGAAAGTACGCACTGTAGTGCCCTTGAACGTCAGCCAAATCAGCCAAAGGAATGATTTGCAGAACCCCATGAATGATAGCGTTGCGCCATCAATCATAGGGTTTGATCATCTGTTTGAGCGAGCTTGCTCGCGATGAACCCGGGATTACCGCGGGGGGGGGGGGGGGCAGATATCGAGTGTTATCGTGGACGAGCATCGCGGGCAATCGAGCGTCGACCGGCTGCTCCTACAAGGACAGATATCTGATCAGTGCATCTCGGTAAAAGCGAGCTTCACGCCAATCGCAATCAGCACCGCGCCCATGGTCCGGTCGAACCAGTGGCCCATGCGGGCGAAACCGGCGCGTACGCGCTGCTGGCTGAACAACATCGCCACCAGGCAGAACCAGATCGCTGTCGCCACCGCCAGGTAAACCCCGTACCCGGCCTGTACGGCCAGCGGCGTGTGCGGGTTGATCACCACGGTGAACAGCGAAAGGAAGAACAGCGTGGCTTTCGGATTGAGACCGTTGGTGACGAAACCCGAGGTGAAGGCACCACGGGCGGTGCGCTCGCCGGCTTCCTTGTGCAGGTCGTCAGCCACAGACCTGGCCGGTTGCGCGCGCAGCGCCTTGTAACCGATGTACAGCAGGTAAGCGGCGGCGGCCCATTTCAAGGCATTGAACAGCACGATCGACTGGGACACGATCAGGCCGATACCCAAGAGCGAGTAACCCACATGCAGGAAAATCGCCGTGCCCACGCCCAGCGCGGTCCAGGTGCCCGCACGCCGACCGTGGGTAACACTCTCGCGCACCACCACGGCAAAGTCCGGGCCAGGGCTGGCCACGGCCAGCAAGTGAATCAGGGCAACGGTCAAGAACTCTGTCCAGTACATTGGGGCTCCTTCAGGCCAAGCGTAACTATTTATTTCATCTGGTAGGCTCGGCAGATTACGCCTTCAGTTCATTGCACAAAAGGTACAGTTGATGACGAACACTCGCCGCGCCGTATTCCTCGACCACCCGTCCCTGGACCTCGGCGACCTTGACCTAGCCCCCTTGCGCAGTTGCTTCAGCGATTTGCAGCTGTTCGCCCAGACCTTGCCCGATCAAGTCATCGAACACCTCAAGGGTGCGACCGTCGCCATCAGCAACAAGATCCTGATCGATGCCGCCGCCATGGCCGCCAGCCCTGATCTCAAGCTGATCCTGATCACTGCCACCGGCACCAACAATGTCGACCTCGCCGCCGCCCGCGCCCACGGGATTACCGTGTGCAACTGCCAGGGCTACGGCACACCGTCGGTGGCGCAGCACACGATCATGCTGCTGCTCAACCTGGCCACGCGCCTGGCCGATTATCAAAAAGCCGTCGGCGAAGGCCGCTGGCAGCAAGCCAAACAATTCTGTTTGCTGGATTACCCGATTGTCGAACTCGAAGGCAAAACCCTTGGTCTTTTGGGCCATGGCGAATTGGGCGGCGCGGTCGCACGGCTGGCTGAAGCCTTCGGTATGCGCGTTGTGCTGGGGCAAATTCCAGGGCGCCCTGCCCGGCCGGACCGCCTGCCACTGGATGAGCTGCTACCGCAAGTCGATGCCCTGACCCTGCACTGCCCGCTCAACGAACACACCCGTCACTTCATCGGCGCCCGCGAACTGGCCGCGATGAAACCCGGCGCATTCGTGGTCAACACCGCTCGCGGAGGCCTGATCGACGAACAGGCGCTGGCCAACGCCTTGCGCAACGGGCATCTGGGCGGCGCCGCCACTGACGTGCTGAGCGTCGAGCCTCCCGTCAACGGCAATCCGCTGCTGGCCCATGACATCCCGCGCCTGATCGTCACTCCGCACAACGCCTGGGGCAGCCGTGAAGCGCGCCAGCGAATCGTTGGCCAAGTGACCGAAAATGCACTGGGGTACTTCAGCGGTAAGGCGCTGCGGGTCGTCAGTTGATAAACTGCGGCACTTTTTTTCACAGGAGCAGTTATGGATCCGCGCAGTGAAGTACTGCTTCGTCAGGCCGAGTTATTCCAGGGCTCGGTGTTGTTGGCCGGCTTGCCCGCCGACGACTTGCTGGGCCGTCTGCCCGAAGCTCATGGCTGGTGCTGGCACGCCGGCGATCAGGCCTCGCTGGACGCCCGCTTCGCCGAGCGCAGCCATTTTGGTGTGAATGCTCCTGAGCGCGAGTTCGATACAGCGGTGGTGTTTCTGCCTAAGGCCAAGGACCTGACCGACTACATTCTCAACGCCCTCGCCTCACGGCTGGCTGGCCGCGAGCTGTACCTGGTCGGCGAGAAAAAAAGCGGCATCGAAGGCGCCGCCAAACAACTCAACCCGTTCGGCAAGCCACGCAAACTCGACAGCGCGCGCCACTGCCAGCTCTGGCTGGTCACCGTGGCCAACGCGCCTGAAGCCAAACCACTGGAAAGCCTGGCGCAGACCTATGAACTGCCGCTGGCCGAAGGCCCGTTGAAGGTCATCAGCCTGCCGGGGGTGTTCAGCCATGGTCGCCTGGATCGCGGCAGCGCGCTGCTGCTTGAACATCTGGACAAACTGCCCAGCGGTCACTTGCTCGATTTCGGTTGCGGCGCAGGGGTCTTGGGCGCGGCAGTGAAACGTCGTTACCCGCATAATCAGGTCACGTTGCTGGATGTGGATGCCTTTGCCGCTGCCAGCAGTCGCCTGACCCTGGCGGCCAATGGTCTGGAAGCCGAGGTGATTACCGGTGACGGCATCGATGCCGCCCCGATGGGTTTGAGTGCGATCCTGAGCAATCCTCCGTTCCATGTCGGCGTGCACACCGACTATTTCGCAACGGAGAATTTGCTGCGAAAAGCGGCCAAACATCTGAAAAACGGCGGTGAACTGCGTTTGGTGGCGAACAGCTTCCTGAAGTACCAGCCTCTGATCGAAGAGCATCTGGGCCCGTGCACGATCAAGGCCGAAGGACAGGGCTTCCGGATCTACCGAGCCAAGCGCGGATAGAACTTCGTTGAAAAAGAAGGCTTGCCGAATGGGTTTTGCAAAGGCAGAATCCGCTCCGTCCTAGGGGAGTAGTCTCCCACGAGCGCCACGCTCGTCCGGCATGCGTCAACATACTTGGTCCTCAGACCATGGCGCATGCGACCCAAGCATCCACATCAGATGGATCGCAGGGTTTGACAAGACCTATGACACGAACACCTTACCCGGGGCGGGAAGGCTGTACGTGTCATAGCCGTGTCGACCCGCCCCTTAGGAAAACCCCTGATGCTGGATTCACTACTCGTACCTACCGCAATCGTTGCCTTGGCCGAAATCGGCGACAAGACGCAACTGCTTGCGCTCATTCTCGCTGCCCGCTTCCGCAAGCCCTGGCCGATCATCGCCGGTATCGTCGCCGCGACCCTGGCCAACCATGCGGCCGCCGGTGCAGTGGGCGCCTGGGTCGGCAGTTTCTTCTCGGATACGATGTTGCACTGGATCCTTGCTGCGAGCTTCGCCGCCACGGCGCTATGGACCCTGGTCCCAGACAAGATGGATGACGACGAAGCCAGCACCGCCCGCAAGTTCGGGCCGTTCCTGACTACACTGATTGCGTTCTTCCTGGCGGAAATCGGCGACAAGACCCAGATCGCGACCGTGATGCTGGCTGCGCAGTATCCGGAGCTATGGCTGGTGATCATCGGCACCACCCTCGGCATGCTGATTGCCAACGTGCCCGTGGTATTGGCCGGTAACTTTGCCGCGGAGAAATTGCCGTTGACCCTGATCCGTCGACTGGCGGCGTCGGCGTTCTTCATCCTGGCGATTGTCGCGGTGTACAAGGCGATGCAGAGCAGCGGGTGGGTTTGACGCGATAGGTCGTTAGACCGCGTTATCGTTCTTCGTCGGAACGCCGCCCGGAGCAAGCCCGCTCCCACATTGGGTCTCCAGTGCACACAAAGTTTGCAGTCAATGGAGATTTATTGTGGGAGCGGGCTTGCTCGCGAAGAGGCCAGCAGCCTCACCACATGACTATCAGGACTTCCTAGCCTGCTCATAAAGCGGCATGACCTTCGGAATCGCCGCCTGCAACGCCGCAATACGACTCGACGACGCCGGGTGAGTACTCAGGAACTCCGGTGGTGAACCTTCCGAGACCTTGCTCATCTTGTTCCACAGGGTGATCGCGGCATTCGGGTTGTAACCGGCGCGGGCGGCCAGTTCCAGGCCGATCAGGTCCGCCTCGTTTTCATTGGCACGGCTGTTGGGCAAGGTCATGCCGTAGTTGGCCACGGTATCGGCCAGGGCCAAGGTGTCCTGCCCCACCCCCAACAATGCACCGGCGCCCTGCTTGGCCATTTCGATGCCGTAAGCCTTGGACATCGCTTCACGACCATGCTCGCGCAGGGCGTGGGCGATTTCATGGCCCATGATCGCGGCGATTTCATCGTCGGTCAGTTGCAGTTTGTCGATCAACCCGGTGTAGAAAATGATCTTGCCGCCAGGGCCACAGTTGGCATTGAGTTCATCGCTCTTGATCAGGTTGACTTCCCACTTCCACTGGGCCGCGTCCGGACGGAAATTCGGCGCCTGGGCAATCAGCCGGTCGGCAATCGCCTGAACCCGCCGGGCTTCATTGCTGGACTTGTCCAGCACACCCTTGCTGGACGCTTCGCCCACTGTCTTCTGATAGGACTGGGCGTACATCTGGTCGACCTCTTGCGCAGACAACATGCTGAACATGTACTGCTTGCGCTCAACGCCTACAGCGCCGCCACTGGTGGTATTGACCGACTGGCAGCCGGTGAGCAACAGCGCTGCGCTCAGTGCACTGACAACCAAAATCTTGTTCATCAAAAAACTCTCTGAAAACATGCCGCTTATCCTAGGCGTGGAAATGTATCGACGCCAGATACAATGGACGTAAGACGCACAATTCGGACAAAGCTCTCATCGCCGTAGAAAAAATTCACATACGGCGACAACCCGCAGCCCATAACGCCGCTCATTGATTCAATTACGACATCCGGCACGCAAAAACGGTCCTTTCAACTGCCCGCGCTCATGCCCGCCCGTCACCCTGCCGATACACCTGGGCAAACGTCCTTTCGCGTGCGGAGCCTCCATGAAATTCAAGTCGATCCAGTTTTCCGTGGCGGCCCTTGCCGGCGCCATTGTCCTTAGTGTCGTGGCAGCGCTGGTTGTGTACGCACTGTTCTCCGGCGCCCGGACGCAAGACATGGTCCAGGAGCGGACCCAGGCCCAATTCGAGCAAGTCATCGAACAACGCCTGACGTCCCTGGCGCAAACCCAGGTCAGCCAGATCCAGCGCGAACTCGAAGCACCGCTGCTGATTGCCGGCGGACTGGTGCGGGTCAACGCCCTGATCGGCACACCGGGTGCCGATGGCCAGCCCGCCCTGAGCCTGAGCCGCGAGCAACTGATCGGCCTGATCAAGGAAAACGTGGTCAAGAACCCGAAAATCCTCGGCACCTACATCGGTTGGGAAAAAGACGCACTGGATCACAACGATGCGACCTACGTCGGCACCCAGGTGGTCGGCATCGACGCCAGCAACGGGCGCTTCCTGCCCTGGTGGTTCCGCAACGACGACGGCACCCTGGGCCTGGACAAACTGGTGGACGTCGACGACCAGAAAACCCTGTCCACTGGCGTGCGCGCCAGCGAGTACTACTTGTGCTCGAAAGAAACCAAAAAATCCTGCGTGATCGATCCGGCGCCTTATAAGGTGGGCGACAAAATCGTCATGCTCGCCTCCTTTATTGAACCGATCATGCTCAACGGTGCCTTCCAGGGCATCGTCGGTGCTGACCTGTCGGTGAACTTCATCCAGGAAATGCTCCTGGGCGCCAACCAGAAACTTTACAGCGGCGCCGGGGAAATGGCCCTGATCGGCGGCAATGGCCGGATCGTTGCCTACACCAAGGATCCGAGCAAATTCGGCGAGAAGGTCAGCGACATCCTCGACAGCAAACAGATCGCCAACATGGCCAATCTCAAACGCGGCGAAGTCACCTATACCGTCGACAAGGCCCAAGGCCGAATCGAGTTGTACCTGCCGTTCGGCATCGGCCAGACCGACGCCCGCTGGACCCTGATGCTGCAGTTGCCGCTGAATGCGGTCATGGCCGACCTGCAAAAGCTCCAGGCCGATCTGGACGCGCAGCGCAAATCCGACACCTTCGGTATGGCGATGGTTGGCCTGGTGATTGCCGGTATCGGCTTGCTGGTGATCTGGCTGGTGGGCCACGGCATCGCCCGTCCGCTCAAGCAGATGGTGGCCATGCTCGACGATATCGCCCAGGGCGAAGGCGACCTGACCCGACGCCTGACCAGTGATCGCGCCGATGAACTGGGCTCGATCGCCAAAGGCTTCAACACTTTCCTGGCCAAGTTGCAGGCGATGATCACCCAAGTGGTGACTTCGGTGCAGAGTGTCAGCGATTCATCGGAACACACCGCCGATATCGCCATCCGCACCAACACCGGCGTGCACAAGCAAATGGCCGAGATCGATCAAGTGGCCACCGCCGTACAGGAAATGACCGCCACCGCCCAGGACGTCGCGCGCAATGCGACCCAGGCCGCACAGGCCGCCAGCCATGCCGATCAGGCCGCCAGCCAGGGCATGCAGATCGTGCGCGACACCTCGAACTCCATTGGCGCCCTCGCCGTGGAGATCGGCCGGGCCGTCGGCGTGGTGCAAACCCTGGCCAAGGACAGCGAAAACATCAACGCCATCCTCACCGCCATTCGCGGGATCGCCGAGCAGACCAACCTGCTGGCCCTGAACGCAGCCATCGAAGCCGCCCGTGCCGGTGAACAGGGCCGAGGTTTTGCCGTGGTGGCCGACGAGGTGCGTAACCTGGCGCAGAAGACACAAAAGGCCACCGAAGAAATCCAGACCATGATCCAGCAACTGCAGCAGGGCACGCGGGATGTGGTGCGAGTAATGGAAGACAGCCAGAACCGCACGGACGAAAGCGTACTTCACGCATCGAAAGCCGCTGAAGCACTGGAAACCATTACTCAGGCAGTGTCGGTGATCAACGACATGAACACCCAGATTGCCAGCGCGGCTGAGGAGCAAAGTGCCGTGGCGGACGACATTAACCGCAACGTAATCAACATCGGCCAGGTGGCCAATGAAGTGGCCGGTGGTGCGGATGAGTCGAGTGCGGCCAGTGCCGACTTGACCAAACTGGCTGAACAGCAGCGGCGGTTGATCAATCAGTTCAGGGTTTGATCCAGCGGCCCCATCGCGAGCAAGCTCGCTCCCACAGGGATTTGCGGTGTTCACAAAACCTGTGGGAGCG
>NZ_JBYTDD010000023.1:0-117416 GCF_058791055.1 Pseudomonas sp. EU05-FHT14B02 | reverse complement strand
TAGCCTCCGAAAGACACCCTGTGAAAGCTTAGAGAATGATCACAGGGTGTGAGGGGGGAGCCATTTCATTAGTGGATTGGGGTGTACACAAGATGTGTGAACGACACAAAACCCTGTGGGAGCGTGGCTTGCCCGCGAAGCGATTCCAAGAACGAACGAATTGCCAACTGACTGTCTAAAATTTCGCTGCCCATTGCTCAAGGAAGCCCCATACGTGAAATCGCTCCTCGCACTGCTTTCTCTTCTGGCCCTGCCGGTCATGGCCGCCGAGCCCACGCTGTACGGACGTTACGAATACATCGCGCTGCCGGAAATTGGCGGTGAAGTGCTCAAGGCCAAGATGGACACCGGTGCCCTGACCGCGTCGCTGTCGGCCAAGGACATCGAAACCTTTACCCGCGACGGTGAAGACTGGGTACGTTTCCGCCTCGCGACCAAGGATGCGAGCAACAAGGTCTACGAGCATAAAGTCGCGCGGATCAGCAAAATCAAGACCCGTTCCGAAGAGGACGAGGATGAAGACGCCACCGCGCCCAGCAAGCGTCCGGTGGTCGATCTGGAATTGTGCCTGGGCAACGTCAAACGCACGGTCGAGGTCAACCTGACTGACCGTAGTAGCTTCAACTATCCGTTGCTGATTGGGGCCA
The DNA here is from genome assembly GCF_058791055.1 of Pseudomonas sp. EU05-FHT14B02. Lineage (NCBI taxonomy): Bacteria > Pseudomonadati > Pseudomonadota > Gammaproteobacteria > Pseudomonadales > Pseudomonadaceae > Pseudomonas > Pseudomonas sp. EU05-FHT14B02. The sequence goes on along the minus strand of NZ_JBYTDD010000023.1, from coordinate 116,769 downwards.
AGGCGTTGCGTGAGTTTGGCGCGGCGGTGAATCCGGCGAGAAGGTTTACGGCGGACAAGCCGGATTGTTAATGAAATGAATGGGGCACCTTCGTTGGAAGGTGCCAAGCTAGATATGATCCGTGTTTAATAACCCGGCTCACCCCGACGTATACCCCTATTGCTAGTGGGTGGTTCTTTAAAGACGTTCAGCTCTCTGATTGCTATTTCACTGTCTATGGTTTGTAAAATGTTGCTCCTTTCGGTGCCGACATTTTGCCATTCACTTACAGTATTCCTAAATTGAGCAAGCTCTTCTGTTGGCATGTGTTCAACAGAGTCTGAAACAGCAGAATGACTTGAAGTGAGGGCGCCGCGATTCGGCGCCCTGTTAGGTGAGGTTGCTGAATTACCGCTTGTACTGGCTGCATTATTCAAACGAAGCTGCTGATCCATGTTCCTACCGTCGGAAAGTGCTTTGTCGAGCTCTTTTCGGAACTGTTCCTCCTCCTTTTTTGTCAGTTTTGCCTGCTTTTGTTTTCGGGGGATTTTAGAGGGGAGCTGTACGCGCTCTGGGTCGCCAGGAACTTGTTGCCATGCACCAATTTGTACAACGGTTTTGGGTTTGGCAGCTTTTTTCATCACGCCGATTTTTCTTAGAAAAATTTTAAGCGGACGCCAGGTGTGCCCCGTTGGATCATTGCGATTTACCGGTTCTCCTCCACAGTACGCATAAGCATTAACCCCACCCATCCCAAACGGACTCCTACTATCCGGGCTGTTAAACCGCATCAACACCGGATTGAACTGCCGATACCCATTGCCTAAATGATAATGCCCGGTCACCGGGTCCGGCCGTTCGCCATTGAAGCCGAGCAAGCTGAGCAAACCGTTTTCCGCCGGACGATGGCCGTAAGGTGTGTAGGCGAGGGGATTAGGTTGAGTGGCGTCCAGGGCATTGAGTATCGAGCGTTGTTGGTCGGTAGCCAGCAGGGTGGTGCCTACTTTGGCGTCGAGGCGACTTTGCTGGGCCAGCAACTGGTCGTCGTGCTGAAGGATGCTCCACCGAACGGCGCCCTGAATCTCAGTGGTCAGTCGGCTTTTGCAATGAAAACGCTGGATGGCGAGTTGCTGAAGTACTGTGCAGCCATTTTGGCGATCCAGTGGATCGTAGTGATAGCGACACAGTACAGTGTCACGGGATGTGTTAGACATGGGTTGAACTCCGTTCAAGGTCCGGATCGCATAAACTTAAGCATCGGAGTTTTTTCAGAAGCTGCCTACTAGCAGAACTGCTAGGTACTACAGACCTGAGCGACAATCAGCTCAGCCTGATTGACGCCGATTCCCCCTTGAGTCACCGTTCGCCCACATCACTGCCGGGCTCGGACGCCATGCCTCATATCCTGATTGTCGAAGACGAAGCGGCCATTGCCGACACCCTGGTTTTCGCCCTGCAAGGCGAGGGCTTCACCACCACATGGCTGAGCCTGGGCGCGGCGGCGCTGGAGCACCAGCGCCAGACCCCGGCGGATCTGATCATTCTCGATATCGGCCTGCCGGACATCAGCGGCTTCGAAACCTGCAAGCGACTGCGACGCTTCAGCGAAGTGCCGGTGATGTTCCTCAGCGCCCGGGATGGCGAAATCGATCGCGTCGTGGGCCTGGAAATCGGCGCCGACGATTACGTGGTCAAACCGTTTAGCCCTCGAGAAGTGGCGGCGCGGGTCCGGGCGATTCTCAAGCGCATGGTGCCCCGCACGGTGAGCGACCCGTCGGCGACGCTGTTTCGCATCGACAGTGAGCGTGTGCAAATCAGTTATCGCGGTCAACTGCTGACCCTGACCCGCCATGAATTCCGTCTGCTGCAATGCCTGCTGGAGCAACCCGAGCGAGTCTTCAGCCGCGAACAGTTGCTCGATGCCCTGGGTGTGGCGGCCGACGCCGGTTACGAGCGCAGCATCGACAGCCACATCAAGAGCGTGCGCGCCAAGTTGCGATTGGTGAAGGCTGACGCCGAACCGATCCAGACCCACCGCGGCCTCGGCTACAGCTACAACCCGGGACAAAGCTGATGCCGCTGGGAATCCGGATTTTCCTGGTCTACGCACTGTTCATCGGCCTGACCGGCTACTTTGTGCTCAACACGGTCATGCAGGAAATCCGCCCCGGCGTGCGCCAGTCCACCGAAGAAACCCTGGTCGATACCGCCAACCTGATGGCCGAGATCCTGCGCGACGACTTCAAGGCCGGCAGCCTCAACCAGAATCGCTGGCCGGAACTGCTCAAGGCCTATGGTGAGCGACAGCCCGGAGCGAAAATCTGGGGCTTGCCAAAGAATCAGGTCAACCACCGCATCTACGTCACCGACGCCAAGGGCATTGTCGTGCTGGACTCCAGCGGGACGGCGGTGGGGCAGGATTACTCGCGCTGGAACGACGTCTACCTGACCCTGCGTGGCGAATACGGCGCACGCTCCACGCGCAATGACCCGAACGATCCGGGGTCTTCGGTGATGCACGTCGGCGCGCCGATTCGCGACAACGGCCAGATCATCGGCGTGGTCACTGTGGCCAAGCCCAACAGCTCGTTGCAGCCTTATGTGGATCGCACGGAACGCCGGTTGCTGGTGTACGGCGCCGGGCTGATCGGCCTCGGTCTGCTGTTCGGCGCGTTGTTATCCTGGTGGCTCAGCCGAGCCCTGCGAAGATTGACGGTGTACGCCCAAGGCGTCAGTGAAGGCCGGCGGGTTGAAGTGCCGCATTATCGCGGCGGTGAGCTGGAGCAATTGGCCACGGCAGTGGAGCAGATGCGCACGCAGCTTGAAGGCAAGGCCTACGTCGAACGTTACGTGCACACCTTGACCCATGAGCTGAAGAGTCCGTTGGCGGCGATTCGTGGCGCGGCGGAACTGTTACAGGGCGAAATGCCTCCGGCACAGCGGCAACGTTTCGTCGGCAATATCGACAGTGAAAGTGCGCGCATGCAGCAGCTGATCGAGCGGCTTTTGAACCTGGCGCAGGTCGAGCAACGCCAAGGGCTGGAGCAGCGGGTGGCGGTGCCATTGGCAGCTTTGGTGGATGGCCTGCTGAACGCGCAATCTGCGCGAATCGAAGGTAAACAGTTGCGCGTAGAGCAAACGATTTCATCGGACCTGGTGCTGATCGGCGAGCCATTTCTGCTGCGCCAGGCGTTGGGTAATCTGCTGGACAATGCGCTGGATTTCACCCCTGTTGAAGGTGTGTTGCGATTCACCGCCGAACGGACAGGCGAGCAGGTCGAGTTCAAGCTTTTCAATCAGGCAGAGCCGATTCCCGACTACGCGCTGCCGCGTTTGAGCGAGCGTTTTTACTCGTTGCCGCGTCCCGACAGTGGGCGCAAAAGTACCGGGCTTGGGCTCAATTTTGTCGAGGAAGTGGTCAAGCTGCATGGCGGTACGATGAGCATTGGTAATGTCGACGGCGGTGTGGAGGTGAAGTTACACCTGCCTTAAGAGCGAGTTACGGCCAATCGCGAGCAGGCTGAATCTTCACACAATCTCCACATTCCCCCCATGGCTCCACCACATACCGAATCCAGACTCTCCCCATCCAAAACAGGGAGAGTCCCATGAACCGTAGCCTGACCCTAAAACTCGGGGCAATTGCCCTGTTGATTCTGTTGTTGCTGATTCCACTGCTGATGATCAACGGCGTGATCCAGGAGCGCCAGCAACTGCGCGACGGTGTGCTCGAAGACATTGCCCGCAGCTCCAGTTACAACCAGCAATTGAGCGGCCCGCTGATGGTGGTGCCGTATCGCAAAGTCGTGCGCACCTGGAAGACCCACGAAAAAACCAACGAGCGTTATCAGGAGGTCGGTGAAGAGCGCGGTCGTTTGTATTTTCTGCCGGAGCGCTTCGAACTCGTCGCAGACGTTCAGACCGAACTGCGTTCCCGAGGTATTTACCAGGCGCGGTTGTTCCATGCAGACAACCGCATTAGCGGCCACTTTTCCCTGCCGGTTCAACTGGGCATCAAGGAAGATTTCGCCGATTACCAGTTCGATCAGCCATTCCTCGCTGTTGGCATCAGCGACATTCGTGGTATCGAAAACGCTTTGAAGCTTGAACTCAACGGCCAGAACCTGGACTTCATTCCGGGCAGCCAAGTGAGCTGGCTGGGTGAAGGTGTCCACGTGACCCTGCCGGCGTTGGAAACAAAGCAGGCCACGGAGTTGGCCTTCGGTTTTGACCTGAAGCTGCAAGGCACCGGCCAGTTACAAATACTGCCGGTGGGCAAGACCAGCAAAGTTTCGCTGAGTGCCAACTGGCCGCATCCAAGCTTCATCGGCAACTACCTGCCTGCCCAGCGCGAGATCACTGATCAAGGTTTTACCGCCCATTGGCAAACCTCGTTTTTCTCCACCAACCTGCAAGAAACGCTGAACAGCTGCGTGTCCCGCGGTGGCTGTGAGGCGTTGTTCGGTCGCAGCTTCGGCGTGAGCTTCATCGAACCCGTGGACCAGTACCTGAAAAGCGACCGGGCGATCAAATATGCGCTGCTGTTCATCGTCCTGACCTTTGCCGGTTTCTTCCTGTTCGAAGTGCTGAAAAGCCTCGCGGTGCACCCGGTGCAATATGCGTTGGTAGGTGTGGCGCTGGCGTTCTTCTACCTGTTGTTGCTGTCGTTGTCCGAGCACATCGGCTTTGCCTTGGCGTACCTGTTGTCCGCCAGCGGTTGTGTGTTGTTGATCGGATTCTACGTTTGCCACGTGTTGCGCAGCGTGCGCCACGGCTTGAGTTTTTCTGTGGGATTGGCGGCGTTGTATGGGCTGCTCTATGGGCTGTTGAGTGCAGAGGATTACGCGCTGTTGATGGGGTCGTTGTTGCTGTTCGGTTTGCTCGGCGTGTTCATGGTGCTGACGCGGAAGCTGGATTGGTATGGGGTTGGGCAGAAAGCGGGGAAACCGCTGAACTTCGATATTGGAGCGGTGCAATGAGCCGGTCGGTGGGGTTGCGGGAAGATCAGCGGGAGGGGAGGGTATTGGCGACGCTGATTGCAGGGTTGTTTGCGTTAGATCCGTTGTGGTGCCATCGCGAGCAGGCTCGCTCCCACATGGCACCGCTGTCAAAGGTGGGAGCGAGCCTGCTCGCGAAGATGCCAGTACAGCCGGCGAAGTTCTAAACCTTCGGCATCGTCGCAATCATCGAAGGCCGCTGGCTCACCTCGAAATACCACGCCGCGAGTTGCGGATTCGCCGTGCGCCAGTCCAGATCCGGATGGCGCAGGTCCAGGTAACCCAATGCACAGGCCACGCTGATCGCGGCAACGTCGAAGTGGCAGGTCAGCTCGGCAATCGCGTCCTTTTCCAGCAATGCCAGGGCGCGACGGATCTTGTCGCGCTGGCCGTCGAGCCATTCGTCCCAGTGTTTTTCCGGGGGGCGCAGGGCGACTTCGTAGCGCACCAGCACGGCCGCGTCCATGATCCCGTCGGCCAGTGAAGCGAGGGTCAGGCGCCGCCAGCGGGCCGAGCCTTCGCGGGGGATCAGCGGGTTACCGACGTGCTGGTGGTCGAGGTAGTCGAGGATGACCCGGCTGTCATGGATGACATTGCCATCGGCCAGGCGCAGGGCCGGGATTTTGCTCAGGGGGTTGTCGTCGATCAGGGTCAGGTCCGGGTTGACCGGGGTCAGTACGCTGGTCTGTAACGCTACGCGGTTCTGTTGTCCGGTTTCGTGCAGCAGCACCATGACTTTGCGAACGAAGGGGGAAAGCGGGTTGTGGTACAGGGTCATGCTCGGGGCGGACATGGCAGCGTCTCGGTCGGTGGCAGTGTCGGGCAGCATAGCGCGTTGGTCTGATTGCTCAAGCATCATGGCTTGGCCCCTTGTGGGAGCGAGCTTGCTCGCGATGGTCGTCAACGATGACGTTGGAAGACTGACACCCCTGGGAGTTCTCGGGTGCATCGCGAGCAAGCTCGCTCCTACCGGGGGATGTCGCTTCAGCGGCGTTGCAGGAGTCCCCGCAGGGCAACAGCGGCGGGGATGCCCAAGCCTAGCCAGCTCAGCGAATCCCACACACCATCCCCGAGCAACGCGGCAAACAACCCTGCTGCGCTGAACAAGGCGATGACGATTGGAGTGCTAAACACTTTCCAGAAGTTCGACTGCCGGGGCTTCATGCCGCGCTCTCCGCTTTTTCCAGCACCGGCCTGGCAGCCTTGCGCCGCACCACCCACAGGTAGACCCCGCTGCCGAGCACGATGATGGTCAGCACATCGAGGGTCGCCCAGAGTATCTGCATCGGCATGCCGCCGTAGTCACCGAAGTGCAGCGGTTGTGACATGCCCATGACGTCCATGTACCACGGGCGTTCGACCACTGCGGTGACTTGCAGGGTGCTGGCATCGATCAGAACCGGCGTCAGCAGGTGCGAGGTCAGGTGCGTGCTGCCCTTCATGAACACTGCGTAATGGTGCTCACTGGAAAAGCGTGTGCCGGGGAAGGCGATGAAGTCCGGCTGCATGCCCGGTGCGACTTCTTTGGCGATGTCGAGCAAACGGTTGGCCGGCGCCAGTTGAGTCAGCGGTGGTGCATCGCGATACGGCGCGATCATCGCGGCCAGTGTGTCGTTGCGCCATGCGGCAATCAGTAGGTCTGCGCAGGCACTGACGACGCCGGTTACGCCGACCACCAGCGCCCAGGTCAATGTCACGACGCCGATCAGGTTATGCAGGTCGAGCCAGCGCAGGCGAGTGGATTTGTCCTGGCGCACGGTGGCGAATTTCAAGCGGCGCATGAACGGCAAGTACAGCACTGTGCCGGAAACGATCGCTGTCACGAACGCAATTCCCATGAACGCCAGCAGTAACTTGCCCGGCAAGCCGGCGAACATGTCCACGTGCAGGCGCAACATGACCATCATGAAGCCGCCGTTGGCCGATGGCGTTTCCAGCGCTTCGCCAGTACGGGCGTCGAGCATGAAGGTGTGGGACGAGTTCGGCTCGGTGCCTGCGGTCGCGGCCATGATGGTCAGCACTGCGTTGGGCTCATCGTCCTCGAAGCCGAAGTACTGCATGACTTCACCGGGACGATGTTTCTCGGCCGCGTCCACCAACTGCTGCAAATTCAGGTGTGGGGTGTCCGCCGACATTACCTTCACTTCAGGCGCATCGCCCAGCAAGTGGTCGATCTCGTGGTGAAAGATCAACGGCAGGCCGGTCAGTGCCAGCATCAGCAGAAACGCTGTGCAGATCAGGCTGGACCAGGTGTGGACGAAGGACCAGCGGCGAATTGTTTTACTTTTCATTTCATAGCCTTCAGAAAAACCAAAGCCGCCCACGAAGGACGGCCTGGTCATTGGGCGTGTCAGCTCAAAGCGTTACCACTTGTAGGTTGCACTTGCGACGACACTGCGCTGGTCGCCGTAGTAGCAGTAGTAGCTGTCGCAAGTCGAGATGTAGTCCTTGTCGAGCAGGTTGGTTGCGTTGACGGCCAGCGAAGCGCCTTTGAGGCTGTTGTCCAGGCGACCGAGGTCGTAGTGAACCACTGCGTCGAACACCGTGTAGGCGTCGGCCTTGCCCAGCCAGGTGTTGGCCTGGTCGCCATAGGTATTGCCGGTATAGCGCGCGCCAGCGCCGATGCCGAAGCCATCCAGCACGCCGCTGTGCCAGGTGTAGTCGCCCCACACTGACGCTTGCTGGTTAGGCATCAGTTGCAGGCGATTGCCCTTGTAGATGCCCTCTTGCACTTCGGATTTGGCCAGGGTGTAGGCAGCGGTGACCTTGAGGTTTTCGGTCACGTCGGAAACGGCTTCCAGTTCCAGGCCTTTGACTTTCACTTCGCCGGTCTGGCTGGTGACTGTCACGTTGCCCACGTTGTTGGTGACGGAAACGTTTTTCTGGGTCAGGTCATACACAGCCGCGGTCAGCAGGGTGTTGCTGCCCGGTGGCTGGTACTTGATCCCCAGTTCCCATTGCTTGCCTTCGGTCGGCTTGAACGACTCGGTCGGCGAGGCAACGGCATTGCTGGTCGGCTGGAACGATTCGGCGTAGGACAGGTAAGGCACGAAGCCCGAGTCGAACACGTAGCTGATCGCCGCGTTGCCGCTGAAGTTCTTGTCGCGTTCGGTGTTGGTGGCATCGCCCTTGTTGAAGAACGTGGTGCCGGTGTGGACCCAGTCTTCACGACCGCCGAGGGTCAGGCGCCATTGGCCGAGGGCCATCTGGTCCTGGATGTACAGGCCGGTCTGCTGGGTCTTCTGTTCGTAGTCATAGAAGGCTGTGGAGCGTGCCGGACGCTCGATCGGCAAGCCATAGACCGGGTCGTTGACGTTGATGCCCGGCGCGGTGCCGAAGATCGAGAGGTAGTTGGTGGTGTTGCGCTGGTGGTCCAGGCCGATCAGCAAGGTGTGACTGACGTCGCCGGTGACGAAGTCGCCCTGGAAGTTGTTGTCCACGGCGAATTGGGCGATGTCTTCGTCGACATTGGTGGTGCCACGGCCGGTGTTGCCTTGATCGTCGACGACAAAGCCGAGGTTGGCAAAGTCAGGGTTGTAGCTGTTGACGGTCACGGCCTGGAACGACAGCTCCGACTTGGTGTAGCGCAGGTTCTGGCGGAACTGCCAGACATCGTTCAAGCGGTGTTCGAAGGCATAACCCAGTGCGTAGTAGGTGCGGTCGTAGAAGTCGTAGTTCGGGTCACCCAGGTTCTTGTGGTGGGAGATATCGCCGAACGGCATGTCGATCTTGGTGCCCTGGATCGGATAGAACTGACTGGTGATACCGGTATCGTCACGGGTGAACTGCGTGAGCAGGGTGAATTTGGTGTCTTCGTCGATGTTCCAGGTCAGGCTGGGGGCAATGTTGTAGCGCTTGTCATCTATGTGGTCGATGGGCGTGCCGCCGTCGCGCAGCACGCCGCTGAGGCTGTAAAGGAACTGGCCTTCGTCATCGATCTTGCCGGTGCTGGCGAAGTTGATCTGGCGATGATTGTCGCTGCCGTATTGCAGCTGGATCTCGCTGCTGGCTTCAGCGCTTGGGCGACGGCTGACCATGTCCAGCAGGCCGCCCGGCGGGGTCTGGCCGTACACGGAGGAGGCCGGGCCGCGCAGCAGCGCCAGGCGGTCGAGGTTCCAGGTTTCCTGTTTCGGATTGGAGTACACACCTTTTGGCAGTGGCAGGCCGTCGAGGAATTGAGTCGGCTCGAAACCCCGCACACGCAACCAGTCGGCGCGGGTGTCGCTGCCGAAACTGCTGGAGGTGATGCCCGGCAAGTAGCGCACGGCATCGTCGAGGGTGTGCGCGTTGCGGTCGTCCATCTGCTCGCGAGTGACGACCGAAATCGAACGCGGTGCCTCGACCAGCGCGGTGTCGGTCTTGGTGCCGGCGGCGGTGCGCTTGGCCAGGTAGCCCTGTGCCGGGCCCCAGGCGCTTTCAGTGTCTTGCACACCAATCACGCTGGTTACCGGCAGGTCCATCACACCCTCGGGCACGGCCACCAGGCTATAGGTGCCCGCACTGCTCTGTTCCAGTTGCAGCCCGGTGCCACGCAGGGCTTCGCGCAGGGCGCCGGCTGCGTCGAACTGGCCTTTGACCGGCGCCGAGGTCTTGCCCGCCGCCAGGGATGGATTCAACGACAGGGCCAGACCGGCCTGGCTGGCAATCTGGTTCAGGGTGTTGACCAGTGGAGCGGTCGGCAGGTTGTAGGCGCGGACGCTGGACGCCTGTTCAGCGGCGACCAGTTGGCTGCTGGCCAAAGGGGTGCAAAGGGCAATGGCAACCGCCAGCAAACTGCGGCGTAACAGGGAGTCTAGCGAACGAGGCATACAGCGGCTCCTGAATGGAAACATTTCTCAATTGCCTGTGTGCCGTACGAAAATCAAAAAGTGATAGGGCTGGATGAAAATAATTTCGATTCAGAAGTCGGTTCGATTCAGAAGTCGGTTGCGGCTGGTATTGAGTCAAATCGGTTTTTGTGGGGCGTCGAACGCCGTCATCGCGAGCAAGCTCGCTCCCACATTTTGAAATACATTCCAATGTGGGAGCGAGCTTGCTCGCGATGACGGCCGATCAGATACAAAGCATTTCAGGGTTTGGTATCGGCCTTGGCCACGACCTTCACCCACCACTGCGTGTGCTGTTCGATCTGCACCGGCAGGGTCGGCAGCAGGGCGTTGAGTGCCAGGTCGGTGTCGCGTAGCGGGAAACTGCCGGTGATGCGTAGGTCGGCCACTTCCGGCGCGACCCCGACGTAACCGTTTCGATAGCGGCCGATTTCATGCACCAGGTCCTCCAGGCGCGTGTTGTCCACCACCAGCATGCCGCGGGTCCAGGCATCCGCACCGAGGTTGACGGCCAGAACCGGGCCCAGGCCGTTGTTGCGGATCAGTACCTGCTGGCCTTCGCGCAGAATCTTTTCGTCAGGGTTGGACTCAGGGTGAACCGCCACCGCCGACTGCAATACGCTCAAGCGCGTTCCGTCTTCCTCGCGCTTGACCAGAAACCGCGTACCCAGCGCACGCATGCTGCCTTCGCGGGTTTCGACGATGAACGGCCGGGGATCGCCATGGCCGGTTTCAACCAGTATTTCGCCTTCCTGAAGCACGATGCGCCGCTGCTTTTCATCGAAACGCACATCCAGCGCACTGTGGGTATTGAGATTGATCAGCGTGCCGTCAACCAGACGCAGGGTGCGTTGCTCGCCAACGGCGGTGCGCTGGTCGGCCAGCCAATAGTCGATCGGCAGGTAACGATCCCCGGCGAACAGGGCCAGGCCGACCACGGCAACGAAACTGGCGACACCGTTGCCAAGCTTGCGCATTCGCCGACGAATGCCTTCGCGCGATTGCAGCAAGGCAGTGCGGGCCGGGCCGCTGGCCACGCTGAAGCGTTGGTCGAGCATGCCCAACTGGCGCCAGGCGCGGGCGTGCTCTTCGTGGGCCGCGTGCCACTTGGCGAACTCTTCGCGCTCTACCGGGTTGGCGGAGTCCATGGACAGCTGCCAGGCAATCGCCGCGTCCAGCACGCTGGCCGATACCGGTTTGGAACTGACCGGGTTCATGTCGGCTCACCATACAGCGCGATATAGCACTGGCGAATGCCTTGGGCCAGGTACTGGCGCACCCGCGGCACCGACACACCGAGGCGCTCGGCGATTTCCGCGTGACCGAGGCCGTCGAGGCGGTTATAGAGGAATGCCGCCCGGGCCTTGCTGGAAAGTTTGCCGAGCAAGCGGTCGATGTTTTTCAGGTCTTCGAGGATCATTTGCTGTTCTTCCGCCGACGGTTGTTCGGCTTCGGGAATCAGCATCAACTCGGTGAGGTAGGCCTGTTCCAGCGCGGCGCGACGGAAATAATCGAACAGCAGGCCCTTGGCGATCGCCACCAGGAATGCCCGCGGCTCGCGCGGTGCCTTCAGTTCCTCACGGCCCAGCAAACGCACGAAAGTGTCCTGGCTCAGGTCTTCGGCCCGCTGCGGGCAGGCGACGTTGCGTCGAAGCCAAGCCAATAGCCAACCGCGATGGTCGCGATATAACGCACCGACGAGCTCACTTTGAGGGCTTGGGACTGACGACACGCCGCATCACCGATTGGGAAGTATTAACTAACGAGAATTGTTCGCGATTGTGGCAGAGGCGCGGGAGGTAAGCAATTGGCGTTGGTCGGGTGGGGATTTGGCGAAGGCCTCTGTAGGTCAGAGGGAAGGCGCCTGCTGCCGGCGCTTCCACTGACTCAAGCGCTGTTGCAAATTCAACGGGCTATGAATCTGCTGCTGCCGCGCACGGCTGAACAGGATCAGTGCCAGTTCGGCGGTGGCCAGGGCGTCGGCGCTGGCGTGGTGGCGCTCGAAGACTTCGAGCTTGAACCAGTCGATCCAATCGTCCAGCCCGGCCTTGCGAATGTGCGCCTGGGGGCATAGCAGCGGCGCAATATCTGCCACATCCAGAAAGGCATGCTGCAACTTGTAACCCAGATGATCCTTCAGGGCGCGCCCCAACATGTGCTGGTCGAACGGCGCATGGAAGGCCAGCACCGGGCTGTCGCCGACAAACTCCATGAGTTCGAGCAGCGCCTCGGCCGGGTCGCTGCCGGCAGCAATTGCACTGGGGCCCAAGCCGTGAATCAACACACTGGGGCCGAGTTTGAGTTCGCCGCATTGCAAGGTTCGCTCGAACTGTCGACTGAAATCGATCGCACCATCCTCGATCACCACGGCGCCGATGGACAGTACCCGGTCCTTGTTCATATTCAGCCCGGTAGTTTCCAGGTCGAGCACTACCCAGCGCTGCTCGCGCAGGCTGCATTCACTCAATCCGGTGACCGTCGGCAGGCGTTGAAGACGTTGTTGCAGGTCTGCGGACAAGCTCGGGCCGGCCGGGCGCAGCCATGAAAACAGGCTCATAACTGATACCGCAAGGTCAGGCTGCTTTGCAGGCGCTGTGCCTGGCGCAGGGACTCACGCAGGATGCGCCGGTCCAAATGATTGAGGCTGTCGGGATCGACCCGATTTGAGTAAGGAAAATTCTCTCGGGTCTGTAGTTGATGTTGCTGCATGCGGGTTTGCTGGATGAAGTGATAGGCCTCTTCGTATGCGGCGCCGTCCAGGGGATCGATGACCTCCTTGTCGACCAACTGGCGAAAACGCTCCAGCGTGTTGTTTGTTTCGATACCGTGGGCCAGGGCCAGCAACCGGGCGCCGTCGACAAAGGGTGTCAGACCCTGAGTCTTCAGGTCGAGGGTGGCCTTCTCGCCATTCTTTCGCGCCAGTACGAACTCGCGGAAACGCCCGACGGGCGGGCGATTGCGCAACGCATTCTCAGCCATCATGCGCTGGAACAAGCGGTTGTCGCCGACCTGGTCGAGAATGCTCCGGCGCAATTGCTCACAGCCTTGCTCGCTGCCCCAGACCACGCGCAAATCGAAATAGATGCTCGAACCCAGCAGGTTCTCCGGGGTTGCCTCGCGGATAAACGCCGCAAAGCGCCGCGCCCATTCGGCCCGGGATAGGCACAGCTCGGGGTTGCCGGCCATGATATTGCCCTTGCACAAGGTGAAGCCGCACAGCGCCAGGCTCTGGTTGATCTGCTGGGCAATGGGCAGCAGCTTGCCGCGAATCTCGGCGGCATGGGCCGTATCCCTGGCTTCGAACAGGATGCCGTTGTCCTGATCGGTGTGCAGGGTCTGCTCGCGACGGCCTTCGCTGCCGAAACACAGCCAGCTGAACGGCACGCCGGGGTCGCCTTTTTCGGCGAGGGTCAGTTCGATCACTCGGCACACGGTGTGGTCGTTGAGCAAGGTGATGATGTGGGTGATTTGCGTCGAAGACGCGCCGTGGGCCAGCATGCGCTCGACCAGTTGACCGATTTCGCCCCGCAGCGCCATCAGGTTTTCCACTTTCTGGGCATTGCGGATCGTGCGCGCCAAGTGCACCAGGTCGACTCGTTGCAGGGAAAACAGATCGCGCTCGGAAACCACGCCGCACAAGCGCTGGTCCTTGACCAGGCAGACATGGGCGATGTGCCGCTCGGTCATGGCAATCGCCGCGTCGAAGGCACTCTGATCCGGCGACAGGAAGAACGGCGCCCGGGTCATGTACCCTTCGATGGCCTCGTTGAAATCACTGCTGCCGTTGGCCACGGTCTGGCGCAGGTCGCGCAGGGTGAAAATCCCCAGTGGCGCCTTGAGTTCATCGACTACCACGATGCTGCCGACCTGTTGTTCATGCATCAACGTCACGGCTTCGCGCAATGGCGTCTGTGGGGCGCATGTCACCGGGTGGCGCATGGCCAATTCGCCCAGTCGGGTATTGAGCGAATATTGGGTGCCCAGGGTTTCCACGGCTTTTTGCTGCACTTGCTGGTTGACCTGATCCAGCAGGCTGCTGACGCAGCGCAGGGCGAAGTTGCGGAAGGTGTCCGATAGCGAAAACAGGCGGATGAATGCTGGCTTGTTCAGTTGCAGGCAGAAGGTGTCTTCGCCGGCCAGGTGCTCGGTGCGGGTCGCCCGTTCACCGAGCAACGCCGCGAGAGGGAAACATTCGCCAGTGGTGATCTCGAAGACCGTTTCGGTGCTACCGTTTACCGTATGCGGACGCTCGCCCACGACCCGGCCTTGCTTGACGATATAGAAGTGCTCGACCGGGCCGTCAGCGGGTTTGATGATGCTCTCGCCGGGGGCGTAAAAACGCATCTGACATTGCTCGACCAGATACGCCAGGTGAGCGTGTTCCATCTGATTGAAAGGCGGGAAGCGCTGGAGGAATTGCAACGTGCCCTGGATGTTCTGCAACACCGCGGTTTTCCCTGCCTGTGTGAAGGCGTCCGCTTTACTCATAACCATTACCGCAGTCTTTTTTGAATTGTTGTTGTCGGATGACCCAGATATGGTCGACCCCTGTGGCCGGAGTGCCCATTGGACGTAAGTCTAGGTAGGCGATTGGTATGCTGAAATGTCGGAAGAATCCTACGCAACTGTGCGAAAAACCTCTCTGTCCCCCTATTGGAAAAATATCCGACGAAGCGCACATTTAAGGCCTGCTTAGCGATGTCTCGTCACTGTGCTAGGGAAATGAATTGAACATGTAGAGAAAGCCATGTCCGACCACGATATTTTGAGCGACGCCGAACGCGAAGCGTTGAGCGCCGTCATGCTGGAACCTGACCTGCCGCCACAACGGGTGCTGATCGTTGATGACGATAAAGACGCCAGGGAACTGCTGTCAGAGATCCTGGCGCTTGACGGTATTCACTGCATGACGGCGGCCAGTGGCGAAGTGGCACTCAAGATGCTGGAGGAGAAACCTTCGATCGGACTGGTGATTACCGACCTGCGCATGGGCCTCGTCGACGGCCTGGACCTGATCCGACAGGTGCGCGAGTCGGTACGGGCGGCGTTGCCGATCATCATCGTCTCGGGTGATGCCGACGTGAAAGATGCGATCGCCGCGATGCATTTGAATGTGGTGGACTTTCTGCTCAAGCCGATTGATGCCGGCAAGCTGCTGGAACTGGTCAAGCATGAACTTGGGGTGGAGCCTTAGTCCAAGCCTGTCAGCCCTGAACTACCTCTGTGGGAGATCGCGGACAGCCCAAAAAGAAAAAGCCCTGATCTTTCGATCAGGGTTTTTTCATGTCCGGCGCAGACGCTCAGTTACAGGCCATTGGCAGCCTTGAACTCGCGACGACGACGGTGCAGGACCGGCTCGGTGTAGCCATTCGGCTGCTTGGTGCCTTCGACCACCAGTTCGACCGCCGCCTGGAAGGCGATGTTGCTGTCGAAGTTCGGGGCCAGCGGACGGTACAGCGCGTCGCCAGCGTTCTGACGGTCAACCACCGGCGCCATGCGCTTGAGGCTTTCCATCACTTGCTCTTTGGTGACGATGCCGTGACGCAGCCAGTTGGCGATGTGCTGGCTGGAAATACGCAGCGTTGCACGGTCTTCCATCAGGCCGACGTCGTTGATATCCGGCACTTTCGAACAGCCGACGCCCTGGTCGATCCAGCGCACCACGTAACCGAGAATGCCCTGGCTGTTGTTGTCCAGTTCGTTCTTGATCTGTTCGGCGGTCCATTGCGGGTTGACCGCCAGTGGGATGGTCAGGATGTCGTCTACCGAAGCATGGGCACGTTTGGCCAGTTCGGCCTGACGGGCGAACACGTCAACCTTGTGGTAGTGCAGCGCATGCAGGGCAGCAGCGGTCGGCGAGGGTACCCAAGCGGTGTTGGCACCGGCCATCGGGTGAGCGATTTTCTGTTCGAGCATCGCCGCCATCAGGTCCGGCATGGCCCACATGCCTTTACCGATCTGTGCGCGACCTTGCAGGCCAGTGCTCAGACCGATATCGACGTTGGAGTTCTCGTAGGCGCCGATCCATTTTTCCGCCTTCATGTCCGCCTTGCGCACCATCGGGCCGGCTTCCATGGAGGTGTGGATTTCATCGCCCGTGCGGTCGAGGAAACCGGTGTTGATGAACACCACACGCTCGCTCGCCGCCTTGATGCAGGCCTTGAGGTTGATCGTGGTACGACGCTCCTCGTCCATGATCCCGACTTTGAGGGTGTTGCGCGGCAGGCCCAGCACGTCTTCGATACGACCGAACAGCTCGTTGGTGAACGCCGCTTCTTCAGGGCCGTGCATCTTCGGCTTCACGATGTAGATCGAGCCGGTGCGGGTGTTTTTGCGCGAGGTGTTGCCGTTCAGGTTGTGCATCGATGCCAGGCAAGTCACCAGGCCATCGAGAATGCCTTCAGGCACTTCGTTACCGTCTTTGTCGAGGATCGCATCGATGGTCATCAGGTGACCGACGTTACGCACGAACAGCAACGAACGACCGTGCAGGCTCAGTTCACTGCCATCGACGGCGGTGTAGGTGCGGTCGGCGTTCATGGTGCGGGTAAAGGTTTGACCGCCCTTGGCGACTTCTTCCGACAGATCGCCCTTCATCAGGCCGAGCCAGTTGCGGTAGATCACCACTTTGTCATCGGCATCGACCGCGGCAACCGAGTCTTCGCAGTCCATGATGGTGGTCAGCGCGGCTTCCATCAGGATGTCTTTGACGCCGGCCGCGTCGGTCTGGCCGACCGGGGTGCTGGCGTCGACCTGGATTTCGAAATGCAGGCCGTTGTTTTTCAGCAGGATCGCGGTCGGTGCAGCGGCATCGCCCTGGAAACCGATCAGTTGCGCATCGTTGCGCAGGCCAGTGTTGCTGCCGCCTTTGAGGGCGACCACCAGTTTGCCATCGACGATCTTGTAGCCGGTGGAGTCTACGTGGGAGCCGGCCGCCAAAGGCGCCGCTTCGTCGAGGAAGGCACGGGCGAAAGCGATGACCTTGTCACCGCGTACCTTGTTGTAGCCTTTGCCTTTTTCCGCGCCGTCGGCTTCGCTGATGGCATCGGTGCCGTAGAGCGCGTCATACAGCGAACCCCAGCGGGCGTTCGAAGCATTGAGAGCGAAGCGGGCATTCATAACCGGCACCACGAGTTGTGGACCGGCCATGCGGGCTATTTCGTCATCGACGTTTTGCGTCGTCGCCTGGAAATCGGCCGCTTCTGGCAGCAGATAACCGATGTCTTGCAGGAAGGCTTTATAGGCCACGGCGTCGTGCGGTTGACCGGCACGGGATTGGTGCCAGCCATCGATACGAGCCTGGAAATCATCGCGTTTGGCGAGTAGGGCTTTGTTCTTCGGTGCCAGGTCATGGATGACCTTGTCGGCACCGGCCCAGAACTTATCGGCGGTGAGGCCGGTACCGGGAATGGCTTCGTTGTTCACGAAGTCGAACAGGACTTTGGCGACCTGCAGGCCACCGACTTGAACGTGTTCAGTCATTGCTTGCCTCACTCTGCTCAGCTATTTCGCTTTTCAGCTCTTCAATTTAACAATGAAGCCTTTGGCCATTTAAACCACAAACCCCTCTACCAGTACATGCCCATGACAGGCGGCTGGGTTGGGACCAATCAACGGCTTGGGGCCTTGCTGACAGGGCTTTCAGGGTTGCGAACGTGCCTGCGGCAGACATCGATCCAGCGTTATGTAGTGCGCGCTGCGGCATACTACATGATGAATTGCGGTTGTGAAAATTAGACTAATTACGTCGTTCTGCGACCCCATGACGCATTGCGGTCACATCGGGGAGCGTGATGTTCTCAAAAAACTATTGGATTGTTCCAGTTAAATATCAAAAGTTGTACACGATTTGTTGGGTCGGTCAGATCGGCGGTGCCTTCATCCGCGAGCAGGCTCGCTCCCACAAAGGCCCGCGCAACCCTTGCGGGAGCGAGCCTGCTCGCGAAGACGCCTGACCTGTCGGCGCAGGTTCAACCCTTGCCTATACTTGTTTTTCCATAACAAAAAACATGACCAGAGGGCTGCGCCATGGACCATCTCGTACTCACCGTTTTTGCTCCGGACAAGCCCGGGCAAGTCGAGCGCATTGCCCAATGCATTGCCGAGCACGGCGGCAATTGGCTGGAAAGCCGCATGTCGCGCATGGCGGGACAATTCGCCGGGATTCTTCGAGTGGGGGTGCCGGCCGAGGCCTACGACGAACTGGTCGATGCCCTGCAGGGCCTGTCCGCCCATGGCATTCGCGTGTTGATCGCCGAAAGCGGCATCGAACAATCCTGCACCTGGAAACCGATTGCCATGGAACTGGTAGGCAATGATCGTCCGGGGATCGTGCGTGACATCACGCGCTTGTTGAGCGAGCAGGGGGTGAATCTGGAACGGCTGGTTACCGAAGTGCGCCCGGCTCCGATGAGCAGCGAGCCGTTGTTCCATGCCGAGGCGATTCTCGCGGTCCCGCTGACGCTGTCGCTTGACGTGCTGCAATCGCGCCTGGAAACCCTGGCGGACGATCTGATGGTCGAGTTGGTGCTGCGCAGTGATCCCTGATCAGGTTATCCAAGTTAAACGTGCACCGGCCTGTGGATAACCTGTAGAGACACCCCGCAAGGCCACGCCGACCGGGGTTCTTCATTAACTGATCAAAAAACCAGCAGTTTCAGCCACTTGCACACAATCAGCGGGGATCACGCTGTGGATAACCTTGGGAAGGAATGATGCAGGCCACGGGAGACGTGGCCTGTAGAGTTTTGTGTGTTTTTTGATCAGCTGCGGCGGCGCAAACTTATCCACGCATCGACGCTGTAAACCGCCAGACCGGCCCAGATAAACACGAACGCTACCAAGGTGCTGGATGACAGGTGCTCGCCAAACAGTAGGACGGCCTGCAGCAGTACCAGAGTTGGCGCCAGGTACTGAAGAAACCCCAGTGTCGTGTAGGGCAAATGCCGCGCAGCAGCATTGAAGCAGACCAGTGGCACCAGCGTGATCGGGCCGGCGGCGACCAACCACCAGGCCTGGGACGTGGTCCAGAATTCGGCCTGGGCACTGCTGGCCGTCGGATTGAGCAGCAACCAGCCAAGAGCAATCGGCACCAGCATCCAGGTTTCCACTACCAGCCCCGGCAGTGCCTTGACCGGTGCCTGCTTGCGAATCAGGCCATAGAAACCGAAGGTCAGTGCCAGCACCAGCGACACCCACGGCAGGCTGCCGACTTGCCAGACCTGCTGCGCCACACCCACCGCCGCCAGGCCGACGGCAATCCATTGCATGCGCCGCAGCCGTTCGCCGAGGATCAGCATGCCCAGTAACACGTTCACCAAGGGGTTGATGTAGTAACCGAGACTTGCTTCCAGCATGCGGCCGTTGTTCACCGACCAGACGTAGGTCAGCCAGTTGGCCGCGATCAGCGCGCCGCTCAGGGCCAGGATTGCCAGTCGCTTGGGGTTATCCCGCAGCTCACGCCACCAGCCGGGATGTTTCCAGACCATCAGCAGCAAGGCGCCGAACAGCGCCGACCACAGCACTCGGTGGATGATGATTTCCACTGCGGGCACGCTGGCGATGGCTTTGAAATAGAGGGGGAAAAGCCCCCAGATGATGTAGGCACTCAGGCCTAGAATGTACCCGCGACGCGGGTTGGCGGCTTGCATGCAGAATCCTTGCTTAGGCAGCTAACAAAGAGGGGATTGTAAGGAGATTTGTTTGCGAATGTCCTGACTGAATAGGTAGGACATTTGTGAACATCGGTATCTGTAGGAGCGAGCCTGCTCGCGATGGACGTCAACGATAACGCGTGCTGTCTGGATAAACGCGTTGCCCTTGCGTTCTTCGCGAGCAGGCTCGCTCCTACAGGGGGGCAGGGTGGGTCAGAAGAGCTTCAGTGGCTCTTCTTGGAGCGCCGCCAACTGCTCGCGCAACGCCAGCACTTGATCACCCCAATAACGCTCGGTGCCGAACCACGGAAAACTGCGGGGGAAGGCAGGATCGTCCCAGCGGCGGGCGAGCCAGGCGCTGTAGTGCAGCAGGCGCAGGGCGCGCAACGGTTCGATCAAGGCCAGTTCACGCGGATCGAAGTCGTGGAATTCGTTGTAGCCGTCCATTAGTTCCGACAACTGGCTCAGGCAATCCTGGCGATCGCCGGCGAGCATCATCCAGATGTCCTGTACCGCCGGACCCATGCGGCAGTCGTCGAGGTCGACGATATGGAACATCTCGTCACGGCACATCATGTTGCCGGGGTGGCAGTCACCGTGCATGCGGATGTTCTGGTGCGGCGTGTTGCTGTAGGCATCTTCCACACGCTTGAGCAGATCGCGGGCCACTGACTCGTAGGCCGGCAGCAGGCTGCGGGGGATGAAGTTGCCGTCGAGCAATGTGGCCAGCGAGTCATGGCCGAAGTTTTTTACCGCCAGCGCTTCACGGTGCTCGAACGGCCGGGTCGAGCCGACCGCATGCAGGCGCCCGAGCAACTGGCCCAGGCGATAGAGTTGGTCGAGGTTGCCCGGCTCCGGTGCTCGGCCGCCACGGCGGGGGAACAGGGTGAAACGGAAACCGTTGTGTTCGTGCAGGGTTTCACCGTTGTGGATCAACGGCGCCACGACCGGCACCTCGCAGTCGGCGAGTTCGGCGGTGAACTGGTGCTCTTCCAGAATCGCTTCGTTGCTCCAGCGTTGCGGCCGGTAGAACTTGGCGATCAGCGGCTCAGCGTCTTCGATACCGACCTGATAGACGCGGTTCTCGTAGCTGTTGAGCGCCAGGATGCGCGCGTCGCTGAGAAAGCCGATGCTTTCGACGGCATCGAGCACGAGGTCTGGTGTGAGGGTTTCAAACGGGTGGGCCATGCTGACTCCTGCGCGCAGCAGGCTGCTGCGTCCGGCCAGGCATGGTAGCGCAGACGGCGCGGTTTTAGTGGATGTGTGGTGTCTGGGCTGCCGCCATCGCGAGCAAGCTCGCTCCCACAGGTCATGCGCCAGATTTGAAATCGCGCCAATCCTGTGGGAGCGAGCTTGCTCGCGATGAGGGGTTGTCAGGCGCCGACGATCCCGCCATCTTCCCGCGAAATCGCCATCACTGAAGAGCGCGGTTTGCCGTTGGGTAGGTGCTCGGGGAAGGTAGAACCGCCGTTTTCACCCGGATGCTGGATTCCGACAAACAGGGTTTTCTGGTCCGGCGAGAAGCTGATTCCCGTCACTTCACAACCTACAGGGCCAACCATGAAGCGACGAATCTCGCCGGTTACCGGATCGGCACAGAGCATCTGGTTGTTGCCCATGCCGGCAAAGTCTCCGGCGTTGCTCGAATCGCCGTCGGTGAGAATCCACAAGCGTCCGGCCTTGTCGAAGCCCAGACCGTCAGGGCTGTTGAACATGTTCTGCGGCGTGATGTTCGAGGATCCGCCTTTTGGTGTGCCGGCGTGAACCCCCGGATTACCGGCGACGACGAACAGGTCCCAGGCAAAGGTTTTCGAGCCGTGATCGTCACGCTCGGTGCGCCAGCGCAGGATCTGGCCGTAGACGTTCTTCTCGCGCGGGTTCGGCCCGCCCGCTGGTTGCCCGTCCTCGCCGCGCTTGGCGTTGTTGGTCAGCGTGCAGTAGACCTGGCCATCCTTGGGGCTGACCACGATCCATTCCGGGCGGTCCATGCGCGTGGCTTTCACCACACTGGCGGCGAGACGCGCGTGAATCAAAACTTCGGCCTGATCGGCAAAACCGCTGCTGGCGTCGATGCCGTTTTTGCCGTGGGTCAGTTCGATCCATTCACCCTGGCCTTTCGGGTGATCGACGTTGCCGTCGCCGGCATCGAACCGCGCCACGTACAGAGTGCCGTGGTCGAGAATGTCACGGTTGGCCTTGGGGTTCTTGTGGTCGATCTTGTCGCGGCTGACGAATTTGTAGATGAACTCACCGCGTTCATCATCGCCCATATACACCACGGCATGACCGTCACTGGTTTCGGCCAGTGCGGCGTTTTCGTGCTTGAAGCGGCCCAGGGCCGTGCGCTTGACCGGCGTCGATTTCGGATCGAACGGATCGATCTCCACCACCCAGCCGTGACGGTTGAGCTCGTTGGGGTTCTTCGCCATGTCGAAGCGCTCGTCGTGCTGGTGCCAGTTGATTTCTTTGCTGGTGGCCACCACTCCGTAGCGTTTTTGCGCCGGGTCGAACTTCTGCTCGGCGTTGCTGCTGCCGAAGCAGTCGGTGAAGTTCTCTTCACAGGTCAGATAGGTGCCCCACGGTGTCTTGCCGTTGGCGCAGTTCTGGAAGGTGCCCAGGACGTTCTTGCCGTGCGGGTCGGCACTGGTTTTGAGCAGGGTATGTCCGGCGGCCGGGCCGCTCAGGGTGATCGGTGCGTTGCCGTGAATGCGGCGGTTGTAGCGTGAGCCCTGGACGAATTGCCATTGGCCGTTCTTGCGCTGCACTTCAATCACCGACACACCTTCGCAGGCCAGCGCCTTGCGCACTTCTTGCGCCGATTGCGGCATGCCGCCGTGGGCGTAGAGGTAGCGGTAATTGGTGTATTCGTTGTTGATCGCCATCAGCGCCCGGTCTTTTTCGCCCGGAAATTCGAACAGGCTCATGCCGTCGTTGTTGTCGCCGAACTGGACTTCCTGATCTTCGGCGCTGCCGTTGCCGCTCGGGTCGAACGCCGGACCGTCCTTGTACAGGGGCTGGCCCCAACTGATCAGCACCGAGGACTTGTAGCCCGGTGGCAGGGTGATGGTGTCGCTGGTGGCGGCGGCAATGCTGTCGAAACCCAGCAACTGGCTGTTGCCGGCGCTGACACTGGCGGCCATCACGCTGCGGCTCAGCAGGTTGCCGCCAATGAACATCGCCGCGCCGCACAGGGCACCTGCGCTGATGAAGCCGCGACGGCTGAGGCCGACCATGGTTTCGAGGTCGGTGGACTGGTTTTCTTCTAATAGGCTCATTTCAGGCTCCCTGCGGATTTTGCAGACACCTTAATGATGAGTCATGAACCTTTTGTTGCAGTTCTGCTTACAGTGGTGTGCCCAGCAGAACCCTGGACGGCGAAAACTCCACGCGCACCGGTTTGCCACACGTCAGCTCCGATGCTTGCAGATGACTCTGTTCGGCCAAGGCGCATAGAGTCAGGCCGTTGGGCAGGGTGATGCGCACTTCGCTGGGGCCGTCGTCGGCGTCGAGAATTTTTTCGATGATGCCGCTGAGGCAATTGCTTTCAGGCGTTTCGACAGAGTCGATCTGCAGCACGTCGAGCCAGCCGGCTTTGATCAATGCCACGACTTCAGTGCCGATTTGCAGTTCCAGGCGCTCGGTGCTGTCGTGGGTAATTTGCGCGGCGACGATCAGGCCTTCGGCGACTTCGAGGCGAATCAGGTCGTTGCGTCCCTGAGGTTCGATCGCAATCACCTTGCCGTGCAACTGATTGCGCGCGCTGGTGCGCAGCATCAGG
Organism: Pseudomonas sp. EU05-FHT14B02; assembly: GCF_058791055.1. NCBI lineage: Bacteria > Pseudomonadati > Pseudomonadota > Gammaproteobacteria > Pseudomonadales > Pseudomonadaceae > Pseudomonas > Pseudomonas sp. EU05-FHT14B02. The sequence continues at coordinate 93,536 of NZ_JBYTDD010000023.1, read as the reverse complement.
CGCCCGAGCAGATCCAGATCGCTCGTGTCTTCAGTTGCTTCCAGCACTTGGGCCTGCAAGGCTTGCAGCTTCTGATACAGGCGCAACACCCGCTCACCTTCGTTGGACAGGCGCGCACCGCCGCCGCCCTTGCCGCCGACAATCCGCTCCACCAGCGGCTTCTGCGCCAGGTTGTTCAGCTCATCGATCGCATCCCAGGCAGCCTTGTAGCTCAGGCCCGCACTTTTTGCCGCGCGGGTGATCGAGCCTTGTTCGGCGATGTGTTGCAGCAGAGCGATGCGCTGCGGACGGCGGACAATGTGCTGGGATAGCAAGGTTGGCAAAGACATGACAAGTCGCTTTGGGTGGTGACGATGGTGAGGACGTTGGTCGCTTGGGCCGCGCGAGTCAAGTCAGGGTGTTTCGCCGGGTTTGGGCGTGCGGGCCAGGCAATAGACGTCGACCCTCGCCGCCCCGGCGTCCATCAAAAGGCGAGCCAGGGCCTGGGCCGTGGCTCCGGTGGTCAGTACGTCGTCGACCAGAGCCAGGTGCCGGCCTTTGACGACCGCGCCGGGTGCCAGGGCGAAAGCATTGCGCAGGTTTCTTAGACGGGCTTCGGCGTTCAAGGCCTGTTGGGCGTCGGTGTCTTGAGTGCGCAGCAGCAACCGTTCGTCGCAAGGGATATCGAGACTCGCACTCAACCAGTGAGCCAGCATCGCCGCCTGATTGAACCCGCGTTGGCGCAGGCGCCGATTGGCCAGCGGCACGGGGATCAGCGCCTGGGGCCGCAGCAGATCGTCTTCGAAGCGATGTTGCAGGTATTGAACAAGAAGTTCGGCGAGCAGGCGACCAAACGGCCACTTGGCGTTGTGTTTGAAGCGGGTGATCAGGCTGTCTACCGGAAAGCTGTAGGTCCAGGGCGCAATCACTTGTTCGAAGGCCGGTGGCTGCTTCAGGCAAAGGCCGCAGGTCAGTCCCGCGGCCGGGAGCGGCAGGGCGCAGGTCAGACAGTGGTCACCGAGCCAGGGCAGCTCGATTTCGCAGGCCGTGCAGACAGGAGGGGGGCCGTCGGTCGGTTCATTGCACAAAAGGCATGATTGTTTGTTTTTTAACCAGATGTAAACCTGTCCTTCGTATCGTGGTTGACAGCGCATCGCTCTTCCTTAAATATGCCGAAACATCTGTGAAGTGGCTGTGAAACTCCATTACCCAGCCGACTGCCAAAGCATAATTCAAAGGAAACGCCCATGAGCGCCAGCACCACTGCCACCCTGCGTCATGACTGGACTTTGGCCGAAGTCAAAGCACTCTTCGTTCAGCCATTCAATGACCTGTTGTTCCAGGCGCAGACGGTGCACCGTGCGCATTTCGACGCTAACCGCGTCCAGGTGTCGACCCTGCTGTCAATCAAGACCGGCGCCTGCCCGGAAGATTGCAAATATTGTCCGCAGTCCGGTCACTACAACACCGGCCTGGAAAAAGAGAAACTGATGGAGGTGCAGAAGGTCCTCGAAGAGGCCGCTCGCGCCAAGGCCATCGGTTCGACCCGCTTCTGCATGGGCGCGGCGTGGAAGCATCCGTCGGCCAAGGACATGCCGTACGTGTTGAAGATGGTCGAAGGCGTGAAAGCCATGGGCCTGGAAACCTGCATGACTCTCGGTCGCCTGGATCAGGAGCAGACCGAAGCGCTGGCCAAGGCCGGCCTCGACTACTACAACCACAACCTCGATACCTCTCCGGAGTTCTACGGCAGCATCATCACCACCCGCACCTACAGCGAACGCCTGCAAACTCTGGCGTACGTGCGTGATTCGGGGATGAAGATCTGCTCCGGCGGCATTCTCGGCATGGGCGAGTCGCTGGACGACCGCGCCAACCTGCTGATCCAGTTGGCCAACCTGCCTGAGCATCCCGAGTCGGTGCCGATCAACATGCTGGTGAAAGTCGCCGGGACGCCGCTGGAAAATGCCGACGACGTCGATCCGTTCGACTTCATCCGCATGCTCGCCGTCGCGCGCATCCTGATGCCGCAATCCCACGTGCGCCTGTCCGCCGGCCGCGAAGCCATGAACGAGCAGATGCAGGCCCTGGCGTTCTTCGCCGGTGCCAACTCGATTTTCTACGGCGACAAACTGCTGACCACCGCCAACCCGCAGGCCGACAAGGACATGCAACTGTTCTCGCGTCTGGGGATCCTGCCGGAAGCCCGCGAAGAGCACGCCGACGAGGTGCATCAGGCAGCAATCGAGCAGGCGCTGGTGGAGCAGAAGAGCAGCGAGCAGTTTTACAACGCGGCTGTTTGAGTCTTCCACCGACTTCTCTGGCTGGAATGCAAAACACTGTGGGAGCGAGCTTGCTCGCGATTGCGTCAGGTCCGTCGACATCAATGTTGAATGTGACGCCGCCATCGCGAGCAAGCTCGCTCCCACAGGGATCGCATTCATTTTGATTTCTGTGATCTGAACTTCGAGGCCTGCATGTCTTTCGATCTCGCCGCACGCCTTGCCGCCCGTCGTGCCGAAAACCTCTACCGCCAGCGCCCGCTGCTTGAAACCCCGCAGGGGCCGCAAGTGGTGGTCGATGGCCAGCCGTTGCTGGCGTTCTGTAACAACGACTACCTGGGCCTGGCCAATCATCCGCAAGTGATCGAAGCCTGGCGTGCCGGCGCTTCGAAGTGGGGTGTGGGCGGAGGGGCATCGCATCTGGTCATCGGCCATAGTTCCCCGCACCATGCCCTGGAAGAAGCATTGGCCGACCTGACCGGCCGCCCGCGGGCTTTGTTGTTCAGCACCGGCTACATGGCCAACCTCGGTGCGGTCACGGCACTGGTGGGGCAGGGTGATACGGTGCTCGAAGACCGGCTCAATCATGCGTCGCTGCTCGACGCGGGGCTGTTGTCCGGCGCGCGGTTCAATCGTTACTTGCACAACGACCCGGCGAGCCTGGCCAAGCGCCTGGAAAAAGCCACCGGCAATACACTGGTGGTCACCGACGGCGTGTTCAGCATGGATGGTGATATTGCCGATTTGCCGGCGCTGGCCCGAGAAGCCAAGGCCAAAGGCGCCTGGTTGATGGTCGACGATGCCCATGGTTTTGGACCGCTGGGTGCCAACGGTGGCGGCATCGTCGAACACTTTGGCTTGAGCCAGGATGACGTTCCGGTGCTGGTCGGCACCCTCGGCAAGGCGTTCGGTACGGCGGGTGCCTTTGTGGCTGGCAGCGAAGAGCTGATCGAAAGCCTGATCCAGTTCGCCCGTCCCTACATCTACACCACCAGCCAGCCCCCCGCGTTGGCCTGCGCCACGTTGAAAAGCCTGGAACTGCTGCGCAGCGAACATTGGCGCCGTGAGCATTTGCAGACGCTGATCCGCCAGTTCCGCGCGGGTGCCGAACAGATTGGCCTGGAGCTCATGGACAGCTTCACGCCGATCCAGCCGATCATGATCGGTGACGCGGGGCGAGCGGTGCGACTTTCGCAAATGCTGCGTGAACGCGGGTTGATGGTGACCGCGATTCGCCCGCCGACCGTACCCGCCGGCAGTGCCCGGCTGCGGGTCACGTTGACGGCCGCCCACAGTGAGGCTCAGGTACAGCTATTGTTAAACGGACTGGCCGATTGTTTTCAACAACTGAAGCCGGAGCCAAGCCATGCGTGATCGTCTGATTCTGCTGCCCGGCTGGGGCCTTGGCGTTTCACCGCTGGAGCCTCTGGCGGCGGCCTTGCGCGGTTTGGATGAGCACCTGCGCGTCGAGATCGAGCCGTTGCCGGAGCTGGCGTCGAGCGATCTTGAAGAGTGGCTCGATGAGCTTGATTCGACCTTGCCGCAAGACGTGTGGCTGGGCGGTTGGTCATTGGGCGGCATGCTCGCCTGCGAATTGGCGGCCCGGCGTGGCGATCGCTGCTGTGGTGTTGTCACCCTGGCCAGCAACGTTTCTTTTGTCGCTCATGATCAATGGACAAGCGCCATGTCCGGGGAAACCTTTGATGCGTTTCTGGCGGGATGTGAAGCCGATCCGCGCGCGACCTTGAAACGCTTTTCACTGCTTTGCGCCCAAGGCGCCGAAGACCCACGCGGATTGTCGCGGTTGTTGCTCGGCGGTGCCCCGAACACCGCTGCGGCGGTGTTGCTGAGTGGTCTGCAAGTGCTCGCGCAACTGGATACACGACAGGCACTGCAATCGTTCCGCGGTCCGCAATTGCATCTGTTCGCCGGCCTCGACGGGCTGGTGCCGGTGGAGGCAGCGGGCGAGTTGTTGGCATTACTGCCGGATGTCGAAGTCGGTCTGATTGAACAGGCCAGCCACGTGTTTCTCCTGGAGGATCCCCACGGTGTGGCGGGGGCGATCCAGGCCTTTTTGCATGAGTCCGGCGATGACTGATTTATCCCTTCCCAACCTGCCCGGCGCCTTGCCCGACAAGCGCCAGGTAGCAGCCTCATTCTCCCGCGCGGCAGCAAGCTACGACAGCGTGGCCGAGTTGCAGCGTGATGTGGGCAGCCAATTGCTCGGGCGCTTGCCGCAGGACTTCGTACCGCAGCGCTGGCTGGACCTGGGCTGTGGCACCGGGCATTTCAGTCGTGCCCTTGGTGAGCAATTTCCGGGCAGCCACGGGGTGGCGCTGGATATTGCCGAGGGCATGCTCAACCACGCCCGGCCATTGGGCGGTGCCACATACTTCGTGGCCGGCGATGCCGAGCGATTGCCACTGCAGGATTCGTCTTGCGACCTGATCTTTTCCAGCCTGGCGGTGCAGTGGTGCGCGGACTTCGACTCGGTGCTCAGTGAAGCCTTTCGAGTATTGAAGCCGGGCGGCATTTTCGCGTTTGCTAGTCTGTGTGTAGGGACGTTGTTTGAATTGCGCGACAGCTGGCGCGAAGTCGACGGCATGGTGCACGTCAACCGCTTCCGGGAGTTTGGTGTTTATCAACAACTGTGTGCGGCCAGCGGCTTGAGGGCGGTCAGTCTGCAAAACCTTGCGCACGTGCTGTATTACCCGGATGTGCGCAGCCTGACCCATGAACTCAAGGCGTTGGGTGCGCACAATCTCAATCCCGGGCGGCCGGGTGGCTTGACCGGCCGGGCGCGGATTTTGGGTTTGATCGAGGCTTACGAACAGTTTCGTCAGGCCAAGGGCCTGCCGGCGACTTATCAAGTGGTGTACGCCGTTTTGGAGAAACCCTTATGAGCGCAGCCTATTTCATCGCCGGCACGGATACCGATGTCGGTAAAACCACGGTCGCTGCGGGGCTGCTGCATGCGGCGCGTTCGGCGGGTTTGAGTACGGCGGCGGGCAAGCCGGTCGCCTCCGGTTGCGATGTGACGCCCAAGGGCCTGCGCAACGCCGATGCGCTGGCCTTGCTGGCGCAGTGTTCGCTGCCGCTGACCTACGCACAGGTCAATCCGATGGCCTTCGAACCAGCCATTGCCCCGCATCTGGCGGCGCGAGAGGCGGGCGTGGCGCTGACGGTGCAGTCGTTGCTGACGCCGATGCGGCAGATTCTGGGCATGCAGGCGGACTTCACCCTGATCGAAGGCGCTGGTGGCTGGCGCGTACCCTTGGCGGATCAGGACAATCTGTCGGACCTGGCCATCGCATTGAAGCTTCCGGTGATCCTGGTGGTCGGTGTACGCCTGGGGTGTATCAGCCATGCTCTGTTGACCGCTGAAGCGGTTGCCCGGGACGGTTTGCAACTGGCGGGATGGGTGGCCAACATCATCGACCCGAAGACCTCGCGGCTGGAAGAAAACCTGGCTACCCTGGCCGAGCGTCTCCCGGCGCCGTGCCTGGGGCGTGTGCCTAAACTCAAGGCCGTTACGGCCGAGGCAGTGGCCGAGCACTTGCAACTGGACCTGTTGGACTGAGGTGAGTGGTTGCGGGCTTTGCCTATGACAAGGCACTGTGCCATTAGTGTTTTTGTCGAGTGTTTTGCCGGCCACTCTGCTTCAATGGGCACTGTTGATCCTTTGAAAGGACGAGTTCTCCCATGGAAATCTCAGGAAACACCGCTTTTTATGCCGGTCTGAGCACCCTTCAGGCAGGGCAGAACCGTGTCGATCAAGCCGCCGGGCAGATCGCCAACACCACGATCGAGCGCTCGGTCACCAGCCAGTCCTCCGAGGCGCAGGTCGATCGTCTGCGATCGGTTGATCGCAGCCGGCAATCGGACCTGGCCAGTAGTGTGGTCGAAATGGCCCAGGGCAAATTTCAGGTCGAACTGGGTGCCAAAGTCGCCAAGGCATCCGACGAAGTGCTCGGAACGCTGATCGATACTTTCGCCTGATCCTCATTGAATCCGTCTCTCCAACGCCGCGCCTGTTCGCGGCGTTTTTCTGCGTAAGTCCTTCTCACTCAACTAATCTTTTCTGCATGGTGGCTCGCTCGGTCAATGTCCGACGCGCGGTTGCGGGCAGATGTGCCTGATCGGCGGTGACGAACGGAAAAAGATCGACGCTTGACAAGATTTGGGCGTAAACGTATGTTTCAAACAACTGTTTGATCGCAACAACAAATCAATGCGGTCGTTCATTCCCGGTTACATCAGCAGAGGTTTATCGCTATGCCTGACTACAAGGCCCCCTTGCGTGATATTCGCTTCGTTCGTGACGAGCTGCTCGGCTACGAAGCGCACTATCAGAGCCTTCCGGCTTGTGCCGACGCAACTCCAGACATGGTTGACGCCATTCTTGAGGAAGGCGCCAAGTTTTGTGAGCAGGTACTGGCTCCGCTGAACCGCGTGGGCGATCTCGAAGGCTGCACCTGGAGCGAGTCCGGCGTTAAGACCCCGACTGGCTTCAAGGAAGCCTACAAGCAATTCGTCGAAGGTGGCTGGCCAAGCCTGGCTCACGACGTAGAGCACGGCGGCCAAGGCCTGCCGGAGTCCCTGGGTCTGGCCATCAGCGAAATGGTTGGCGAGTCCAACTGGTCGTGGGGCATGTACCCAGGCCTGTCGCACGGTGCGATGAACACCATCTCCGAGCACGGCACCCCTGAGCAGCAAGAGGCTTACCTGACCAAGCTGGTTTCCGGCGAGTGGACCGGCACCATGTGCCTGACCGAGCCACACTGCGGTACAGACCTTGGCATGCTGCGCACCAAGGCCGAACCTCAGGCCGACGGTTCCTACAAGGTTTCCGGCACCAAGATCTTCATCTCGGCCGGTGAACACGACATGGCCGACAACATCGTCCACATCGTACTTGCCCGCCTGCCGGATGCACCGGCTGGCACCAAAGGCATCTCCCTGTTCATCGTGCCGAAGTTCCTGCCGAACGCTGATGGCTCGGTTGGCACACGTAACGCCGTATCTTGCGGTTCCCTGGAACACAAGATGGGCATCCACGGCAACGCTACTTGCGTGATGAACTTCGATGGCGCTACCGGTTTCCTGATCGGCCCGGCGAACAAAGGCCTGAACTGCATGTTCACCTTCATGAACACCGCACGTCTTGGTACCGCGCTGCAAGGCCTGGCCCACGCCGAAGTCGGTTTCCAGGGCGGCCTGAAATACGCTCGCGACCGTCTGCAAATGCGCTCACTGACTGGCCCGAAAGCGCCGGACAAAGCCGCTGACCCGATCATCGTGCACCCTGACGTACGCCGCATGCTGTTGACCATGAAGGCATTCGCCGAAGGTAACCGCGCGATGGTTTACTTCACCGCCAAGCAGGTCGACATCGTCAAGTACGGCGTGGATGAGGAAGAGAAGAAGAAAGCCGACGCACTGTTGGCGTTCATGACTCCAATCGCCAAAGCCTTCATGACCGAAGTCGGTTTCGAATCGGCCAACCACGGTGTGCAGATCTACGGCGGCCACGGCTTCATCGCCGAGTGGGGCATGGAGCAGAACGTCCGCGACAGCCGCATCTCGATGTTGTACGAAGGCACCACCGGTATCCAGGCACTCGATCTGCTGGGCCGTAAAGTGCTGATGACCCAGGGCGAGGCTCTGAAAGGCTTCACCAAGATCGTCCACAAGTTCTGCCAGACCAACGAAGGCAACGAAGCGGTTCAAGAGTTCGTCGCTCCGCTGGCTGCACTGAACAAGGAATGGGGCGAGCTGACCATGAAGGTCGGTATGGCCGCCATGAAAGATCGTGAAGAAGTCGGCGCGGCCTCCGTGGACTACCTGATGTACTCCGGTTACGCCTGCCTGGCCTACTTCTGGGCTGACATGGCGCGTCTTGCGGCCGAGAAACTGGCGGCCGGTACCACCGAAGAGGCGTTCTACACCGCCAAGCTGCAGACTGCGCGCTTCTACTTCCAGCGCATCCTGCCGCGTACCCGCACTCATGTCGCAACCATGCTGTCGGGCGCCAACAACCTGATGGACATGAAAGAAGAGAACTTCGACCTGGGCTACTAAGCCTTAGCGAAGCACTTGAAAAAGCCGCTGCTCCTTCGGGAACAGCGGCTTTTTTTCTTTAACGGTTACCGGTGGAAAATGTTTGTAACGCCCTTTGAAAAATACCTCAGTAATTCACTCAGAAACTCGGGCTTCCTGCCGTTACAGTAGTTGGCACATTGCCATCTATTGATTTGACGGGTCGGAGCTTTACCCTTGCCGCGCTCATCTGCTGTACGTTTCAGTCATTTCCTGCCGTCATTACTGCTGTTGGTGGCGGGGCTTGCGGCTGCTTACATCAAGGATCTGAACGTCTTCTTCACGTCGCTGTTCAACGTGCTGCCCACCCTGGTGTTGTTGCTCGGTGGCGCCTATTGCGCGGTGTACCGACGCCAGCGTGAACTGTTTCTGATGGTCACGGTGTACATCGCCTACTTCCTGCTCGACACCCAGACCGACTATTACCGCGACAACGGCAAGGTGCGCGACGATGCCGCGGTGGTCTTTCATTTGGTTTGCTTGCTGCTGCCGCTGTTGTTTGGCGTGTTCGCGGCGTGGCAGGAACGCACCCATCTGTTCCAGGACATGGTGGCGCGCTTCGCGGTCTTGCTGGCGGTCGGCAGCGTGGCGCTGGGACTTGAGCAAAGTTATCCACACGCGCTGCTGATCTGGCTGTCGGAGATTCGCTGGCCCGCCTTGCATGGCGCTTGGATGAGCCTGATCCAATTGTCCTATCCGGTGTTCATTGCGGCGTTCCTGCTGCTGGCCTGGCAATACTGGCGCAACCCGCGACCGCTGCATGCCGCGCAATGGGTGGGGCTGCTCGGGTTGTTCTGGATGTTGCCGAAAACCTTCATCCTGCCGTTCACGCTGAACATCATGTGCAGCCAGGTGATGCTGATGATCGCAGCCGCCGTTGCCCACGAGGCCTATCAAATGGCCTTTCGCGACGAACTGACCGGGCTGCCGGGCCGTCGCGCGTTGAATGAACGCCTGCAACGGTTGGGGCGCAATTACGTGTTGGCCATGAGCGACGTCGACCACTTCAAGAAATTCAATGACACCCACGGCCATGACGTCGGCGATCAGGTGTTGCGACTGGTGGCCAGCAAGCTGTCGAAAATCGGCGGTGGCGGTAAGGCGTATCGCTATGGCGGCGAGGAATTTGCCCTGGTGTTTGCAGGCAAGACCCTCGAAGAGTGCATGCCGCACCTGGAGGTCATTCGCGAGTCCATCGCCACTTACAACATTCAACTGCGCAATCAGGAAAACCGCCCGCAGGACGATCATCAGGGGCGCCAGCGGCGTGCCGGTTCCGGTGCGTCGAGTGTGTCGGTGACGGTCAGCATCGGTGTTGCTGAACGGATCGAACAACGCACCCCCGAAGAGGTGCTCAAGTCCGCTGACCAGGCGCTCTACAGCGCCAAGGGCGCCGGGCGCAACTGCGTGATGGCGTTCGGGCAGAACCGCCGTGGCGCCGTGCGAATGGACGCCGCTACGGTTGAGTGATGATGGCGCATTCAGCTAGCGCAAAGTGATTGTGAGGCGTGGTCGGCAGCAGTAGGTTGGAGAAATCTGCCGACGGAGAATGACCATGCCCGAGTACAAAGCTCCCTTGCGCGACATGCGCTTTCTGATCGACCACGTCTTCGACTTTCACAGTAACTACGTCGCGCTGTGGGCCACCGATGCCAGCCAGGACATGGTCAATGCGATCCTCGAAGAAGGGGCGAAGTTCTGCGAAAACGTACTGTCGCCGCTGAACCGCAGTGGCGATGAAGAAGGCTGCCATTTCGACAATGGCGTGGTCACGACGCCCTCGGGCTTCAAGCAGGCATTCGCCCAATATGTCGAGGGCGGCTGGCATGGCCTGGCGGCGGATCCGGTTTACGGCGGTCAAGGTTTGCCGATCTCTCTGGGGCTGGTGATCAGCGAGATGGTGGGTTCCAGCAACACTTCGTGGGGCATGTACCCCGGCCTGACCCACGGTGCGATGTCGGCGATCCACGCCCATGGTACCGAGGAGCAAAAGCAGACCTATTTGAAGAAGCTCACCGCTGGCCAATGGACCGGCACCATGTGCCTGACCGAAGCCCATTGCGGCACTGACCTGGGCATCATCAAGACCCGCGCCGTACCTGCGGCCGATGGCAACTACGCGATCTCTGGCAGCAAGATTTTCATCTCCGCCGGTGAGCACGACATGAGCGACAACATCATTCACCTGGTGCTGGCCAAATTACCGGACGCACCGGCCGGGACCAAGGGCATTTCGCTGTTCATCGTGCCCAAGTTCCTGCCCGATGCGACGGGGGAAGCGGGCGAGCGCAACGGCGTGTCCTGCGGCTCGATCGAACACAAAATGGGCATTAAGGCCTCGGCCACCTGCGTGCTGAACTTCGACGAGGCCAAGGGTTTCCTGATCGGCGAGCCGAACAAGGGCCTCAACTGCATGTTCACCATGATGAACCACGCGCGACTGGGCACCGGCATGCAAGGGCTGTGTCTGGGGGAGGCGAGTTTCCAGGGCGCGATCAAATACGCCAACGACCGTTTGCAGATGCGCTCGCTGACCGGCCCGAAAGCGCCGGAAAAGGCCGCCGACCCGATCATCGTGCATCCTGATGTGCGGCGGATGTTGCTGACCATGAAAGCCTTCAACGAGGGCAACCGCGCGCTGACCTACTTCACCGCACAGTTGCTCGACATTGCACACCTAAGCCCGGACGAAACGGCGCGCCGGGATGCCGAAGACTTGCTGGCGTTCCTCACGCCAATCTGCAAAGCCTTCATGACCGACACCGGGCTGGAGGTGACCAACCATGGCATGCAGGTGTTTGGCGGGCACGGCTTCATTCGTGAGTGGGGAATGGAGCAACTGGTACGCGACTGCCGGATCGCGCCGATCTATGAGGGCACCAACGGCATTCAGGCGCTGGACCTGCTCGGGCGCAAGGTACTCGGCAGCCAGGGCAAGCTGCTGCGCGGTTTCACCAAAATCGTCCACAAGTTCTGCGCGGCGAACGCCGAACATCCACAACTGGCCGGGTATGTGGCGCAGCTCAATCAACTGAACCAGCAGTGGGGTGAATTGACCACCAGGGTCGGTATGGCGGCGATGAAAAACCCGGACGAAGTCGGTGCTGCGTCGGTGGATTACCTGATGTACAGCGGTTATATCATCCTCGGCTACCTGTGGTTGCGCATGGCGCTGGTGGCTCAGGCGCAGCTCGATGCGGGCAGCGGTGATGGTGACTTCTGCCGGGGCAAGCTGGCGACCAACGAGTTTTACTTCAAGCGTCTGTTGCCACGCACTGCCGCTCATCGGGCGGCCATCGAAGCGGGGAGTGATTGCCTGATGCAACTGCCGGCGGAGCTGTTTGCACTCTGACACCTACCCTGTAGGAGCGAGCTTGCTCGCGATGGTCGTGAACGATAACGCGTAAAACCAGATGCCCAGTGGCGCCTTGGGGTTTTTCGCGAGCGAGCTCGCTCCTACAGTTCTTACGTTTCGCCTCTCCATACCGCAATGACTAAAAATAACAAAATAGTCATAAGTTGACCCTATGTGTCGCAAAAGTTGTTGAGGTACACTCCGACCCAACGAAAACACTCTTCCTGTGAATCACCTGTATAGATCTTGCGAGGTTTGCCATGGCTGACTACAAAGCGCCCCTGCGCGATATGCGCTTCGTCCTCAATGAAGTTTTCGAGGTCGCCAAACTCTGGGCCGAACTGCCTGCACTGGCCGAAACCGTCGATGCGGAAACCGTCGAAGCCATTCTGGAAGAAGCCGGCAAAGTCACCAGCAAAAGCATCGCACCGTTGAGCCGTGCCGCTGACGAAGAAGGTTGCCATTGGGCGGACGGTGCCGTCACCACACCGGCAGGTTTTCCGCAGGCCTATCAGACCTACGCTGAAGGCGGCTGGGTCGGTGTCGGTGGTGATCCGTCCTATGGCGGCATGGGCATGCCCAAAGCCGTTTCGGCCCAGGTCGAGGAAATGGTCAACTCCGCCAGCCTGTCGTTCGGCCTGTACCCGATGCTGACCGCCGGTGCTTGCCTGTCGATCAACGCCCACGCCAGCGAAGAACTGAAAGCCGCGTACCTGCCGAACATGTACGCCGGTATCTGGGCCGGTTCCATGTGCCTGACCGAGCCGCACGCCGGTACCGACCTGGGGATCATCCGCACCAAGGCCGAGCCTCAGGCCGACGGTTCCTACAAGGTCAGCGGCACCAAGATCTTCATCACCGGTGGCGAACACGACCTGACCGAAAACATCATCCACCTGGTGCTGGCCAAGTTGCCGGATGCGCCGGCGGGGCCGAAAGGCATTTCGCTGTTCCTGGTGCCGAAGTTCATGGTCAATGCCGATGGCAGCCTGGGCGCGCGCAACCCGGCAAACTGCGGCTCGATCGAACACAAGATGGGCATCCAGGCCTCCGCGACCTGCGTGATGAACTTCGATGAAGCCGTGGGTTACCTGGTCGGCGAGCCGAACAAAGGCCTGGCGGCGATGTTCACCATGATGAACTACGAGCGTCTGGGCGTCGGTATCCAGGGCCTGGCCACGGGCGAGCGCTCGTACCAGAACGCCGTGGAATACGCCCGTGACCGTCTGCAAAGCCGTTCGCCCACTGGCGCACAGAACAAGGACAAAGTGGCTGACCCGATCATCGTCCACCCGGACGTGCGGCGCATGCTGTTGACCATGAAAGCTTCGAACGAAGGGGGTCGTGCGTTCTCCACCTACGTGGCGATGCAACTGGACACCGCCAAGTTCAGCGAAGACGCCGCCACCCGCAAGCGCGCGGAAGACCTGGTGGCGTTGCTGACCCCGGTGGCCAAGGCGTTCCTGACCGACCTCGGCCTGGAAACCACCGTACACGGCCAACAGATCTTCGGCGGCCACGGTTACATCCGTGAATGGGGCCAGGAGCAACTGGTGCGTGACGTGCGTATCACCCAGATCTACGAAGGCACCAACGGCATCCAGGCACTGGACCTGGTCGGGCGCAAGATCGTCGGTAGCGGCGGGGCGTTCTACAACCTGTTCGCCGACGAGATCCGCCACTTCACAGGGACTGCCAGCGCGGACCTCGCCGAGTTCACCAAGCCGCTGAACGACGCCGTGACTTCCCTCGATGAACTGACTGTGTGGTTGCTGGACCGGGCGAAGAGCAATCCGAACGAAATCGGCGCGGCGTCGGTCGAGTATCTGCAGGTGTTCGGCTACGTGGCCTACGCCTACATGTGGGCCCTGATGGCCAAGGCGGCTTTGGGCAAGGAAGCGCAAGACGATTTCTACGCCAGCAAATTGGGCACGGCGCGCTTCTATTTTGCCCGCCTGCTGCCGCGCATTCACTCGTTGAGCGCGTCGGTGAAGGCCGGTAGCGAATCGTTGTTCCTGCTGGATGCGGGACAATTCTGATGAAGTAACGTTATGTAAGCATTCTCTTACATAACGTGCTGCTGTTCTCCCATAGATGCAAATTGGATCCACAGCTAATCTACTTCTCATGGACGTAGCGCAGGAAGCGCAAAGCAACAACAGGGACACGTAGGATTCTGCCAGGACGGCGGAGTGAAATGGATGTCAGGGAAACAGTCTGCAAAGCCCCGCTTCGGCGGGGTTTTCTTTTTCCCGAAGAAAAGTTTTCAGCTTGGCCCATCCAGAGCCTGCGCGCTGTTCAAACGCCCGTCCGGCCCATTTATCACTTCTTCCAGCAATGTCTGCAGCAATGCCAGCGAGGCCTGCTGCCGTTGCACATCCCGACACACCAACCCGACTTTCAGCGGCACTCGCGGTTCACTCAGGGGTTTCCACAGCAGTTCGTGATTGCCATGGGTCTTTTGCGAACGACCGGGCAGTACCGTCGCCAGGCGCGTGTGGGGCAGGCTGTCGAGGATGCCTGCCATGTTGTTCAATTCGGCTTGCACTTGTGGGCGACGTCCGAGGCTTGTGAGCTGTGCCTGCCAGATCTGCCTGATCTGAAACTCTTCGCCCAGCAGTAACATCGGCAGTTCGGCAGCCTGACTCATGGACACTTTCTTGAATTCGCGCAGCGGATGCTCTGCCGGGATGACCAGGGTCAGTTCATCTTCGTACAGCATCACGCCATGCAAGCCAGGCTGGCGGGGTGGCAGGTAGCTGATGCCGATATCCAGAGAACCGTTGAGCAGTCGCCGCTCGATTTCCAGGCCGGTCAGTTCGTAGATCTGCACCACCAGATGCGGTTGCGCCTTGCGCACCCGCTCGAGCATCTGCGGAACGAGGCTGGTGTGCACGGTCTGCAATACACCGATGGCCAGGGTGCGCAGCGCCTGACCCTTGAAGTTGCCGAGCGCTTCCCGTGCCCGTTGCAGGCCATCGAGCAAAGGCAGGGCGTGGTTGTACAGCGTATGGGCTGCGAGGGTCGGCAACAGGCGTTTGCTGCTGCGCTCGAACAGGCTTACATCCAGGTTTTGTTCGAGGTGGCGGATTTGCTGGGACAGTGCCGGCTGAGAGATGGACAGACGCTCGGCGGCCCGGCCCACGTGGCCTTCTTCGTAGACCGCGACGAAATAACGCAGTTGCTTGAAATCCATAAATATTACTTATCGAAAATGCTGGGAAATCGAAATGGCTGAACGCCTCATCTGAGCCTAGTCTAACCGCATTCACAGGGCTTACAGGGCCACAGAGCGCGATGAATACCCTTTGCTTCGATGGTATTTACATAGGTAAGGCAAAAAACCTCAAAAGGTTTTTTTTCAGATGAACCTGTTCAGTCTGCGCCGCAGTCCTCCCAGTCTTGATGATCTGGTCATGGACGCCTCCCCGCCATCCCAAGGCGTTAACCTTTCCAGCGAGTACTTGATGCCCAGTGTCGAGCGGCCAAAACAGGTGTTTGTGCGTGGCCAGGGTTCATGGTTGTGGGACAGCGATGATCGTGCGTACCTGGATTTTTCCCAGGGCGGCGGGGCTAACAGCCTCGGTCATAGCCCTTCGGTACTGGTCAATGCAATCACAGCCCAGGCTCAGTCGCTGATCAACCCGGGTTTTGGTCTGCATAACCGCGGCATGCTCAGCCTCGCCGAACATTTGTGTGCCAGCACCGGCAGTGATCAGGCCTACCTGCTCAATACCGGCAGCGAAGCCTGCGAGGCGGCGATCAAGCTGGCACGTAAATGGGGTCAACGGCATCGCGGCGGTGCGTCGCGAATCATTGTGGCTAACAACGGTTGCCACGGCCGGAGCCTGGCGACGATTTCGGCGTCGGACAGTTCGACATTGGCCAACCGGTTCGAGCCGCAATTGCCAGGCTTCAGTCGTGTTCCGTTCAATGACCTGCCAGCGATGCATGCGGCCGTGGATGAACGGACCGTAGCGATCATGCTCGAGCCGATCCAGAGCGAAGCCGGCGTGGTCCCGGCCACCGCGCACTATCTCAAGGGCGTTGAACGCCTGTGCCGTGAACTCGGCATTTTGCTGATCTTCGACGAAGTGCAAACCGGCATCGGCCGTTGTGGCACCTTGCTCGCGGAACAGTCCTGCGGCGTCACGGCGGATATCGTCGTGCTCGGCAAAGGCTTGGGCGGCGGCGTGCCTTTGGCCGCGCTGCTGGCGCGGGGCAAAGCTTGCTGTTTCGACATTGGCGAGTTGGCAGGTACTCATCACGGTAGTGCGTTGATGACCGCGGCGGGGCTTTCGGTGCTCGACACCGTGCAGGACAAGACTTTCCTCAAGCACGTCGCAGAGGCCGGTCAACACCTGCGTGAAGGTTTAGGGCGTTTGGCCCGTCGTTACGGTCACGGCGAGTTGCGCGGACAAGGGCTGCTGTGGGGGCTGACGCTGTCGGACGACTCCGCTGACGCGGTGGTCAAGGCCGCGCTGTACGAAGGCTTGTTGCTCAATGCCCCGCAACCCGACTGCCTGCGCTTTACCCCTGCGCTAAATGTCAGCAACGCCAACATCGATGAAATGCTCCTGCGCCTGGCGCGCGCCTTCTCCCGAGTGCGCACCGCACAATTGCAGTGCCGCAAGGGGATTGCCGTCTGATCGGGCGCGCCCTGCACACATTCCAGAACCGTCTCGCGGTATAACGCACGCCTCACGCCCGACACTTTTGGCGTGGGGCGTTTTTTTGTCTGCAAAACTCAACGAAGGGGCGGAACTTGAGAGTAGAGTGACTGAACCCTGACAAACGGCGCAGGTCGATTAGCTGTAGGGCTCGAATGAGCCCACCCAATCAGGAGCTGTCCCATGGACTTTATTCGCATCATCATCGCCATCCTGTTGCCGCCACTGGGTGTGTTTCTGCAAGTAGGATTCGGCGGGGCGTTCTGGCTGAATATTCTGCTGACGTTGTGCGGTTACATTCCGGGGATCGTGCATGCGGTGTACATCATCGCCAAGCGCTGAATTTTTGCGGAGTTAGATCGATCGCTTTCGCGGGCAAGCCGTTTCGGCAATGAACGCAGGCTTCAGCCCACTGAATCCATCACCCGCCGATAAAACAACCACTCCTGCTCCAGCGCATGGGCCTGGTTACCGGCCTTGCGAAAGCCATGGCGTTCATCTGCGTAGTAATGCGCTTCGACCAGGATGCCGTTGTCCTGCAGTGCCGTGACCATGTCGCGGGTCTGTTGCGGGACGACCACGGCATCCAGTTCTCCTTGAAAGAAGATCATTGGCACGCGGATGTTGCCGGCATGCAGCAGCGGCGTGCGTGCGGCGTAGCGTTCGGCATCCAGTTGCGGATCGCCGATTAGCCAATCCAGATAGTCGCTTTCGAATTTGTGGGTCGCGCGCCCCAGCGCCACCGGGTCGCTGACCCCATACAGGCTGGCGCCAGCGCGGAACACGTTGTGAAAGGCCAAGGCGCAAAGGCTGGTGTAGCCGCCGGCGCTGCCGCCGCGAATGAATGCCTGGTCGCCGTCGATCAAGCCTCGCTGCTTGAGGTAACTGACCACTGCGCAGGCGTCTTGCACATCAACATCACCCCAACTCAGGTGCAGTGCCTGGCGATAGGCCCGCCCATAACCGCTGCTGCCGCGATAGTTGAGGTCGGCCACGGCGAAGCCCCGCTGTGCCCAGTACTGGATACGCGGATCGAGCATCGGGTAACACGCCGAAGTCGGTCCGCCATGGACGAACACTACCAATGGCGGTTTCGCCTCGCCGGTCATCGCCGGGTAGAAGAAGCCGTGTGCTTCGCCTGAGCCACTTGGGTAGCGCAAGGTTTGCGGGCGGCTGATCTGTTCGGGTGCAAGCGGTGCGATGCCGCCGGCCAGCACTTGCACTTGCCGGCTCTGACGCTCGATGGCGATGACGGCGGTTGAGCTGACAGGCGACGCCGCGATGCAATAGATGAACTGGTCATCCACGGCGAGATGGCGGAAGCGGCTGTAGTCGCCGGTAAAGTCGGCGCTGGAGTCGCCGCCTATGCCCAGTCGGCCAAACCCGCCCTCGGTCCAACTGGCCAGATAACTGTTGTCGCTAAGCGGCAACCAGGTGCTGCCGCCGAGTTGCCAGGGCGCGGAGCCATGGTCGGCGCTGGCACTTGGCAATGGGCTCAGGCCTTTTTCAGATTCTTTCCATGGCTGCCAATAACCCGCGCGATCCGTCAGGCAATACAGGCGACCGCCAGCATCAAACCGCGGTTGTTGCACAGACTCTTGAGTGCCGTCGCCCGCCACACAACGAGCCTCGGCAAAGCCGCCGTTGGCGAGGCGCTCGGCAACCATCAAACGGGTCGCTGTCCATGGCTGATCCGGGCGACTCCACTCGATCCAGGCCAGGCGCCGGGCATCAGGGCTCAGTGTCGGTGCCGCGTAGAAATCAGCACCCTCGGCCAGCGAGTGACGTGCGCCATCCAACAGATCGATCGCCACCAATCGGTGTTGATCGCGGTGCTCCTCGACCGCCAGCACTTGCCCGTTGGCGAACTGTAAATCGCCATAACGGCACGTCCCGGACGTCAGCCTTTCGGGCGCTTCGTCTTGCAGTGATTGCCGATACAACTGCTGGTCGGCCTCATTGACGAAAACGATTCCATCGTCCGTCAGACAAAACGCTCCACCACCATATTCGTACACCCGACTGCGCACGCTGAACCCTGGTGGCGTCAGGCATTTCGCTGCGCCGTCACACCAGTGCCAGATCCGGCACGCAGCGTCTTCGGGGCGGTATTCGTTCCAGAACAGGCCCTGTCGACCGACCTGCAGTTCGGCAAAATCGATACCGGCGGCCACGGCTTTGGCAGCGCTGAAAGGTTCAGCTTTTGGCGATGAGGCGTGAGTTTCGTTCATTGCGAAAGGCCAGTTGGTCGATGGTCTGGGTCGCGTGCCCGGCTTCTTCGCGAGCCTTGAGGATCACGCCGTGTTGTGGCGACTTGCTGCATACCGGGTCTGCATTGCTTGCATCGCCGGTGAGCATGAACGCCTGGCAGCGGCAGCCGCCGAAGTCTTTTTCTTTCTCGTCACAGGAGCGGCACGGCTCGGGCATCCAGTCGTACCCGCGAAAGCGGTTGAAGCCGAACGAGTCGTACCAGATGTGCTGCATGCTGTGGTCACGCACGTTGGGAAACTGCACCGGCATCTGTCGGGCACCGTGACAGGGCAGGGCGGTTCCGTCTGGCGTGACCGTCAGGAAAATACTGCCCCAGCCGTTCATGCAGGCTTTCGGGCGTTCCTCGTAATAATCCGGCGTGACGAAAATCAGCTTGCACGGGTGCCCTTCGGCTTCCAGTTTGGCGCGGTATTCGTTGGTGATGCGTTCGGCGCGCACCAGTTGCTCCTTGGTCGGCAAAAGCCCAACGCGATTGAGTTGCGCCCAGCCGTAGAACTGGCAAGTGGCGAGCTCGACGAAGTCCGCTTCCAGTGCGATGCACAACTCGATGATGCGGTCGATCTGGTCGATATTGTGCCGATGGGTGACGAAGTTCAGCACCATCGGATAACCGTGGGACTTCACCGCCCGGGCCATTTCCAGTTTCTGCGCGAAGGCCTTTTTCGAGCCGGCCAGCAGATTGTTCACCTGCTCGTCACTGGCCTGGAAGCTGATCTGGATGTGATCGAGACCGGCCTTCTTGAAGTCGCTGATTTTCTGTTCGGTCAGTCCGATACCGGACGTGATCAGGTTGGTATAGAAACCCAGCTTGCGCGCTTCAACGATCAGCTCGGCGAGGTCCTGACGCACCAGCGGTTCGCCACCGGAAAAGCCAAGCTGCGCGGCGCCCATTTCCCGCGCTTCACGAAACACCTTGATCCACTGCTCGGTGCTCAGCTCTTTGCCTTGCTCGGCGAAATCCAGCGGATTGGAGCAGTATGGGCATTGCAGCGGGCAGCGATAGGTCAGCTCGGCGAGCAGCCACAGCGGCAAGCCGACCTCGGGTTTGGGCGGTACCTGCCTTGATGAATCAGGCAAGTTCGATCCAGTGCTGCGCACGGGCAACCTCCATGAATTGCTCGATGTCGTCTCCGAGTTCGGGCACGTCGGGAAACTGCCGGTCGAGCTCATTGATGATGGCCGCGACATCCCGTTCACCATCAATCAAACCGCCGATCAGCGCGGCACTTTCGTTGAGCTTGATCATGCCTTCCGGGTACAGCAGCACGTGGCCTTTTTGCGCCGGTTCGTACTGGAACCGGTAGCCGGGACGCCAGGTCGGGGTCTTGCTGCGATCGAAACTCATAAGGTGATTCCTTTGTGCCAGACCCGTTCCCCGGTCACGCTGTGATACGGCGGGCGTTTCAGTTCGTAGGCCATGCTCATGGCATCAAGCATGCTCCAAAGAATGTCCAGTTTGAACTGGAGAATTTCCAGCATGCGCTCCTGGCCTTCACGGGTGGTGTAGTGCTGCAACGTGATCGCCAGACCATGCTCGACATCACGCCGTGCCTGGCCCAGGCGCGTGCGGAAATACTCGTAGCCGGCCGGGTCGATCCATGGGTAGTGCTGGGGCCAACTGTCGAGGCGCGATTGGTGGATCTGCGGGGCGAACAGTTCGGTCAGCGAGCTGCTCGCGGCTTCCTGCCAACTGGCGCGGCGGGCGAAATTGACATAGGCGTCCACGGCGAAGCGCACGCCAGGCAGTACCAGCTCCTGGGAACGCAGTTGGTCCGGGTCGAGGCCCACGGCCTGGCCCAGGCGCAGCCAGGCTTCGATGCCGCCGTCTTCACCGGGCGCACCGTCGTGGTCCAGCAGGCGTTGAATCCACTCGCGGCGGATCTCGCGGTCCGGGCAGTTAGCCAGAATGGCCGCGTCCTTCAGGGGGATGTTCACCTGATAGTAGAAACGGTTGGCGACCCAGCCCTGTATCTGTTCTCGGGTGGCCCGGCCTTCGTACATCGCCACGTGATAGGGGTGATGGATGTGGTAGTAGGCGCCCTTGGCGCGCAGGGCCGCTTCGAATTGTGAGGGGGACATTGGGGTGTCAGTCATTGCGGTTCTCCGGGGAACAACCAGGATATGTGTTGCTGCTGCCGGCCTCCTCGCGAGCAAGCTCGCTCCCACAGGGGAATGCGGTCAACTGTGGGAGCGAGCTTGCTCGCGATAGGGTCATCCGCTACAGCACAATACTCATGCCGTCATACGCCACTTCAACCTGACGCCGATCCAGTTCCGCGCGTTCTGGCGAGTCTTCATCGAGAATCGGGTTGGTGTTGTTGATGTGGATAAGTACTTTGCGCTGGTTGGGCAATTGCTCAAGCACCTCAAGCATGCCACCGGGGCCGTTCTGCGCCAGGTGTCCCATCTCGCGGCCGGTGCGGGTGCCGACGCCGCGACGCTGCATTTCATCGTCATCCCACAACGTTCCATCGACCAGCAGGCAATCGCTGCCGGCCATGATCTCCAGAAGCCCAGCATCCACCTTGCCCAGGCCCGGTGCGTAGAACAGTTTGCCGCCGGTGTTGAGGTCTTCGACGATCAGGCCGATGTTGTCGCCCGGATGGGGGTCGAAGCGGTGTGGTGAGTACGGCGGCGCGGCACTGCGCAACGGCAGCGGGGTGAAGCGCAGGTTCGGGCATGCCGGTACGCTGAAGCTCTGGTCGAGTTCGATGCGATTCCAGGTCAGCCCGCCATTCCAGTGGTTGAGCATGGTGAACAGCGGAAATCCGGTGCTCAGGTCTTCATGGACCATGTCGGTGCACCACACCTGATGCGGGCACCCTTCGCGCAACATGAGCAGGCCGGTGGTGTGGTCGATCTGGCTGTCCATCAGGATGATTGCGCCGATCCCGGTATCGCGCAGGGCGCGGCCCGGCTGCATCGGGGCGAAGCCCTGGAGTTGGGCGCGGATGTCCGGGGAGGTGTTGCACAGCACCCAGTTCACGCCGTCATCGGAAATCGCGATGGACGATTGCGTCCGCGCCTTGGCCCGCAGGCTGCCGTCGCGAAAGCCCGCGCAGTTCACGCAGTTGCAGTTCCACTGGGGGAAGCCGCCGCCGGCAGCGGAACCTAGAATCTGGACAAACATGGACGCTCCATCATTTCAACGCTGAAAGTAAAACGCCTCGGATAACCGAGGCGTTGTGCTGCATCTCTGCCAAAGCTGAGATTAGCGGCTTGCGAAGTACATGGTGACTTCAAAGCCAATACGCAGGTCGGTGTAAGCCGGTTTGGTCCAGGCCATAAATTGAACTCCTTCAGGTAGGGTAGGACAGCGCTATCTATAGGTATAGTCCACCTCAAATCAGAGAGGTTCCAGATAGTTAGGTTGCTATGTTACTCAAAATTTCAAAGAAATTGCCCGTGAAACTTTGAGAAAGCTCCTTGCAGCCCCGGTAATGATCATTTTGCCGCTTGCCATGGCGCGCCCGGGGTAACGCTGTTGGCAATGCACAGCCAGCCGCCTTCGGCCTGATTCAGGCGTTGGGCCGCAGCCAGTAGAACGCTCCGGTCAATGCGCACAATGGCCTCGGGCAAGTGCGTCAGATAATCCGACGAGCGGCCGGCCAGTTTGCCTTGCCAGAGCAATTCGGCCGCTTGAGCTGTGGTGAGCGCAGCGCTGCAAAACTGATCCGCCAGGGCCTGGCGTTGAGCGTTGAAGGTGGTGTCGTCGAGTGCGTTGATCAGTTCCGGCAATCGATTCAGGAATTGCTCGATGTGTTGCAGCAGCTCCACAGGCGCAACGCTTGGCGATTGCACGCCGAACAGCATTCCGGTTTGCCCGTGAATCTGCCGCAGGGCGCTGAACACCGCATAGCCGAGTTGCAACTCCACCCGCAGGCGTTGGTAGAACGGTGTCTGGCAGATATGCGCGAGCAAACGCCACGCGGCTTCGTCGGCCATTTCCTGGGTGGCTGCAGGACAGAACAGCAGCAACGCGTGCTCGCTGGAGGCGGTATCGACAGTGCTCCACAGATGCCGTGCAAGGATTGAAGAGGGCGGCGTCAGTTGATTGTCCGGCGTGCCGGGTATGCGGCTCAAGGCCAGGCCCATGGCTGCTTGAGTCTGAGCCGATAACCCGATGGCCAGCCCATCCCATCGCGCACTCGACCAGAGTGGCTGCACGTCATCCGAGTTTGCGGTATGCCCGAGGCAGTATTCGGGTAATGCTTTGAGCAGTTGTCGAATCGGTATTGGCGCAACGCTCGTCGATTCGGCTTGTGAGACAGCGGCGTCAGGTTTTGTCAGTTCTTTCAGCACATGCTCCAGGACGCTGGGCATCGGTTCCTGCAGCCCGTTCAGTTTGAGCAGCCATTCGTTGCCCGATGCACTGAAGGAAAATTCCACACCGGCCTGGTGCGCGTCTTCGCGCAACGGTTGCAGGTGGTTTTCCAGCCGTGATTGAAGGTGGCTACCGGGAGCCGAGTCCAGACGCCAGCGTAGATAAATCGCGCCTTCAGCACCATTGTCTGGCCATGCCTGGCTGAATTGCATCGGCGAACGTTCACGACGGCTGCGCGAACGGTCCTGGGCAAAAGTGCGCAGGCCTCGGTGGGCGCTGGTCTGGCCACGAATCAATCCAGCGTTGGCTGCCGGTGCTTCGGAGCACAAGAACGGGTTGGGTGCCGGCAATTGCCATGGGCCGCTGAAGTTATCCACAGCGCCGATTTGTTGAAGGATTTGCTTGAGGGCTGTAACACCCGGCTCGGATAACCCGACTTCGCGTTGTTCGCTGTCCAGTCGGGCCAGTTGCAAGGCGCTGCTGACTTGCTGCTGGCGCCGGAGCAGGGTGGCGTACTCTTCGCGCAATTGGTTCCAGTCTTGCGCGGCAAAGAAACCGAGCCAATCCATCAAGCGTTCGTGGATGCCTGAAGCCGGGTCTGCGGTGGGCAGGGTGAATTCGATATGCAGCAAGGCTTGCCCGGCGAACTGGTACAGCGGCTGGGCTTTGAGGTGATCGGCCAGCCCGCGCTCGCGCAGGTCCGCCATTAAGCCACCGGGTTTTGCCAGGTTCAGCCAGTGGCACAGGAACGCCAACGCATCGGCAGAGAAATCGGGTAGCACTTCAAGGGCAAACAGCAGATCCAGGCGTCGCTCGCCAGTCTGTTGATAACTGTTGGTTGAGGCGTCCATCAGCGTTACTGGGGGCAGTTGAGTGGCTGTCTGGCCTTTGGCAATGACACTGCCAAAGGCTTCGGCCATTGCCTTCAACTCAACGAGACTCTGTGGCCCGGCCAGGCTCAAGGTCATTTGCCCGGTCTGGTAAAACCGCTGATAAAAATCCTGCAACGCCTGCTGAAACTCGGGTTGTTGCAGCGGCAGACTGTCGCGATTGCCGGCATGAAAACCCCGTAGTGGATGAGCCTCGGCCAGGCCATTGAACAGCGCAAATTGCTGCTGCGCCTTGGCATCCTGCGACCAGGCGACAAACTCTGCCTGCAGCACTTCCCGTTCCCGCTGCTGGTCGTCCGGATTCATACGTGGATGGGCGAGCATGTCTGACAGACGCTCCAACCCACCGGCAAACGCTTGGGGCGGCAGTTCGAAAAAGTAGTCCGTGGTGCGTTCGCTGGTCCGCGCGTTTACCTGGCCGCCATGACTCTGGACGTAGGCCATCAATCCTTGCCCGGCGGGAAAACGCTCAGTGCCCAGAAACAGCAGATGCTCAAGAAAGTGCGCCAGACCGGGCCACGCCAGCGGCACATCATGGCTGCCCGCGGCGACCCGTAACGCTGCTGCGCAACGCTTCAAATTCGGGGCATGACGCAGCGTCACCCGCAGACCATTGGCCAGGGTTTCAGTGTGGGGGCGAGGGTGATTCAGCGCGGGCATGGGCACTTCCAGAACAGTGAAGTGCCAATGCTAGCGGATTAGGACTTGTTCAGCTCGCCGTAAAGCTCGGGGCGGCGATCGAGGAGGTAGCGATTGGCGGCGCGGGATTCGAGCATCAACTGACGATCCAGCTCACCGACAATCAATGCTTCATCCAGGCCTGCCTGGGCGATACGGCTGCCATCCGGTGCGGCGATGCTGCTCTGGCCGCAATAATGGATGTCGCCTTCATGGCCGCAGTAGTTGGCGTAAGCCACGTAGCACTGGTTTTCGAAGGCGCGGGCGCGCACGGTGACATCGGCGACGAAATCGAACGGAATCATGTTCGCAGTCGGCACCAGGATCAGCTCGGCACCGCCCAGGGCCAAGCGTCGAGCGTTCTCCGGAAATTCCAGGTCGTAGCAGATCAAGAAACCGAGCTTCCAGCCGTTGAGCTCAACGATGGGAAACTCGTCGGAACCTGCGCTGAACATCGAGTGATCCAGATCGCCGAACAGATGGGTTTTGCGGTAGTTGCAGACGCGCTCGCCGTCAGAGTCGATCAACTGCACCGCGTTGTAGATCTGTCCGTCCTCGGTGCGTTCGGGGTAGCCATACAAAATGGCGATCCCGGCAGCCTTGGCAATGCGCGCAACCTGCTGCGCCGACTCACCGTTGTACGCCTCCGCCAGTACGCTGACGGCATCGACGCCGATGTTGTAGCCAGTCAGGAACATCTCCGGCAGCACCAGCAGATCCGCACCTCTGGCTTCCTGTGCAAGCTGCTGCAAGCGTTGCAGGTTGCCAGCGACATCCAGAGGCAGCGGCGGACATTGGTAAAGGGCTACGCGCATTTCGGATTCCTCTTACTCGGGCAGGGCGATCGGTCCGATCTCGTTGAACACATCTCCTGGACCCGGATTCTCGGCGTGAGTTGCACCGCCGAAGTGTTTCATGATGCCCCACACTGCGTTGAGCGAGGTCTGTACCGCGCCCTCAACCCAGGCCGGCGTCCACGAAACGTCGTCGCCGGCGATGAAGATCCCGCGTTGTTCGGCTGGCATGTCGTCCTGCATGAAGTGGGCGTACATGCGCTGGTTGTAGCGGTAGTGGCCGGGCAGGGCGCCTTTGAACGCGCCGAGGAAATGCGGGTCGGCTTCCCACGAAACGGTGATCGGGTCGCCGATGATCCGCGCGGCGATGTCGACTTTCGGGTAGATCTTTTTCAGTGCATCCAGCGCCAGTTTCACGCGTTTTTCCACCGGTTGGGGCAGCATTTTCAGCGCGTCGCTCATCCACGAGTACGACAGGCAGATCACCCCCGGCTTGTCGTCGCCGTTGTCGAACAGATAAGTGCCACGGGTCAAGCGGTCGGTGAGGGTCATGCTCATCAGGTCGCGGCCGGTTTCCGGATCCTTGTCCTTCCAGAACGGGCGGTCGACCATCACGAAAGTCTTCGACGACTGCATGTAGCGGGTGCGGTCCAGAGCCATCCACATCTTTTGCGAGAACAGGGTTTCGTCGCATTCGATCTGGGTGGTCAGGAGCCAGCTCTGGCAGGTGGTCAGCACGGCCGCGTATTCGCGGGTGTCACCCCAGTTGTCGGTGACGGCGAAACGGCCGCCCGGCGCGTGGGCAATCTTCTTTACGCCGGTGCGCGGTGCGCCGTTGTGCAGCGAGCTGAGGCTGGTGCCGGCCGGCCAATGCGCGCAACGCTCCGGCACATGGCGCCAGATGCCTTGTGGCACCTGTTCCACGCCGCCGACCACCAGGTGCTGGTGATCGTCGCAGTTGGTCATCACCACGCGGAAGATTTCCAGCATCGAGTTCGGGAAGTCCGAGTCCCAGCCGCCGGTGCCGAAACCGACTTGGCCGAATACTTCACGGTGATGGAACGAGAGCTTGGCGAACGCCTTGGAGGTGGCGACGAAGTCGTAGAAGGTGCGGTCGTCCCACAGCGGCACCAGGGTGTTCCACAGTTCCTTGAGGCGTGGTACGTCGCGGTCGCGAATGGCTTGCTGGATATCGGAGAACTGCGAGCCGGCTTCCAGGGCATCGGCCCAGGCGTCAGCCACTTCCTGGAACAGTGCAGGAAGGTCCGACAGCTTCTGTGCGTAATGGGTCTGACCTTCGAGGTCGATCACCGTGCTGCCCGACGCGGGCGTTAGCGGGTTGGGGAAAGGTTTGGTTTCCAGGCCCAGTTTGTCGACGTAGTGGTAGAACGCGGTTGACGACACCGGGAAGCGCATCCCGCCCAGTTCGGCAACGATGCCTTCAGCGCCATTGAATGCCTGGGAGCGCAGACGGCCACCCATTTTCGAAGCTTCGTAGACGACCGGTTTCAGGCCCAGCTTCATCAACTCATACGCCGCCACCAGGCCGGCGATCCCGCCGCCGACAATCGCCACTTCGGCACCGTGATTGTGCTCGGGAATACTGCCCAGCCCGGCGGGGTGTTCGATCCAGTCGTCGAAGGCGAAAGGAAAGTCCGGTCCGAAAATGGTGACTGGTTTCTTACCGTCTGCAGGATGGCGATTGTTCTTGTTCATGGCTGACCTTACTGGCGACCTGACGCGCAATGCGCATCTGAGTATAGGAAAAGATGCCAGCCATTCTAGAGAGCACGGAACACGTTAATAAGACGCAAAGTGTCGTCATTTTGCTATTAGTTTGATCAGTATGACGATATATCAATGCACACTGACCATTGTGGGAGCGGGCTTGCCCGCGAAGAGGCCAGCTCTGGCACCCAAAAAACTACAGGCAGAAACTCAAACCGGCTGCCCCCGATCAATCTTGCTGCTCAAGATGATCGAAGTCGTGGTCTTCTCCACCCCATCCACACTGCCAATCTGGTCCAGCAACTGATCCAGTTGCTCCGGCGAATCGGTGCGCAACCACGCCACATAATCAAATTCGCCACTCACCGCACACAACTGCTGCACCTGCGCCATCGCGCTCAGGCGCCGCAGCACCTCCTTGCCGGAGCGTGGTTGCACGGTGATCCCCACATACGCCTGCAACCCGCCATCCACCACCCGCTGTCCGAGGCGAACACCGTAACCGGTAATCACCTTGGCCTTTTCCAGCCGCGCCAGGCGCGAAGTCACTGTGGTACGGGCAATGCCCAATTGCCGGGCGAGCATAGCCACGCTCTCGCGGGCGTTGATCTGCAGGGCGGCAATCAATTGGCGGTCGATTTCATCGAGAACAGGCGTGCGAATGTCAGGCAAAGGGTTATCTCCAGCGGCATGGATCAGTGCGCAAGCATGTTACAGGCAGTTTCTACAGGACGCTCGCGACGGAGATTTGATCTAGCCTCAATCACCGTTCATGACATTTTTGCTTGCGACAAATTGCCATAAGTAACTAGGTAGTACATTATTCCGCCCTTGTCACAAATGGGGAAAATTTCCGACATGAACAATTCTGGGGCTGCCGCCGGCGGTAAATGGTTGCTGGCGGGGCTGGGTGTGCTGATTGCACTGATCGGGCTCGGCCTGGCCGGTGGCGGTGGCTATCTGATCGCGCTGGGCGGCAGTTGGTACTTCCTGCTGATGGGGCTGGCGATGCTGGCGTCCGGGTTGATGATTGCCCGGCGCAAGCCGCTCGGCGCCTGGCTGTATGGTGTGGCGTTGGTCCTCACTGCGATTTGGGCCGTTTGGGATGCGGGCCTCGAATACTGGCCGCTGGTCTCACGGGTACTGACCTTTGCCGTGATCGGTCTGGTTGTGGCGCTGAGCTATCCGACCCTGGTCCGTGCTTCGGGCGCGACCGGCGGGCGTGGCGCATATGGTCTGGCTGGCATTTTGGGTGTCGCAGTCGTTGCGACGATGGCCTACATGTTCGTGCCGACCCACGTGGTCAAGGCCACCACCGAACCTGCGGTAACGCCGGTCACTCCGGGCACCGAACAGAAAGACTGGGCGCACTGGGGCAACACTACCGCCGGTAATCGCTTTGCGGCCCTGGACCAGATCAACAAGGGCAACATCGACAAATTGCAGGTCGCCTGGACCTTCCGCACCGGCGATATTCCGCAAAGCACCGGTGCCGGCGCCGAAGACCAGAACACTCCACTGCAAATCGGTGATACCGTCTACACCTGCACCGCCTACGGCAAAGTCTTCGCCCTGGATGCCGACACCGGCGCCCAGCGCTGGAAGTTCGACCCGCAAGGCACCGCGCCCAACTGGCAGCGTTGCCGTGGCCTGGGTTACTCCGAAACCCCGGTGTCTTCGGACAATCAGCCAACAGCCTGTACGAAACGTCTGTTTCTGCCGACCGGCGACGCGCGTCTGATTGCCATCAACGCCGACACCGGCAAGCCCTGCGTAGAGTTCGGCAACAAAGGCACCGTTGACCTGACCACTGACATGGGCGAAGTGAAGCCCGGTTACTACCAGCAAACCTCGACCCCATTGGTCGCTGGGGACGTAGTGATCGTCGGCGGTCGCGTGGCCGATAACTACTCCACCGGCGAACCACCGGGTGTAGTCCGCGCCTACGACGTACGCAGTGGTGAACTGGTATGGGCATGGGACCCGGGCAACCCGAACACCACCAAACGCCCACCTGCTGGCGAGACCTACACCCGTGGCACGCCGAACGTGTGGTCGGCCATGTCCTACGACGCCAGGCTCGGTCTGGTGTACCTGCCGACTGGCAACGCGACGCCAGACTTCTTCGGCGGCCAACGTACCGAGTTCGACGACAAGTGGAGCTCGTCTATCGTCGCTATCGATGTGAAGACCGGCCAGGTACGCTGGCACTTCCAAACCACTCACCACGACCTGTGGGACTTTGACCTGCCGGCACAACCACTGCTGTACGACGTGCTGGACAACAAGGGCGGCACCCAGCCAGCCCTGGCGCAAGTCACCAAGCAGGGCGAGATCTTCCTGCTAAACCGCGAAACCGGCGTGCCTATCGCCCGCGTCGAAGAGCGCCCGGTGCCGCAAGGCAAGGTTCCCGGCGAACGCTACTCGCCAACCCAGCCGTTCTCGGTGGACATGCCGTCAATCGGCAACAAGACCCTGACCGAATCCGACATGTGGGGCGCCACGCCGTTTGACCAGTTGATGTGCCGCATCCAGTTCAAAGGCATGCGTCACGAAGGCGTCTACACCCCGCCGGGCATGGACCGCGCCCTGCAATTCCCCGGCTCGCTGGGCGGCATGAACTGGGGCAGCGTCTCGGTTGATCCGAACACCCACTACATGTTCGTCAACGACATGCGCCTGGGCCTGGCCAACTACATGATCCCGCGCGACAAGATCAAAGCCGGGGCTAGCGGTATCGAAATGGGCGTGGTACCGCAGGAAGGCACGCCGTTCGGCGCCATGCGCGAGCGCTTCCTCTCGGCGGTCGGCATTCCGTGCCAGAAACCACCGTTCGGCACCATGTCGGCCATCGACCTCAAGACCCACAAGCTGATGTGGCAAGTCCCGGTCGGCACCGTGCAAGACACCGGCCCGCTGGGCATCCGCATGCACCTGCCGATCCCGATCGGCATGCCGACCCTCGGCGCTTCGCTGGCCACCCAGTCGGGCCTGCTGTTCTTCGCCGGCACCCAGGACTTCTACCTGCGCGCCTTCGACACTGGCAACGGCAACGAAATCTGGAAGTCGCGTTTGCCAGTGGGCAGCCAGTCCGGGCCGATGACTTACGTATCGCCGAAAACCGGCAAGCAGTACATCCTGCTGACGGTGGGTGGTGCGCGGCAGTCGACCGATCGTGGGGATTATGTGATTGCCTACGCTTTGCCCAAATTAAGGTGATGTAGGAGCGAGCTTGCTCGCGAAGGTCGTGAACGATAACGCTTGCTGTCTGGATGGACGCGGTGCGTTCAAGTCCATCGCGAGCAGGCTCGCTCCTACATTATTGTGCGGGGCGACAGGATGGACAGCGACCGTCACTCGTAGTCGAATGCGAGAACGAAGGTTCCGAGGCAATGGATATGACGAGGAAGATGCCCCCCGCAGTACGCGATCATGCCCTGCAGATCGCCCATCACGAAATGGGCCACTACGTCGTGGCCCGCGCCCTGGGGTTTGAAACGGGCGGCGTGACCCTGACAGTGACTATGGATCTGCGGCACCAGGGAGGGGCCTGCATTACGCTGGTGCGCCCGATTTCGTCGATAGAAGCCATGAAGGAGTATCTGGAAGCCCGGATGATGGTGCTCCTGGCTGGCGCAATGGCGCAAACAATGCCTTCAAAACCTTCAGCCGCCAAACGCGTCGACAAGCCGAAAGCCACAGCCATCCTCAAAGGTGGGCAGGGGGCGGAACAGGATTACGCAAAAATCAGGGAGCTTCAGCATCTGCTGCGCAATATCACTTGCCCCGATACCGATCCTACGTCGTCTGAGCAGATAGCGGCGGAGCTTAAAGCGATGATAGATCGGGTTTGGATTCGGACTCAAGGAATTATCGAAGATCAGGCCGGGACGATTGCCGAATTGGCGGCGACATTGGTCGACGGCATGGTGCTCGTTGAGCAATGGGGGCGGGGGGCGGATACGTATGAGGTTGTGTACACCGGGCTGATGCTGGAACGGTTGCGGGCGGTGCAGGCCATCCCTTCGTTACGTGTTTGGACTGACAGTTGCAGTGATGCCGTTCAGTACTGGAAATAACGAAGAGCTGAAGTGTTATTTGCTATCAAACATTGTGTCTTGTACCCGTAGCAACAGTGCATCAGTCGCCCCTAGTAGCTCAGCCAGAAGGGTTTCGTCCACATCCATATAACCTTCGTACTCAGCCAGATTGCGGCGCTCGTGACAAAGCGCAAACAGGCGTACCTGGATTTTGTTCAGACCGAGAGTATGTACAAGGCACTGAAACACCAGATAACGGCGGTCAGAGCGAAAACCCTGTAGACGCATGGCCGTCAGTGCCAGGGCATGTGCAGCGTTGTAGGCGAGGTCGAAGCGACTGGCGAAGGACAGGGCCGAACTGTGAGCATCCTTCAAACGGTCCGTGGCCGATCTAAGCAGTCCTTCACATTCCTTGCGATCTGGAGGTTCGGCTTTGAGGCCGCCGCTACGCACCAGGTTCTCCAGATTTTCGTTACTGCCCATCGGCTACCTCTGCTGGATTGCGGCCAATCAAATCAATTTTGTCCTGTTGTTCAACCCGCACTACAAAACTGTTGCCGGCCGCCTTCTTGGCTTGCCAGTCGGCCAGGGTGTAGAGCGTTGGGTTAATGGTGCGGCCTAGTTGTTCCTCTACGGGTAGTACCCGTTCCATCAAGTCGCTGTAACTGAGATTTTCGCCAATCAACATCAGGTCAATGTCACTGCCTGCATGCTCGTTACCCTTGGCAATGGAGCCATAGATGAACGCCCATACCAACTGATCAGACAGTGGAGACAATGCCGCACGCAGCTGCTCTGCTATGCCAAAAGTTTTACGCACTATCCCAAGCAATTCAACATAGATGGGGCACTCAGGGTTGGCCTGGTAGTGTGTCTGATTACCCCGTCGACTCATGGTGAGAATGCCTGCGCCATGCAGACGCTCCAGCTCACGCATCAGGCTGCCCTTGCCGACCTGCGCCCAGCGGGATATTTCATTGGCATAGAAGCTCTGATCCGGTTTGCCATACAACATGCCCAGTACTTTTTGCTGGGTGGCAGTAAAGAGAGCATCGCTTAGCGGGATGGCAGGCATGGTCGACTCAATAAGTCCCAAAAAGGGAACGATAGGTCCCTTTTGGGGAATTATCAACTCTGCCGTGATTATCTGTTTTTCGATGGGGCTGCTTCCTTTCTCGTTTGAACAGGCCCGCGTTCCAGCACCTTCGTCACATCATCAATCACTGCCTTGCTCATGGCTGTCAGGTAGTGCGCCGCCCAGGCGCGTTGGTCGGTGTCTTTGCCGTAGGCGGCGTCCATGGTCAACCCCTTGGCGAGATACAACAGATCGGAGGCCTGAGCTAATGCTTCGGCAAGGGGGACGCCGCGACTGACGTGGAATAGCGCTTGGTTTTTGCAGTAGATGAAGGGGGTGAAGCCGATGGTTTTGAGTTCTGAAGGTAAGGGCGGATTCGCTTCGGACATTATTTTGCTCCTAGGTTCGAGGAGCTGCCACTTTCGTTACCACACGAAAAGGTGGCAGCTGTACGCAGGGTGGTAAACCGGGAACCGAGGAAACCGGCACGCCCTAAGGCGTCCCACGCACAGCCGCCATAACTCAAGATCACAGACTTAAGCGTCTGAATTCATGATGAAGGCACAGTTGCGCTGGTTTCTCCGGGTTACCACGCCCGATCGCTGATTGGTCAGCGACGTCCAAAGACTATCCCGTCAAAGAAAAGCGCAACAAGGCGGCAAAGTGCCCAAATAGAAGATTCGGAGTTTGCCTACAAGGTCCTAAGGCGTCATCTAATAAAGCGAGACCTTAAGTAAACAAAACCAAACGCCAGACACGAAAAAGCCGCCTATTACGCGGCTTTTTGATTGGACTGTCGGCAACCGAGTTCGACCAAACGTTAGAGGCAGAAACGAAAAAAGACGCCATAGGCGTCTTCTTCGATTCGGTAAAACAGATCCGGACACCACTTGCGAACCACCTTGCGCGGTTACGGCTTTCGCCGCTGGGAAGCGCTCAATCTCATCCGGTCAGTCGCTTCGATGGAGCCAATCTGATGAAGGCCGCGTAAAAACGCGGCTTTCTTGTTTGGTGGGCCCACACGGACTTGAACCGTGGACCAAAGGATTATGAGTCCTCTGCTCTAACCAACTGAGCTATAGGCCCTCAGTAGGTCGCGGATTATAGCGACGGTTTTGCGACTGTGCTATCCGAAAAAGCCTTTACTGCTGTACGAAGAAACGTTGCGGCAAATTCGTCGGGGGGTAGGGGCAGGCTGACGATGTAGCCCTGGATTTGTTCACAGCCTTCGGCGGCGAGGAATTGCTGTTGCGCGTGGGTCTCGACTCCTTCGGCAATCACGGTGAACTGCATGCTGCGTCCGAGGGCGATGATGGCGCGGACGATCGCCGCGTCGTGGGGATCGTCCGGCAGGCCGCGGACGAAGGACTGGTCGATCTTGAGGATGTCCAGCGGCAGGCGCTTGAGGTAACTCAAGGACGAGTAGCCGGTGCCGAAGTCATCGATGGCCAGTTGCACGCCCAGTTGTTTGAGTTGATGCAATACCGCCAGCGCTTCCTCTGCCTGGCTCATGATGAAGTTTTCGGTG
Source organism: Pseudomonas sp. EU05-FHT14B02 (assembly GCF_058791055.1). Taxonomy (NCBI): domain Bacteria; kingdom Pseudomonadati; phylum Pseudomonadota; class Gammaproteobacteria; order Pseudomonadales; family Pseudomonadaceae; genus Pseudomonas; species Pseudomonas sp. EU05-FHT14B02. The sequence continues at coordinate 59,823 of NZ_JBYTDD010000023.1, read as the reverse complement.
ATTTCCAGTTGAAGGAAACCGGGGTTGAGACCGTTGTCCTTGAGCAACTGTTCGATGCGACCCAGCAGGTTGGGTTGGCGTAGTTGGGCACCGGCCAGGTTGACCGACAGCGGGCCGGGATTTTCGTACAGCCGGTGCCATTCGGCCATCTGCCGGCAGGCGGTTTCCAGGACCCAGTCGCCGATTTGCAGGATCATGCCGTTTTCTTCGGCCAGTGGGATGAAGTGTTCCCGGGGCACGTCGCCAAAGGTCGGATGGTGCCAGCGGATCAGGGCTTCGGCGCCGACCAGGCTGTAGTCTTCGAGGCTGATTTTCGGTTGGTAGCACAGGCGCAACTCGTTGCGCTCGATGGCACGGCGCAGTTCGTGTTCCAGCGCCACGCGTTCGCTGGCCTGGGCGGTGAGGTCGCGGGTGTAGCTTTCGACACGGTTGCGGCCCTTGGCCTTGGAGCGGTACATCGCGGCGTCGGCGTTCTTGATCAGTGTGGCAACGTCGCAGCCATCCTTCGGATAGAGGCTGGTGCCGATGCTGGCGCTGATGAAGAACTCGTGCTCACCGGCCTGGAACGGCGCGGCGAAACAGTTGAGCAGTTTGGTGGCGATGTGGTCGGCATCGCTGGATTGTTGCAGGCCCGGCAGCAGGATAATGAATTCGTCACCCCCCAGGCGCGCCACGGTGTCGATGTCACGCAACTGCTCCTTGAGGCGCACGGCAATGCCCTTGAGCAGCAGGTCGCCGACCGGGTGGCCGAGGCTGTCGTTGATGTGTTTGAAGCGGTCGAGGTCGAGGAACAGCACTGCGCCCTGGCCGCCGTTTTCCTGCTGGCTGTTGAGCGCCGTCAGCAGACGGCTTTCGAACAGCGTGCGGTTCGGCAGGCCGGTCAACGGGTCGTGGTGTGCCTGGTAGTCGAGTTTGGCCTGGGCATGCTTGAGGCTGGAAATGTCGGCGAACACCGCGACAAAGTGGGTGATGAAGTTCTCCCGGTTGCGCACGGCACTGATGGTCAGCCAGCTTGGATACAGCTCGCCATTCTTGCGTCGGTTGGAAATCTCGCCTTGCCAGTGGCCTTCGGCGGTCAATTGATGCCACATGGCCGCGTAGAACGCGCTGTCATGCAGGCCCGAGGCGAGCAGGCGTGGCGTGTGGCCCAGGGCTTCGCTTTCGCTGTAACCGGTGATTTCGGTGAAAGCACGGTTGACCGCGCTGATGTGCTGTTGGGTGTCGGTGATCAATACGCCTTCGGCGGTGCTTTCGAACACGGTGGCGGCCTGTTGCAGTTTTTCCTGCATCAGGTGCCGCTCGGTGATGTCCCGGGCGATGGTCAGCATGCAGTCGTCATCGCCAATCGGCAGTGGTCGGCTGGACACTTCACAGAGTCGGATCTGCCCGTCGCTGCGTCGGATATGGCAGCTGAAGTCGCGGACAAAACCATCGCGGCGCAGCAGGTCGAGCATTTGCTTGCGTTCATTGAGGTTGACCCAGATCCCCAGGTCCAGCGCCGAACGATCCACCGACATGGCGCTGTTGAACCCGGTGATGCGGCTAAAACCGTCGTTAACCTCCAACAGCAAGCCATCGCTTTGCCGTGACAGCAGCAAACCGTCGGGGGAGGCATGGAAGGCCTTGGCGAATTTTTCTTCGGACGTTTGCAGCTGTTGCTGGGTCTCCTTGAGTTGGGTGATGTCCCGCACCACGACTACCAGCGCCGGTGTCATGTCGAGGTCGAACGGCTCGGCGGAGATCAGGCCGGTAAACACCTGGCCGTTGCTGCGGCGAAAGGGCATTTCCAGGTTACGGATGCTGCCGGCTTGCAAGCGTTGCAGCAGGCCCGGGCCGACACCGGGAATCCCCCAGATGTTCAGGTTGGTGGCGGTCTGGCCAATGACGTCCTCGGCCTTGAGGCCGATTTGCTCCTCGAACGCTTCGTTGACCTCCAGCAGGCAACCGTCGCTCAGGCGCGCGATCACCAGAATGTCCGGGCATTGCTGGAACACGGAGGCAAATTTCTGTTCCGACAGGCGCAGTGCTTCTTCAGTGCGCTTGGCGTCGGTGATATCGATCATCAAGCCGCGCAGCACCGGCTCATGCCCGTGCTCGATCAGGCTGACGATATCTCGCACCCACAGGCAGCGGCCGTCGGCGGTGATCACTCGGTAATCGAGGCGGTGATCGCGCCCGGCCAGTACTTCGTGATCGCAGAAGGTTTGGGCTCGGGTCAGGTCGGCGGGGTGAATGATGTTGCGCCAGAAGCCTGGAATCAGCCAATGGGACAGGGGATAACCGAGAAGGTCTTCGGCGTGGGGCGATACATAGCTGTAGGTGAAGTCCGTGACTTTTGCTTCCCAGGCGATTGCCGACAGGCTCTCCACCAGGCCGCGGTAGTGGTATTCGCTGCTGCGCAGTTCCTGTTCAAGGTCGACCCGGCGGGCGATTTCCGAGCTCAAGCGGCGGTTGATGCGGATAACCACCGCCAGCACGGTAGTCAGCAGCAGCAATCCGGGCAGGCCGTATACCAGCAAGTCACTCCAGAAAGTTCGATGATCGAGGACGTTACCGACCCAATGCTCCTGAATGGCGCTGATTTCAGCCGGGCTCATGTCCGCCAGGACTTTGTCGAGAATGCCGACCAGCATCTTGTTGTTGCGTGGTACACCCATTGCCAGTTGATAGCGATAGGGCGTTTCACCGCTGACATACAGCCCATCGAGCTTGAGTTGGCGCAGGCTCCAGACGCTGGACGCCAGATCGCCTACCACTGCGTCTACTTCGTCGGTGGCTAGCGCCTGCAGCGCCGAACTGACGTTGGGCATCGCTACAAGGTTCAAGTCGGGATGGTGGGTGCGCAGCAGTTCATGAGGGGCGTAGTTTTCCACCACTGCGATTTTCAGGCCGTACAGGTCTTTCAGGTTATGTGGCTGAGGGCCCCCGACATGGGCCAGGATGACAATCGGAAAATCCAGATAGGGGCGGGTGAACGACAGGTAATTCTGGCGTTCCGGGGTCGACATGATGCCCGGCAGCAGGTCCAGCTTGCCCTTTTTAGCCTGTTCCAGGACGGCGGTCCAACTCACCGGCTCGATGGGCGTGAGCCGGGTTGCCAGCCTTTTGCGGATGACCTCAATGTAATCCGCGGCAAGGCCCTGGTAGCGGCCCTCATCGTCACGAAATTCGAAGGGCGGCCACGACGCATCAACACCCAGGCGCAATTCCGGGTGAGCCGCCAACCAGCTACGTTCTTCGTCAGTGAGAGTCAGCGCGCCAGCCGTTGCGGTCCAGGTCATCAGCGACAGCAAAAAAAGCACGGTCGGCAGTCTGGGCATAACGGTCTCGTTATGGCTCGGGGGAATGTTTCGAGTGTAGACGGCTACAGGGCGGAGGTGGGAAGCAGGGGGATTTAATCTGTACAAAGCAAAACCCCCGGCCTGGGCCGGGGGTTCTGTGATCACTCGTCGAGGAAGGAGCGCAGATGCTCGCTTCTCGTCGGGTGGCGCAGCTTGCGCAGCGCCTTGGCTTCGATCTGACGAATCCGCTCACGGGTCACGTCGAACTGCTTACCAACCTCCTCAAGGGTGTGGTCGGTATTCATGTCGATACCGAAACGCATGCGCAGTACCTTGGCTTCACGGGCAGTGAGGCCGGACAGTACTTCGCGAGTCGCTTCTTTAAGGCTCTCAACGGTTGCAACATCGATTGGCGACTGCATGGTCGAGTCTTCGATGAAGTCACCCAGATGGGAGTCTTCGTCATCACCGATCGGGGTTTCCATGGAGATCGGCTCTTTTGCGATCTTCAATACCTTGCGGATCTTGTCCTCAGGCATTTCCATGCGTTCGCCCAGCTCTTCCGGGGTCGGTTCGCGACCCATTTCCTGCAACATCTGGCGGGAAATGCGGTTGAGCTTGTTGATCGTCTCGATCATGTGCACCGGAATACGGATGGTGCGGGCCTGGTCGGCGATCGAGCGAGTGATCGCCTGACGGATCCACCAGGTGGCATAAGTCGAGAATTTGTAGCCGCGACGGTATTCGAACTTGTCTACCGCTTTCATCAAGCCGATGTTGCCTTCCTGGATCAGATCGAGGAATTGCAGGCCACGGTTGGTGTACTTCTTGGCGATGGAGATCACCAGACGCAAGTTGGCTTCAACCATCTCTTTCTTCGCGCGGCGGGCCTTGGCCTCACCGATCGACATGCGACGGTTGATGTCCTTGATCTCGGCGATGGTCAAACCGGTTTCGGTTTCCAGCGCGGTCAGCTTCTGCTGGCAACGGATGATGTCCGGCTGCAGACGACCAATGGCTTCAGCGTATTTGCCTTTGCCTTTGGCCAGGGCATCACTCCAGCTTTCGTCGACTTCGTTGCCCGGGAACTGGCGCAGGAAGTCGGCGCGCGGCATGCGCGCATCACGAACGCAGAGCTGCATGATTGCACGCTCTTGCTGACGCAGGCGATCCAGGGCGCTGCGAACACGCTCGACCAGGCCTTCGAATTGCTTCGGCACCAGTTTGATCGGCATGAACAACTCGGCCAGGGCCAACAGCTCGGCAATTGCTGCCTTGTTGTTGCGACCGTGCTTTTTCAGCGCCTTGCGGGTGATTTCCATCTGATCGGCCACAGCGCCAAAGCGCTGTGCGGCGATGATCGGATCCGGACCGCTTTCGGCTTCTTCCTCGTCATCGGAGGCTTCACCCTCTTCGTCGTCGGAATCGTCATCCGCCTTGACGGCTTTCGCGTCAATTGGCGGCGGCACTTCTGCCGCAGGCGGCGCGATACCGTCGTCAGGGTCGATATAACCGCTCAGAACGTCGGACAGGCGACCACCTTCGGTGGTGACGCGGGTGTACTCGGAGAGAATATGATCAACCGTGCCAGGGAAGTGCGCGATTGCGCTCATCACCTCACGGATGCCCTCTTCAATACGCTTGGCGATTTCGATTTCGCCTTCACGCGTGAGGAGCTCCACCGTACCCATTTCGCGCATGTACATGCGCACCGGGTCGGTAGTGCGACCAATGTCGGTCTCGACCGCAGCCAACGCTGCAGCGGCCTCTTCGGCTGCGGCTTCGTCGGTATCGGCGTCGGCCAGCATAAGGGAATCCTTATCTGGCGCAACCTCGAATACGTTGATCCCCATGTCATTGATCATGCGGATGATGTCTTCCACCTGTTCCGGATCTGAAATATCCTCCGGCAGGTGGTCGTTGACCTCCGCGTAAGTCAGGTAGCCCTGCTCACGACCAAGTGTGATCAACTCTTTGATACGAGACTGCTGTTGCGCTTTTCCGGACATAACACCCTATCCACTGAAGGTCTTGGCGGGCAAAAAACAAGCCGAGGATTATACCTGAGCTATGACCTCACGCGCCAGTTGAGGTCGGGTTTGATGCGGAAACATTGCGACTCAAGAGGTCGCGCAGTTGATTTTTCTCTTCGCTGGTCAATTCGCTTTGACGCGCTTTTCGCAGAAGTTGTTCCAGGTTTCGCTCGCGTTGGCGGGCTGACAAGCTAGTAATGGTGTCGAAAAACTGTTGTTCAAGGTTATCTCCATCAATCAGCCATTCCTTTTCCGCCAAGGCCTTGAGCAAGCGGCCTTGTTCTGTGCCGTGCCAACGCGCAATCAGTTGAATGGAGTTTAGCTTGGGATTCTTCTGTACAGCTTCGAGCAGCGCCACCAGCAGTTGCGTGTTGGTGTGATCCTCGGCGGCGAAATGCCCGGCATCCTCGACTTTTTCGGCCAGTTGCGGGTGATGCAGCAGCGTGCGCAAGGCGGCGAGGGTTGGCGGTTCTACGGCGGCGGGCACCCGTGGCACGCGGGGTTGATCACGATCACCGCCCCGTTTGCCATTCTTGTCCCACGGTTTCTTGTCCCATTTCTTGCCTCCTGCACCGGGTTTCTTCGGCGTCCATTCCTGCTGCGGCACATACATTTCCTGTGCCTGCGGCTGATGATAGTCGCTGTAATCGGGTATCGCGTCGTAATCGATCCCCGGGTCGTAGGTCGGCGGTGCTTCTTGCGGGGCGCTTTGTGCCAGCTGACTGACCGCTTCACCGCTCAGGCCGGTAATTTCGCTCAGACGCTGACGCATCAGGGTGCGCAGGTTGGCGCCCGGGACTTTGTCGATCAGCGGCGCGGCGAGGGTGGCCATATGGGCCTTGCCCTCAAGCGAGCGCGGGTCGGCTTCTTCTGTCAGTTGCTGGAAGAAGTAATCGGCCAGTGGCTGCGCGTGCTGGTTGATCCGCGCGCGAAAGGCGTCGGTGCCTTCGGAGCGGACCAGAGTGTCCGGGTCCTCGCCTTCGGGCAGGAACAAAAAGCGTGCGCGACGACCGTCCTGCAGGCTCGAAAGTGTCGCCTCCAGCGCCCGCCATGCCGCATTGCGGCCGGCCTGGTCGCCGTCGAAGCAGAACAGCACGCTGGGTACGACACGAAACAGCCGCTTGAGGTGTTCCTCGCTGGTGGCGGTGCCCAGGGTCGCGACGGCATTGCGCAGGCCTTGCTGGGCCAGGGCAATGACGTCCATATAGCCCTCGACGACGATGATCTCGTCGAGGTTGCGGTTGGTCTTGCGCGCTTCATACAGGCCGTAGAGTTCCTGACCTTTATGGAAAACCGGGGTTTCAGGGGAGTTCAGGTATTTCGGCTTGTCGTCGCCCAATACCCGCCCGCCGAAGGCGATGACGCGCCCGCGACTGTCGCGGATCGGAAACATCACACGGTCGCGGAAGCGGTCGTAGCGTTTACCGCTTTCGGCGTTTTCGATCAGCAGGCCGGCATCGATCATGGCTTTTTGTTGCAGGGTATCGCTGCTCAAGTGCTTGAACAGGTTGTCCCAGCCGGGCGGAGCAAAGCCCAGGCCGAAGTCCCGGGCAATTTCGCCGGTCAGCCCGCGACCTTTCAGGTATTCCACGGCAGCCTTGCGCGATGGGTGGCTTTTCAGGGCCTGGCGATAAAAGTCGGCAGCGGCGCTCAGTAGCGGATACAGCGGCGAATCGGTCGGTTGTCGCGGTTTGTGCGGCCGGCCGCTTTCTTCGCGGGGGATTTCCATGCCGGCGGCTTTGGCCAGTTCTTCGACGGCCTGGACGAAATCCAGGTTGTCGTGGTCCATGATGAAGCCGAGGGCATTGCCGCCAGCGCCGCAGCCGAAGCAATAATAGAACTGCTTATCGGGGCTGACGCTGAACGACGGAGTCTTTTCCTTGTGGAATGGGCAGCAGGCAGTGTGGTTCTTGCCGGCTTTTTTCAGTTGCAGGCGCGAGCTGACCACGTCGACGATGTCGGTGCGGTTCAGAAGGTCGTCAATGAAGCTCTGGGGAATTAGCCCGGCCATGGCGTTCTCGTCATCTGCGCTGAAAAGGAACCCGAAACGTACGGCGCCCGAACGCGGTCATTATTTGAGGCGCGCAAAGTGTACGGCTCGACCGGTGTCGTCTGCGTAATCGCTGTCGGGAAGTGTATCTGCCGAAAATCCACTGACGTTAATGCCGATCAGTATTCGACTGTTTGAATGTGTTGCGCTGAATCCGCTGCGGCCAATCATAGGCCTCGGATAGCTCATCATCTGGCACGCAAGCAGGTGCCTTGGGCTGATCGTCGTGAGAGGAATCAGTGGGTGTGCTCGTCAGTAGCCTTGAAAGGCTCGTCAGAAAAGACGTGCACCGCTGGCAAAAGAGCCAGGTCTGACGCGGTGAAGCAGATTTGTCTCGGTCGCGTCTGCGGCTTTGACATTGAAGCATCAAGCGTTTTACGCAAATGCCATAAGCCCGGCTGAGGGCCGGGCTTGGCAGAAGCTTGCTACGATCGTCTGTGTATTAGTACAGACGAACGGCGCGGCGCTGTTCGCGCTGAACTTTCTTGGCGTGACGCTTAACAGCGGCTGCTGCTTTGCGCTTACGCTCAGAAGTTGGCTTCTCGTAAAATTCGCGGCTACGAACTTCAGCCAGTACACCGGCTTTTTCGCAGGAGCGCTTGAAACGACGCAGAGCTACGTCGAAGGGTTCGTTCTCTTTTACTTTGACGGCTGGCATCCAGAGCTACCTTCATTCATTACCGGGGTCAACATCCTCGCGGCAAAAGAGCACTTGAAGACGTCGGTTTTTAAGGGTTGCGGATGTTAACCCCTCATCGCTCGGAATGCAAAGCCTCTGATCGAAAACCGCTGGTCGGGGCATCACGCGACGACTATTATGCGCGCCTTCGAATTCAGCCTAAACAAGGCGCAAACCCATGCTAGTACTGGGATTAGAAACCTCCTGCGACGAAACAGGTGTCGCATTATATGACAGTGAACGCGGCCTGCTGGCCGACGCGTTGTTCAGTCAGATCGACCTGCACCGCGCCTATGGTGGCGTGGTGCCGGAGCTGGCTTCACGCGATCACGTCAAACGCATGCTGCCCTTGATTCGTCAGGTGTTGGCCGAGGCCGACTGCGTGCCGACCGAGATCGATGCGATTGCCTACACCGCGGGTCCTGGCCTGGTGGGTGCCTTGCTGGTAGGGGCTTCCTGTGCTCAGGCGCTGGCCTTTGCCTGGGGCATTCCGGCCCTGGGCGTGCATCACATGGAAGGCCATTTGCTGGCGCCGATGCTCGAGTCGCAACCGCCGGAATTTCCGTTCGTCGCTTTGTTGGTGTCGGGTGGTCACACGCAACTGGTTCAGGTCGACGGAATCGGTCAGTACACGCTCCTGGGCGAGACCCTGGATGACGCCGCTGGCGAGGCCTTCGACAAGACGGCCAAGATGATGGGGCTCAATTATCCGGGCGGGCCGGAGATCGCTCGCCTTGCAGAACAGGGCGTTGCAGGGCGTTTCGTGTTCCCGCGGCCGATGTGCGACCGTCCGGGCCTGGATTTCAGCTTCAGCGGCCTGAAAACCTTTGCGCTGAACACCTGGCAACAGTGCGTCAACGCCGGGGACGACGGAGAGCAAGCCCGTTGCGACATCGCGCTGGCATTCCAGCAGGCCGTGGTGGAGACTTTGACCATCAAGTGCAAGCGTGCCCTGAAGGCCGCTGGCATGAAGCGCCTGGTGATTGCAGGGGGCGTCAGTGCCAACAAGGCGTTGCGCACTTCCCTGGAGAAAATGCTCGGCGACATGAAGGGCGATGTGTTTTATGCCCGTGCGCAGTTCTGCACCGATAACGGCGCGATGATTGCCTTTGCCGGCTGCCAGCGCTTGCAGGCCGGTCAGCAGGAAAGCCTGGCGATCAGTGTGCAGGCGCGTTGGCCGATGGAGCAGTTGACCGCATTGTGATGAGCGGTGCTCATGTCCGGCGGCTAGAAATGCCGTTCGCGCCCGGCAAACAGGTCGCGTAGATTGCCGCGATGACGCCAGACGATCAGCCCGGTGAGCGTGCTCATGGGCAACAGGGCGGCCGGTTCTTGCCAGGCCAGCAACGGTAAGGTCAGCGGTGTGGCGATGAGTGCGGCGAGGGAGCTGGTTCGGGTCAGGTAGAACGTCAAAAGCCAGGTGCAGGCCGCCAGAAGGGCAGCGGGCGGGTACAGTCCCAGCAACATGCCGGCAGCGGTGGCGACGCCCTTGCCGCCGCGAAAGCGAAAGTACAACGGAAACAGATGGCCGATGACGGCATAGACGCCGATCCAGGCCTGTTCCTGCTGCGAAAGACCCGCAAGACGCGCAATCAGTACCGGCAGCAGGCCTTTGCAAAGGTCCCCGAGCAGGGTCAGGATGGCGAGTTTTTTGCCAGCCAGGCGCAACATGTTGGTGGCGCCGGCATTACCCGAGCCACTCATTCGCGGATCGGGGTTACCGGTCAAGCGGCTGAGCAAAATGGCAAAGGACAGAGAGCCGAGCAGGTAGGCGAGGATCGCCAATAACCAAAACATGCTAACTATTCCGGGCGAGGAAGCCCTGATTCTAACGGCGCATTGCGCCCTTGTCGTGTAGCGGAGAGAAGTGCTTGGACAGAGTGTTTATCGAGGGCCTGGAAGTCGACACGGTGATTGGTGCCTACGACTGGGAGCGAGGCATCCGACAGTGCTTGCGTCTTGACCTGAGCTTCGCTTGGGATAATCGCCCGGCCGCAGCCGGTGATGACCTGACCCTGGCGCTCGACTACGCCAGTGTTTCCTCACGCATCCAGGCGTTTGCCGAGCAGGCGCAATTCCAGTTGGTGGAAACCTTTGCCGAGCGCCTGGTTGAAGTGCTGATGAGCGAATTCAAGATCACCTGGATGCGCCTTAAGCTGACCAAGCCCGGGGCCGTCCCGGCTGCCACCGGCGGTGTGGGCGTGGAGATCGAGCGCGGATGTCGCTGACTCAGGTGTACCTCGGGCTCGGTAGCAATATCGAGCGTGAAACCCATTTGCGGGCGGGGCTCGATGCTCTGGCGGCATTCCTTGTCGATATCCGCTGTTCGGCGGTGTTCGAAAGCCAGCCGGTGGGCATCAAGAGCGGGCCGTTCTTCAATTTCGTGGTGTCGGCGTATACCGATCTGCCGCTGATGGAACTTGATCGTCGATTGAAGTTCATTGAGGCGGATAACGGTCGTTACGCACCGGATCGCCGAGGTTTGCCGCTGGATATCGACGTATTGTTGTTCGGTGACCTGGTGGGCAATTTCGATGGCTTGATCTTGCCGCGGGCAGAAATTCTGAAAAATGCGTTCGTTCTGTGGCCGTTGTCGTTGATAGCGCCGGATCGCGTGCACCCGGGCGCAGGCAAGAGTTTTGCGACTTTGTGGGCTGAAGCGCAGATTGATCAGGTGTTGGCGCCAGTAGCGTTCGAATGGCGCGGTGAACAGCTGACACCTTCAGATTTGTTGTGACCTTACTGACGTCTTCGCGAGCAAGCCCGCACCCACAGGTACGATGCAATTTCTGTGGGAGCGGGCTTGCTCGCGAAGCTTTTCAGGCAGGCGTCGCCTCTTTGTAAGCCTTCAACGCCTTGAGCCGCTCGCGCTTGATCTCCTCCCCCAGCTCCGGCCCCTTGAAACCTTTCTCCAGCAACGGCTGAACCGCCACGCTACGAGCCGCAGTTGCGGCGCCGCGCAAATAATCCGCCTGTGGGTAAGTTCTTTCTTCCAGCCCTTTGCGCCCACGCGCGTCCATCTCGCATGCGGCGATGAACTCCTCAAACCGCTGTGGCCGACGGTAAATGTCGAAGCTTTGCAACAGTTCCAGCAATGTCGATGGCTTCAGCTCAAGGGCGCGATGCCCATGGGTGTGGTACTCGCCCACCAGCAGCGCCAGTTCCTGGCAGTCCTTCGGCACCTTGAAGCGTTCATTGACCGCTTTGATCAGCTTCAGGCCCTTGAACTCGTGGGCAAGGTGTCGCGGCCATTCATCCTCTGGCGTCAGTCCCTTGCCCAGGTCGTGCAGCAGACACGCCCAGCGCACGGTGAGTGGCTGTTTGTATAGTGCGGCTTGCTGCAACACGCTCAGGGTATGTGCACCTGTATCGATTTCCGGGTGATGGGCAGGTGGTTGCGGTACGCCAAACAGCGCGTCGACCTCGGGTATCAGAACCTTGAGTGCGCCGCATGCGCGCAGAACCTCAACAAATACCTGTGGCTGATCCTCCATCAGGGCGCGGGAAATTTCCTTCCAGCTGCGCTCGGGGGTCAGCGCTTCAAGTTCGCCTGACTCGCTGAGTTGGCGCATCAGCGCCAGGGTTTCCGGGGCAACGGTAAAACCCAGCGTCGCGTAGCGCGCCGCGAAGCGGGCAACACGCAGGACCCGGAGTGGATCTTCGGCAAATGCCGGGGAAACATGGCGAAGCAGGCGCGCTTCAAGATCACGCTGGCCGTGGTATGGGTCGGTCAGGTTCTGCTGATCGTCCTCGGCCATGGCATTGATGGTCAGGTCGCGGCGGATCAGGTCTTCTTCGAGGGTGACTTCAGGGCTGGCGTGAAAAGTGAACCCGCCGTAACCGCGTCCGCTTTTGCGCTCGGTGCGGGCGAGGGCGTATTCCTCACCGCTTTTGGGATGAAGGAACACCGGGAAGTCCGCGCCCACCGGGCGAAAGCCCTTGGCGAGCATTTCTTCGGTGGTAGCGCCGACCACAACCCAGTCGATATCGGTAACCGGTTTGCCCAGCAGGCGATCACGTACCGCACCGCCGACTTTATAAATACGCATAAAAAACCTCCGTTAGCTCGACAGGATAACCGTTGCATCGAGCTTTCGGAGGCATGAACCGGATCAAAGATGGATGACGGCCAGGTCCAGGCGGCCGTAATCACCTTCGCTGTGCTCGCTTCTGGGCGGCACGTGGTGGGTTTTCATGACCTGATCGCCTTGCAGGGTTTCCAGGTGAATGTCGAAGCCCCAGAGGCGGTGCAGGTGTTTGAGCACTTCTTCGGTCGAGTCCCCCAGCGGTTTGCGGTCGTGCTGCTGGTGACGCAGGGTCAGGGAGCGGTCACCGCGACGGTCGATGCTGTAGATCTGCACGTTGGGCTCGCGATTGCCCAGGTTGTACTGTGCCGCGAGGGTTTCCCGGATGATGCGGTAGCCACCTTCGTCGTGAATGGCGGGCACCAGCAGGTCGTCCTTCTGGTCGTCATCGAGAATGCTGAACAGCTTCAGATCGCGGATCACCTTGGGCGACAGGTACTGAAGGATGAAGCTCTCATCCTTGAAGCTGCTCATGGCGAACTTGATGGCTGCCAGCCAATCGGTACCGGCAATGTCAGGGAACCAGCGGCGATCTTCTTCCGTAGGTTCTTCGCACATGCGGCGGATGTCGCGGTACATGGCAAACCCCAGGGCGTAGGGGTTGATGCCGCTGTAGTAGGGGCTATCGAAGCCAGGCTGGAACACCACGCTGGTGTGGGACGTCAGGAACTCCATCATGAAGCCGTCGGTGACCAGGCCTTCGTCGTACAGGTCATTCATCAGTGTGTAGTGCCAGAACGTGGCCCAACCCTCGTTCATGACCTGGGTCTGACGCTGTGGATAAAAATACTGGGCGATCTTGCGCACGATACGCACGATTTCCCGCTGCCATGGCTCCAGCAGCGGCGCATGTTTTTCGATGAAGTACAGGATGTTTTCCTGGGGTTCGGCGGGGAAGCGTGCATTGTCCTTGTCGCTGTACTTGTCCGCTCCCTTGGGAATGGTGCGCCACAGATCGTTGATCTGTTTCTGTAAATGCTCTTCCCGGTCCTTTTGCCGGCGACGTTCTTCCTCCGCGGAGATCGGATAAGGGCGTTTGTAACGGTCGACACCATAGTTCATCAGCGCATGGCAGGAGTCGAGCAGATCCTCGACCGCGTCGATGCCGTGGCGTTCTTCGCACTGCATGATGTACTGCTTGGCAAACACCAGGTAATCGATGATCGAACTGGCGTCGGTCCAGGTGCGGAACAGGTAGTTGCCTTTGAAAAAGCTGTTGTGCCCGTAGCAGGCATGGGCCACCACCAGCGCTTGCATGCAGATGGTGTTTTCTTCCATCAGGTAAGCGATGCATGGGTCGGAGTTGATCACGATTTCGTACGCTAGCCCCATCTGGCCGCGAGTGTAGGACTTTTCGGTGCTGAGGAAGTGCTTGCCATAGGACCAGTGGTGATAACCCAGCGGCATACCGACCGAGGCGTAGGCGTCCATCATCTGTTCGGCGGTGATCACTTCGATCTGGTTGGGATACGTATCGAGTGCGTAACCGGCCGCAATACGACTGATTTCGCGGTCGTAGGCCTGGATCAGCTCGAAAGTCCATTCGGAGCCGGTGGAAATGGGTTGGCGTTTCTGCTCTTTGGCGGTCATGTCACTAACCTGCGCTGGAAGAGTTCACGGAAGACCGGATAGATATCCCCGGCCGAGACCAGTTGTTGCTGGGCAAATGTATCGGAAAAGGCTTCGGCGATGCGCTCGTACTCGAACCACAGGGCCTGGTGCTCGCGCGGGGTGATCTCAACGTAAGTGTAGTACTGCACGAATGGCATTATCTGGTTGATCAGGATGTCGCGGCAGATCGGAGAGTCGTCGTTCCAGTTGTCACCGTCTGAGGCCTGGGCGGCGTAGATGTTCCACTCGTTGCTTGGATAACGCTCGGCCATGATCTCCTGCATCAGTTTCAAGGCGCTGGAGACGATGGTGCCGCCGGTCTCCCGGGAGTAGAAAAACTCCTCTTCATCCACTTCGCGGGCGCTGGTGTGGTGGCGGATGAACACGACGTCGATCTTGTCGTAGTTACGCTTGAGAAACAGGTACAGCAGGATAAAGAAGCGCTTGGCGATGTCTTTGGTCGCCTGGGTCATCGAGCCGGACACGTCCATCAGGCAGAACATCACGGCCTTGGAGCTGGGGTTGGGTTGTTTGATGAGCAGGTTGTACTTGAGGTCGAAGGTGTCGAGAAACGGTATACGGTGAATGCGCGCGCTGAGTTTTTCGATTTCTGCTTCGATTTCCTGGATATCGCCGAAGTTGTCCGGTTCTTCTTGCTTGAGTCGCAGAAGTTCTTCCTTGGCTTCACGCAGTTTTGCGCGGCTGCTGCCGGACAGGGCGATGCGCCGGGCGTGGGCTGAGCGCAGGGTGCGGATGATGTTGATCCGCGACGGGTTGCCCTCGTTGCTGATCCCGGCGCGCACGGTCTTGAAGGTGTCGGTGCCGGTCAGGTTGCGTTTGACCAGGTTGGGCAGTTCGAGGTCCTCGAACATGAACTCGAGGAACTCTTCCTGGGTAATCTGGAAGACGAATTCGTCCATCCCCTCGCCGGAATTGCCCGCCTTGCCGGGGCCTCGGCCGCCACCGCCTCCCGGTGGGCGGGCGATATGTTCGCCGCTGGTGAATTCCTTGTTGCCCGGGTGCACGACCGTCTGCTTGCCACCGCGACCGTGATGAAGCACCGGCTCGTCGATGTCGCGGCCGGGAATGCTGATTTGTTCGCCGTGTTCCATATCGGTAATGGAGCGCCGGCTGACCGCCTCTTCGACAGCCTTCTTGATGTGATCACGGTAGCGCCGCAGAAAACGCTGGCGGTTCACCGTGCTCTTGTTCTTGCCATTGAGACGTCGGTCGATCACATAGCTCATGACTGCTCCTTAGAAGCTGTCCTGAAAGGGGCGAGCGGTTATGCAGCATCGGACCGGTGCCAAGGGATGTTCACGCTCCCCCAAGCGCTTTTGGATGCTGCCTGTACCTCGCTACCGACTTTCGAACACCTTCCAGAGGTCTGTGTAACAGAAAACGCGTACACAGGCCTCTGGCTGACGACAACCGGTCTGACCGGCAGCGGGTTACTGTGATTTTCTGACCCGCAGGTACCACTCGGACAGCAGTCGTACCTGTTTGTCGGTGTAGCCGCGCTCGACCATCCGTGTGACGAAGTCGTTGTGCTTCTGCTGGTCTTCTTTGCTGGCCTTGGCATTGAAGCTGATGACCGGCAGCAGGTCTTCGGTGTTGGAGAACATTTTCTTCTCGATGACCACCCGCAGTTTTTCGTAGCTGAGCCAGGTCGGGTTCTTGCCGTTGTTGTTGGCCCGGGCGCGCAGTACGAAGTTGACGATTTCGTTGCGGAAATCCTTCGGATTGCTGATGCCGGCGGGTTTTTCGATTTTCTCCAGTTCTTCGTTCAACGCTACTCGGTTGAGGATCTCGCCGGTTTCCGGGTCGCGGTATTCCTGGTCCTGGATCCAGAAGTCGGCGTACAGCACATAACGATCGAAGATGTTCTGGCCGTACTCGCTGTAGGACTCGAGGTAGGCGGTCTGGATCTCCTTGCCGATGAATTCGATGTAGCGCGGTGCCAGGTACTCCTTGAGGAAGCGCAGATAGCGTTCGCGGGTCTCGGCCTGGAACTGTTCCTGCTCGATCTGTTGTTCCAGCACGTAGAGCAGGTGCACCGGGTTGGCGGCAATTTCGTGCGGGTCGAAGTTGAACACCTTCGACAGGATCTTGAACGCGAAGCGGGTCGACAGACCGTTCATGCCTTCGTCGACGCCCGCATTGTCGCGGTATTCCTGGATCGACTTGGCTTTCGGATCGGTGTCCTTGAGGTTCTCGCCGTCGTACACGCGCATCTTCGAGTAGATATTGGAGTTTTCCGGCTCCTTGAGACGCGAGAGCACGGTGAACTGGGCCAGCATCTTCAGGGTATCCGGCGCGCAATGCGCCTTGGCCAGCGAGCTGTTGAACAGCAGCTTGTCGTAGATCTTCACTTCGTCACTGACCCGCAGGCAGTACGGCACTTTGACGATGTAGATCCGGTCGATGAAGGCTTCGTTGTTCTTGTTGTTGCGGAAGGTGTGCCACTCCGATTCGTTGGAGTGCGCCAGCAGGATCCCGGTGAACGGAATTGCGCCGAGGCCTTCGGTACTGTTGTAGTTGCCTTCCTGGGTGGCGGTCAGCAGTGGGTGCAGCACCTTGATCGGTGCCTTGAACATTTCGACGAATTCCATCAGGCCCTGGTTGGCCCGGCACAGGGCCCCCGAGTAGCTGTAGGCGTCGGCGTCGTTTTGCGGGAATTCCTCCAGTTTACGGATATCGACCTTGCCCACCAGTGCCGAGATGTCTTGGTTGTTTTCGTCGCCAGGTTCGGTCTTGGCCACGGCGACCTGGTTGAGGATCGACGGGTAGAGTTTGACCACGCGGAACTGACTGATGTCGCCACCGAATTCGGCCAGGCGTTTGGTCGCCCATGGCGACATGATGGTGTTGAGGTAGCGCCGTGGAATACCAAAGTCTTCCTCGAGGATCGCGCCATCTTCGGTGGCGTTGAAAAGACCCAGGGGCGACTCGAAAACCGGCGAGCCCTTGATTGCATAGAAGGGCACTTTTTCTATCAGTTGCTTGAGCTTCTCGGCCAGGGACGATTTACCGCCACCGACAGGGCCGAGCAGGTACAGGATCTGTTTCTTCTCTTCCAGGCCCTGAGCGGCATGGCGGAAATACGACACGATCTGGTCGATGCATTCTTCCATCCCGTGGAAGTCTTCAAAGGCCGGATAGCGGCGGATGACCTTGTTGGAGAAGATGCGCGACAGTCTCGAGTTGGTCGAGGTGTCGAGCAGTTCCGGTTCGCCGATGGCCAGCAATAGACGCTCGGCGGCGGAGGCGTAGGCGCTGCGGTCCTGTTTGCACAGTTCAAGATACTCTTGCAGAGAGAGTTCTTCCTGGCGTGTGGACTCGAAGCGTTGTTGGAAGTGGCTAAAGATACTCATGACGTCACCTCGCTCGATACGTGGAGCCGACGCCGGATCACTCAGTCGATGCTGGCAGCAACCGAACAGGCGATTGCTGTTTACCCCCCAGAACTCTCCCGGAGCTGACTACTCCGAAAGCTACTCCCGATGACCCGTGCGCCGGTGTACCGGCTCTCCCCTGTTTTGGATGGCCTGGGCTTAAGGATAGTTGGGAATTCGGGAGGTAAAGGCGAGATACGTAATTAGTTGTGGCAGACCGTTCGTCTGCCACCGCGCTAGCCCGCGGGAGCCGGGGCCTGCAACGTTACAAAAAAATTATTCAGTGGTGCCTTGCGCCGTTTCCGCAGGATACGTCGTACGCCACAACTCGAATCCGCCATCCATGCTGTAGACGTCGGAGAAGCCCTGGCTGATCAGGTAAGCGGCTGCGCCTTGGCTGGAATTGCCGTGATAGCAGACCACCACGGTCGGTGCATCGAGGTCGGCACCCTGGATGAAAGCGTGCAGGGAATGGTTGTCCAGATGCTTGGAACCTGCGATGTGCAGGGCGGCAAAAGTGGCCGGGTCGCGGACGTCGACCACCACTGCGCCTTGTTCGCGCAGGGCCTGGGCCTGTTCCGGGGGAATACGTTTGAATTCGCTCATGGCGGGCTCCTGTGGCTCGGCTGAATGGGCAGTCTAGCGCGGTGCGCTGGCTGGCGATGTTTGGGGAATGGATGAGGCGACTGGCGGCACGGCATGGCCGTGTTCGTCGCATTTGCAGGACAGGCGCTCAAAGCTGTCGACGTTCATCAGGGTCAGGGCGCCGCCCCAGACACAGCCTGTATCGAGCGCCGAAATACCCGGCTCTTCGACGTTGCCTTCCAGCGCTGCCCAGTGACCGAAAATGATTTTCAGATTCTTGGTCTTGCGTTCCTTGTGCTGGAACCAGGGTTTGTAGCCAGGTGGTGCGGTATCGAGGCCTTCCTTGCTCTTGAGGTCGAGTTTGCCTTCGGCGGTGCAGAAACGCATGCGGGTGAAATAGTTGGTGATCACCCGCAGGCGCGTCACGCCTTTGAGGTCGTTGTCCCATTTCGCCGGATCGTTGCCGTACATGCCATCGAGGTAGGGCGGCAACAGGTTGTCGTCACGCAAGGCAGCCTCGACTTCGGCGGCACACTTCAATGCCTTGCGCAGCGACCACTGCGGTGGAATGCCAGCATGGACCAGTACAAGGTTGCGCTGTTCGTCGTAGTGCATGAGTTTTTGCTGGCGCAGCCATTCGAGCAGTTCAGCGCTATCGGGCGCTTCAATGATCTCGCGCAAGGTGTCGGCCTTCTTCAGGCGTTCGATATTGCGTCCGGCCGCCAGCAAGTGCAGGTCATGGTTGCCGAGCACGCACACCAGCGAATCGCGAATGCTGTAGAGGAAGCGCAAGGTTTCCAGCGACTGCGGGCCGCGGTTGACCAGGTCGCCCACCAGCCACAGATGATCGCGTTTTGGGTCGAACGCTACTTGTTTGAGCAGGCATTGCAGGGCCTGAAGACAGCCTTGCAGGTCACCGACAGCGTACGTTGCCATCAGTGCAGGGCTCCGGGCACCGCCAGGCGGAAGGGCGCGATGATGGCATCGAAATGTTTACCGTCGTCGGACAGCATCTGATAGGTGCCTTGCATGGTGCCGACCTTGGTGGTCATGACCGTGCCGCTGCTGTAGGTGTGGCTCTTGCCAGGGGCGATCAACGGTTGCTGGCCGACTACGCCTGCGCCGCGCACTTCTTCGACATGCCCGTCACCATCGGTGATGACCCAGTGCCGTGAAAGCAGTTTGGCGGGCATTTCACCGTTGTTTTGCACGGTGATGGTGTAGGCGAAGGCAAAGCGGTCGTGCTCGGGTTGCGATTGTTCTGCCAGATAGTGGGTGACGACGCTGACGTCGACCTGATAGCGAGGATCGGACATGCAAGGGGCCTTAAAAACGAAGCGGGACGCGGGGCGTAGCTGTTGGAGTTCAGTCTAGGCCAAGTATCGGGTAGTAGACCAGAGTGGCGTCCTACCCGATAGCGCTCATCGCCTGTCAGTCAGTGGCAGGCTTTTGTTCGCTGAGTTTGTCGGCCAGACGCACGAACGCGGCCAGGTCGAGTTGCTCGGGACGCAGGCTGCCATCGACGCCGGCTGCTTCGATTTCGGCATTGCTCAGCAGCAGCTTGAGAGTGTTGCGCAGGGTTTTGCGGCGCTGGTTGAAAGCTTCGCGCACTACGCGTTCCAGCAGGCGGTGATCTTTGGCCGGGTATGGCAGTACCGTGTGGGGTACCAGGCGCACGATGGCCGAATCGACTTTCGGCGGCGGGTTGAACGCGCCCGGGCCGACGTTGAACAGGTGCTCGACCCGGCAGTGGTACTGAACCATGATCGACAAGCGACCCCAGTCACCACCACCTGGGCCGGCAGCCAGGCGCTCGACCACTTCCTTTTGCAGCATGAAGTGCATGTCGCGAATCAGGTGTGAGTTGTGCAGCAGGTGAAAAATCAGCGGCGTGGAGATGTTGTACGGCAGGTTGCCGACCACGCGCAGGCTGCCAGGTGCGGCATTCAGGCTATTGAAGTCGAACTTCAGCGCATCACCCTGATGCAGGTTGAAGTTGTTCTTGCCGGCAAACTGCTGGTTGAGAATCGGGATCAGGTCCTTGTCCAGCTCCACCACATCGAGTTGCGCGCCGCTGCTGAGCAGGCCTTGGGTCAATGCGCCCTGGCCCGGGCCGATTTCCAGCAGTCGATCTTCTGCCTTGGCATGAATGGAGCGCAGGATGCGGTCGATAACGCCGGCGTCGTGCAGAAAGTTCTGGCCAAAGCGTTTGCGCGCCTTGTGTTGGTAATGCTCGGTCATAAACGGGTCTCGGCCATCTGGTAGGCGGTTTCCAGGGCGACTTGCAGGCTGCCGGTGTCGATCTTGCCGCTGCCGGCCAGGTCCAGGGCTGTGCCGTGGTCGACCGATGTGCGGATGATCGGCAGGCCGAGGGTCACGTTGACTGCCGCACCGAAGCCTTTGTACTTCAGCACAGGAAGACCCTGGTCGTGGTACATCGCCAGCACCGCATCGCAGTGCTCCAGATATTTGGGGGTAAACAGAGTGTCGGCGGGCAAGGGGCCACGAAGGTCCATGCCCTCGCCGCGCAGGCGCTCTAATGTGGGTTCGATGATATCGATTTCTTCATGGCCCAGGTGTCCGCCTTCGCCGGCATGGGGGTTGAGCCCGCAAACCAGGATGCGTGGCCGGGCGATGCCGAACTTGTTTTGCAGGTCAGCGTGCAGGATTCGCGTGACGCGCTCCAGACGCTCCGGCGTGATTGCATCGGCAATCTCGCGAAGGGGCAGGTGAGTGGTCACCAGGGCTACGCGTAAACCGCGTGTGGCCAGCATCATCACCACTTGCGCGGTGTGGGTCAGGTCGGCGAGGAATTCGGTGTGCCCGGAAAAGGCGATGCCGGATTCGTTGATCACGCCTTTGTGCACCGGCGCGGTAATCATGCCGGCGAAATCTCCGCTCAGGCAGCCTTGGCCGGCGCGGGTCAGGGTTTCCAGTACGAAGGCAGCGTTGGCCTTGTCCAGTTGCCCGGCGGTGACCTTGGCGTTGAGCGGTGTATCCCAGACATACAGGCTGTTGGCTGGCGCGGGTGCATCCGGCCAGTTGTCCGGTGTGACCGGCAGCAAGTCGACAGCCACGCCCAGTTGCGCGGCCCGCTCAATGAGCAGGTCGCGGCTGGTAATGGCAATCAGGGGGTGAGGCTGGGCTTGCGAGGCGAGCAGCAGGCACAGGTCGGGACCTATGCCGGCCGGTTCGCCGGGTGTCAGCGCGAAACGTTGGGGTTTCACTGCGCTGCCTGGTCGGCGCCAGGGAGTTTGATTTCCACGTACGCTTCGTCACGGATCTGACGCAGCCAGGTTTGCAGCTCTTCGTCGTATTTGCGGTTACGCAAAACGGTCATTGCTTGCTGCTCGCGAGCCTGTGTGGTGCTGTCGGTGGCGCGACGGCCAAGGACTTCCAGGACATGCCAGCCGTATTGAGTCTGGAACGGCTTGGACAGCTGACCTTGCGGGGTCCTGGCCATTACTTCGCGGAACTCGGGCACCAGTGCGTTCGGGTCGATCCAGTTTAGATCGCCGCCGTTGAGGGCGGAACCTGGGTCTTCCGAGTAGCTTTTCGCCAGCTCGCCGAAGTCTTCGCCAGCCTCGATACGGCTGTAGAGTGAGTCAGCCAGGGCCTTGGTTTTTGCTTCGTCGCGGATCGGGCTCGGTTTGACCAGGATGTGGCGCACATGCACTTCATCGCGCATCTGGGTCTGGCCGCCACGCTTTTCGAGGATCTTCAGGATGATGAAGCCACCCGGGGTGCGCATTGGCTGGGTGACATCGCCCACCGGCATGGTGCTCAACAGGCGATCGAACGGCGGTGGCAATTGAGCGGCTTTACGCCAGCCCATGTCACCACCTTCGAGTGCGGTTTCGCTGGCGGACTTGGCGATCGCCAACTGACTGAAGTCAGCGCCTTGTTTGAGCTGCTGGTAAATCGCATCGGCCTGTTTGGCTGCACTCTGAATCGCGTCGGAGTTGGCGCTTTCCGGCGTAGGAATCAGGATGTTGGCCAGGTGGAACTCTTCAGACAGTTGCATTTTGCCCAGGTCCGACGCCAGGAAGTTCTTCACTTCCTGCTCGGAGACCTGAATGCGTTCGGCAACCCGACGCTGGCGTACACGGCTGATGACCATTTCGCGGCGAATCTGCTCACGTGCGTCGTCGTAGGACAGGCCGTCGCGAGTCAGGGCGGCGCGGAACTGCTCGACCGACATGTTGTTGCGCTGGGCAATGGTGCCGACAGCCTGGTTCAACTCTTCATCGGTAATGCGGATGCCGGAACGCTCGCCGATCTGCAATTGCAGGTTTTCGACGATCAGGCGCTCAAGTACCTGCTGCTCCAGCACGCTGGCCGGCGGCACGGCAGAGCCACGCTTGGCAATGGTTTGCTGAACTTCATGAACGCGTTGGTCCAGTTGGCTCTGCATGACCACGTCGTTGTCGACGATGGCCACCACTTTATCGATGGACTGTACGGCGGCGCTCGCCGCCGTACTCAGGAACAGCGCGCCCAGCATCAGCGGGCGCAGACAATCAGAAAGCTTGGTCTTCACGTTCACGATAACCTTGAATGCCTTTGTCGAGGAAGCTCTCTACCTTGGCGCCAGTCAGGCCGCCGAGCCCCTTCAGAACAATTTGGAGGAAGACGCCATGGTCGCCTTTTTCGTTTTGCGGTGCTTCCTGACTGAACTCGTCATAAGCGACCCAGTAACGGTTGATCAGGCGCAGTTTCCAGCAGCAGTTGTCGTACTCGAAGCCACCGAAGGCTTCCAGGGTACGGTTGCGGTTGTAGTCATACTGCCAACGGCTGATGGCGTTCCATTGCGGCACGATCGGCCAGATCACCGAGAAATCGTGCTGTACGATCTTGTAGTAATCCTTCACGTAGTCAGGTTGGCCAGGGGTGCCGTAGTCACCGCCACCAACGCTCCATTGACCGGTGTTCTGGTCGTAACGGACCTGGTCATTGCGATAGCGATAGCCGGCGTTGATGACCTTGTTCGGGTTGTCTTCAGGCTGGTAATGGAACATCGCGCTGCCCGAGCGAGGGCTGCGGCTGTCCGGGTCCCAGTTGTAATCGGCCGTGGTGCGCCAGTCGCGGTTCCAGCGATATTCATATTCCAGGGCGTAAGGCGACACGTTGGCTTGCGTATCCTTGCGGGTTTTTGCATCGATCCCCGGCAACTGAACTTCGCGGTCCTTGAAGTACAAGGCCTGGCCGACGCTGAG
This sequence comes from Pseudomonas sp. EU05-FHT14B02, assembly GCF_058791055.1. NCBI lineage: Bacteria > Pseudomonadati > Pseudomonadota > Gammaproteobacteria > Pseudomonadales > Pseudomonadaceae > Pseudomonas > Pseudomonas sp. EU05-FHT14B02. The sequence goes on along the minus strand of NZ_JBYTDD010000023.1, from coordinate 36,888 downwards.
ACGTTGACGTTCGAAGCCATTGTCTTCGATCCAGCGGCTGGTCACACCCAGGGACAGTTTGTTCTCGTCACCGACACGGTCGGAGCCGGAGAAGCGGTTGTCACGGAACAGCGACGCATAGTTGAAGGTGTATTCGCTGGTATCGAATATCGGGATGTCTTCCTGGTCGACCTCAGGCACGTACAGGTAGAACAGGCGCGGCTCGAGGGTCTGGCGGTAGTTCTTGCCGAAATACTGGGTATTACGATCGAAGTACAGGCCGCTGTCGATGCTGGCGATCGGTACGCCACGGTTCTGGTTGCTGTCGAATGTTCCCAGGAGCCTGTCCTGTTCTGCGGTCTGATTCGCAATCTGACCTTTGCCGGTGCTGTCCAGGTCCAGTTGATACTGGGTGTACTGGTACTTGAGCTTCGGTGTCAGGAAACCGTAGGTCGTGTTCATCGGCAGGCTGATGGCGGGCGCGAGGTTCAGGCGGTCGCCATTGGCGCGAGCCAGACCTTGAACGTTGTTATCAAGACGGGGGGAGCCGACACCGTCTTCATCAAAATATGTTCCGCTCTGCAGATCCCGGTCAAACCGAACGAGCTCGGTGTTGTACGTGATGTCCAGGCCTTCCGGATGATAAGGCAGCATACCGTCGAGGGTGAGCTGCGGCAGGCGATCGTACGGCGTAATGTTCGATACGCTCGCCAGTTCGTATGCCTGGGCATTCACGCGAGCGGAATAGCTGTCGCCACGATAGGTGACGGAGCCCTGCTGGTTCACATAGTCGTTGTTTTTGATGCCAATCTGGTCGGTCTGCAGATCCTGGAAGTAATACGGATCGCTGATCTTGGTGTAGTCGACTTGCGTGAGTACTCGTGAATCGAGACCACCCTTGTGCTGCCAGTTGTACATGTAGCGGGTTTTTTCGGCGTCGCTCTGCTTGTCGCGCTCGTCGCTTTCGTCGTTGAGGTACGCCGCACCGAACTGGCCTTCGCTGGATTTGGTCAGGTAGCGGAATTCGCCTTCCATCAACAAACCGTGCTTTTCCATGTAGCGCGGGTACAACGTGGCGTCGTAGTTTGGCGCCAGGTTGAAGTAGTACGGGGTGACCAGCATGAAGCCGGTATCGCTGCCGGTGCCGATGGTCGGCGGCAGGAAGCCCGACTGACGACGGTCATCGATCGGGAAGTAGATGTACGGCGTGTACAGGACCGGAATGTCCTTGACCCGCAGCGTCACGTTGGTCGCCGTACCGAAGCCGGTGGCCGGGTTCAGGGTGATGTTGTTGCCCTTGAGCTGCCAGGCGTTGCTGTTCGGTTCGCACGTGGTGTACGTACCATCCTTGAGGCGGATGATCGCGTTCTCGGCACGTTTGGCGTACAGCGCATTACCGCGGATGCGGGATTTGTGCATCACGTATTCGGCGTTGTCGACCTTGGCTTCACCGGTGTCGAGCTGCACGTCGGCGTGGTCGCCGACGATAAGGGCACCGTTGTCGCGAATGCGCACGTTGCCGTTCAGTTCGCCACGGCTTTCGGCCTGGTACAGGTTGGCTTCGTCGGCTTCAACCTGCATGCTGCCCTGACGCATGACAACGTCGCCGGCCAGGGTCGCAACTTGCTCATCCTGCTTATAGCGGGAGGCTTTTGCGCCGATAAAGGTTGGAACGTCACTTTTATCCGTCTTGTCATCCATGCCAGGACGAATCGGTTCGATATAGGAACCGGAGCAATAAGGACCGGTTTCGGCCAATTGTGCGGCGGTAAGCTGCTCGCGGGGAACCCAGTCGAGGTGACTGTAGTCTGCGCTACGCGACTTCAGGCCACGGCCTTTGGATTCGGTGACCAGCACCGGCTTGGCGCCAGCGTCTTCGCTGGAACCGTTTTCGGCCGGGGCTTCACCAGTGGCGGAAACTGCACTGCCGTCATGGACGGGACGCGGTGGCAATGCAGCCGCCGGCGTCTTTGGTGCACAGTCCCAGGAACCCGAAGCAGAGACTGAGCAGTCAAACTGTTCCGCGGCGACCACGTAGGAAGTGGCAAGGGGTTGCAGCACCAGCAAACTGCCGGTAACTAACAACGGAAATTTTTTACGAAACGCGGGGGATTTCAATGCCATCTTATTAGTCCGGGCTTCCTGCGTGCCATCTGCCCGCGGTGTGGGCCGCACGCCTCTCGATGGTCTGAAAAAGATGCTGGATAATAAAGCATGACCCGCTTGACGGCTAGCGCCGTCGGAGACCCTTGCAATGCCTGATCAAGATGTACGCTTGCAACACCTGAAAGTTTGGCTCGATGAACAATTGGCGACCCTTTTTGCCGAGCAGGGCTGGGGCGTCGTACCCCCGGCCACGTTGACTGCGGCCAGCAGCGACGCGAGTTTTCGGCGGTATTTCCGCTGGGAAGGCGGTGACAAAAGTTTCATCGTGATGGACGCGCCGCCGCCCCAGGAAAACTGCAAACCCTTCGTGGATATCGCCTTTTTGCTGGCGAAATCCGGAATAAATGTGCCGAAAATTTATGCCGAAGACCTCGAACGCGGCTTTCTTTTGCTCAATGACCTGGGCAACAAGACCTATCTGGACGTCATCGAAAGCGAAAACGCCGACGATTTGTTCAAGGATGCCCTGCAAGCGTTGCTGGCTTTCCAGCAGCTGCCTATGGTTGCGCCTCTGCCGAGCTATGACGTGGCCTTGCTTCGTCGCGAGCTGGAGCTGTTCCCCGAGTGGTACGTGAAGCGCGAATTGGGCATCGAATTGGACGCGGCGCAGCAAGTGCTCTGGCAGCAGGTCTGCGAACTGTTGATCGACAGCGCCCTGGCACAGCCAAAAGTCCTGGTGCATCGCGACTACATGCCGCGCAACCTCATGCTCAGCGAGCCCAATCCCGGTGTGCTGGACTTTCAGGATGCGGTGTATGGCCCGGTGACCTACGACGTGACCTGCCTGTTCAAGGACGCATTCCTCAGTTGGCCTGAGGAACGCGTGCACGCCTGGCTCGAAAGCTACTGGCAGCAAGCGGGTGTCCTCGGGATTCCGGTTCAGCCCGACTTCGAGGACTTCCTGCGTGCCAGCGACTTGATGGGCGTGCAACGTCACCTGAAAGTCATCGGCATTTTTGCGCGCATCTGCCATCGCGACGGCAAACCGCGTTACCTGGGTGATGTGCCACGTTTCTTTGCGTACATAGACGCGGTGATCGCGCGCCGCCCTGAACTGGCCGAGCTGGATGTATTGCTGGCCAGTCTGCGTGCCGGAGTGAAAGCATGAAGGCAATGATTCTGGCCGCGGGCAAAGGCGAGCGCATGCGCCCGCTGACCCTGACCACGCCAAAACCGCTGGTTCGTGCAGGCGGCGTGCCGCTGATCGAGTATCACCTGCGAGCGCTGGCCGCCGCCGGCTTCACCGACATTGTGATCAATCACGCCTGGCTCGGTCAGCAGATCGAAGACTATCTGGGCGATGGTTCGCGTTATGGAGTGAGCATTCAGTACTCGGCCGAAGGTGAACCCCTGGAAACCGGCGGCGGAATTTTCCGCGCGTTACCATTGTTGGGGGATGAAGCGTTTGTCGTGGTCAACGGCGACATTTGGACCGATTACGACTTCAGCGTGCTGCATCAACCCATCAACGGCCTGGCGCACCTGGTGCTGGTCAGCAACCCGCCCCATCATCCGGCCGGGGACTTCAGCCTGGTAGAAACGCGGGTGCTCGAAGGTCAACCAGGGGCTGGCACCTTGACCTACAGCGGTATCGCCGTACTGCATCCGCAGTTGTTCGACGGTTGCACCGAGGGGGCCTTCAAGCTCGCTCCGCTGTTGCGCAAGGCCATGGCTGATGGGCAGGTGACCGGCGAGCAATTGAGAGGGCACTGGGTCGATGTCGGCACTCACGAGCGTCTGGCCGAAGTTGAAACATTAATAGAAGCGAGCTGCTGAGATGCTGTGGCCAGGGACTCTGATCGGAGCCGGAGCAGGCTTTGCCATAGCCAGCATTCCGGGGGCCATGCTCGGCGCGTTGTTGGGGCAGGCGCTGGACCGGCGCTTGCACCTGCAGAGTTGGGGGCATTTGCTGGAAAAGCTTGGTGGTCGTCCGGTGCTGCGCAACGATGAGTTGCTCTTCGTGCTACTGGGGCGTCTGGCGAAGTGCGACGGGCGGGTGGTGGATGGCCACATCCAGCAGGCCCGAGCGGAAATGCGCTCGCTGGAAATGTCCGAGCCGGCCCAGCGTCGGGCGATTGCCGCGTTCAATCGTGGCAAATCGGGCAATGACCGCCTGCGCGGTTATCTGCGTCGCCTGAGTGCCCAGCCCCATGCGGCAGAAGGTGTGTTGCGCGCCTGCTGGCGAATGGTCTGGGCCGATGGTCGTGCCGGCAGCAGTGAACGTCAATTGATCGGCCAATGGGGCAAATGGCTGGGCTGGACGCCCCATCAGGTGCAGGCGTTGGCCCACGACTATGAGCCGCAGAAACGGCCATTGGGCAACAGTGTGCCAAGTTATCAGGACGCGTTGAGGCTTTTGGGGGTGTCGGCCACCACTGAACCGGCGCAGATCAAGCGTGCATACCGGCGCCTGCTCAGTCGTCATCATCCGGACAAGATTGCCGGCAGTGGCGCGACGGCGACGCAGGTGCGAGAGGCCACCGAGCGAACGCGTGAACTGCATAACGCCTATACGCTGATTCGGGAGCGGCGGGATTTTCGCTAGCCCGGAAATTTGCGTCGCCAGTGATACCGCTATCGCGAGCAAGCTCGCTCCCACAGGTTTTATGTCGTCCGCAATTTTGTGATCGGCATAAAACCCGTGGGAGCGTGGCTTGCCCGCGATGACGGCACCTCGGTCTGTCAGCCCGCCGGGTTCTGCGGATTCAACCAACCCCGGACCCGACGGAACAGTTGCTCCTGTTCGGCTTTGGTATCCGGCAACGCCTTGAGCGCGACCTGGCTGAATGCCGACGTTTTCACCCGTTTGTTGGCCTGCAGACGGGCTAGCGCCGCATTGCGATCCAGCGGCTTGTCCATGTAGAAGATGTCGGCGGTCGGCAGTTTCAGATTCGGCGCCAGCTCATCCAGCTCGGGTTTCGCTTGAGCAGGTGTCTGCGCAGCGACCATGAGGAAACGCTCGATTTGCGAAGGCTGCTTCTCGCTTAAATAGCGCGCCGCCCAATAAGCGCCGGTGCCATGCCCCAACACCACGATACTGCGGGCGCTTTGCTGTTCGGCGAATGCAATCGCGGCGTCGATCCGGGCGAAGATGCGCTCGGCATCTGCCTTGGACTGTTCTTCGGTGGTTTCGGTGACGGCCTTGTCGGCCACATCGGCCTCGCCTCCGGCCACCTGTTCGATAGGGGCTGCGGTGGTTGAGTCTTTACTGCCGGTTTCGGCGGGCTTGGGAGCCGGCGCTGCTTCCACGATTCGTGGCGCAATGGCGTCGCTTTGCAGGTCCGGCAAGGTGATACTCAGGCTGCTCCACTCGGCATCCGGCAATTTGCGCCGCAAAGGGCCGATCGCTTGCGGCCAGTCAACGGTTTCACCGGCGCCCGGGATGATAATCACCGCACCTTTAGGTTCGGCGGTATTGGCCGGTTTCCACAAGGCCAGAAAGGTGTCGGGGCCTGCTTGCAATTGTTGCTGTTCCTGAGCCGGGATTTTTCGCTCAAGTGCAGTCGCTTCTTCCTGACTACGCTCAGGCAGCGGCTGACGTTCAAGTGGTTTTTCTTCGGCGGTTTTTTCCTCCGCGGCGGGCGCCGGGTCGGCCGCCTTGACGGAAAAAGCGCAAGGCAGGATCAGCGACAGGCACAATGCTGGCAGTGCCAGGCGGTAGACAGAGGGCATCGGGTATTCCAGGCCAGAAGTTGTTCCGGCAGCCTAATGGGTTGGTCAGTATTTGTCAGTGTATGAGAGTTCAATGATGCTTTTTCGCTGCCTGTGGGTTATCGGCTGTTTGTGGTTTCCCTTGATGGGCTGGGCGGCCGCCGCGCCCCCGGCGCCCGCTGCCCAACTGTCCCCGGAGCAACGGCACTGGCTGGCGCAGCAGGGCGAGTTGCGGGTCGGCGTGGTGTTGCAGGCGCCCTATGCGCAATACGATCGCCGCTTGCAGCGCCTGTCCGGGGTGAACGTCGAGTTGATGAAATGGCTCGCAAAAAACCTCAATGTCGAACTGAGCTGGCGCAACTTTCCCGACCTTGAGCAATTGGAAGCTGCGGCCCGCGAGGGCGAAATCGACATCGCTCCGGGGCTGACCCAGACCCCTGGCGGGCTGCGCCTCTGGCAGTTTTCCGACCCCTACATGCGGGTGCCGCAATTGGTGGTTAGCGATCAGAAAAGCGCTGGCGCGGTCGAGCTGGAAAAACTCGACAGCCAGATCCGCGTCGCCGTGCGCATGCCCAGTGCCATCGCCGATTACCTGCGCAGCAACTACCCGCACCTGAATCTGCAAGGCGTACCGATGGAGCGCCAGGCATTGCAATTATTGGCGGGCCAGCAGGCAACTTATGCGGTGGTCGATGAGGCGCAACTGGGACGCTTGTCGGTCGAACCGGAGTTTGCCGGATTGGTGGTGGTGGGGGATGTCGGCCTGCCGCAGTTGCTGCGGGTGGCCACGCTCCGTGACAAACCGGAACTGGCGGGCATTGTCGAAAGTGCATTGCGGGCGATCCCGGCCAAGGATCTGGAGCAACTGCACAATCAATGGCTGCAGCCCAAGTATCCGCGGCTCACCGAGTCGCCGGGTTTTTGGCAGAACCTCTGCCTGTTACTGGCCGTGCTGGCGATGAGTTGCATGGCCATCGTGGTCTGGCAGCGTCGCCAGCAGCACAACCTGGAGCAGCGCCTGTTGGCCGCGCAGGAAGACATTGCCTTGCGTGCCGCCAGCGAAGAGGCCTTGCGGCTCACCCAGTTTTCCATTGACCAGAGCACTGTCGGCATCCTCTGGGTCAACTGGGACAGCCATGTGCGTTACGCCAACCGCGCAGCGGAAAGCATGCTGGGCTATCCCGCCGGAGGGATCATCGATCGGCCCCTTATCGATTTCGAGCCTGGCCTGCACATGGACCGTTGGCTGAACCTGTGGAAGCGCGCCCGGGCCAGTGAGGAGGGCCCGCAAAGTTTCGAATCCAATTGCGTGCGGGCTGATGGCAGCATCCTGCCGGCCGATGTCTCGTTGAGTTTCCTGCGCTTTCGCGATGGCGAATACCTGGTGGTTTACCTCAACGATGTCACCGAGCGGCGCCGCGCCCTGGCGGCCTTGCAGGAAAGCGAGGCGCGGCTGCAAGGCATCGCCGCCAACGTTCCGGGACTGGTTTTCCGGCTGGAGCGGGCGCCAGTAACCGGTCAGATCGACTTTGCCTACATCAGCGAAGGCAGCGAAAGCCTGGTGGGTTACTCGCCGGCCACGCTGGCGCATCGCGATAAAGGCCTGCGCAGCCTCGTGCATCCGGATGACAAGGTCAGCTATCACCAGACCCAGGATCATGCGCTGGATACCGACAGCGACTGGTCGTGGCAGGGGCGAATCCTCACGCGTCAGGGCGAGCAGCGTTGGGCGGAAATCAAGGCCATCACCCGCCGGCTGGAAGACGGCGCCTATGTTTGGGACGGGATCGTCTGGGACATCAGCGAGAGCAAGCGCATCGAAATTGAACTGGCCAGCTCCCGGGAACAATTGCGTGAGTTGTCCGCGCACCTGGAAAGCGTGCGCGAAGAAGAAAAAGCGCGCATTGCCCGGGAAGTTCACGACGAGTTGGGGCAGATGCTCACTGTGTTGAAGCTGGAAACGTCCATGTGCGAACTGGCGTACGCTCAGCTCGATCCCGGTCTTAACGAGCGCTTGAACAGCATGAAGCGCTTGATCGCTCAATTGTTTCAGCTGGTCCGTGATGTGGCTACGGCATTGCGACCGCCGATTCTCGACGCAGGTATTGCCTCGGCCATTGAATGGCAGGCCCGCCGGTTCGAGGCGCGCACGCAGATCCCGTGTCTGGTACAGGTGCCGGACAATTTGCCAGTACTCAGCGATGCGAAGGCAATCGGCCTGTTTCGAATCCTTCAGGAGGCGCTGACCAATGTCATGCGGCACGCCCAGGCGCATACTGTTGAACTGACACTGACCCTTGAAGGCGACGAATTGTGTCTGACGGTCAGCGATGATGGCGTAGGATTTGTCGCCGCGCCTGGCAGGCCAACGTCCTTTGGGATCGTCGGCATGCGCGAGCGGGTGTTGATCCTGGGCGGCGAGTTGTCGCTGGAGAGTGAGCCGGGTGAGGGTACGACGTTAGAAGTGCGCGTGCCTCTGGACGAAGCCTGAAGAATTTGTGGTGTCTGTGCTGATGTCTTCGCGAGCAAGCTCGCTCCCACAGGGGACGTATTCCAAATGTGGGAGCCTGCTCGCGAATGATCTTGAACCTGGAGAAGAACGTGATCCGTGTACTGGTAGCCGAAGACCACACCATTGTCCGCGAAGGCATCAAGCAGTTGATCGGTCTGGCCAAGGACTTGCTGGTGGTGGGGGAGGCGAGCAATGGCGAGCAGTTGCTCGACACCTTGCGTCATGTGCCCTGCGAAGTGGTGTTGCTGGACATCTCCATGCCGGGCGTCAACGGCCTGGAAGCGATTCCGCGGATTCGCGCCCTGAACAATCCGCCGGCGATCCTGGTGCTGTCGATGCACGATGAAGCGCAAATGGCCGCCCGGGCGCTGAAGGTCGGGGCTGCCGGTTATGCAACCAAGGACAGCGACCCGGCACTGTTGCTGACGGCCATTCGCAAAGTGGCGTCAGGCGGGCGTTACATCGACCCGGAACTGGCCGACCGCATGGTTTTCGAGGTCGGTCTTACCGACTCGCGTCCATTGCACTCGTTGCTCTCCGAGCGCGAGTTTTCCGTGTTCGAACGCCTGGCCCAGGGCGCCAACGTGAACGACATCGCCCAGCAACTGGCGCTGAGCAGCAAGACCATCAGCACCCACAAGGCGCGGCTGATGCAGAAGCTCAACATCACCTCGCTAGCGGAACTGGTGAAGTACGCGATGGAACACAAGCTCCTCTAAAGCACACCGCTGTACCTGTGGGAGCTTGCTCGCGATGGCAGCATCACATTCAACATCGATGCTGAATGACCAGCCGCTATCGCGAGCAAGCTCGCTCCCACAGGGATCTCCATCAAGTATCCGATTACCGGCATATCCAAAAGCGACATGTTTTTGCAGCGGCTTTGCCGATTCTTGCGGCTTGCAGCTTGAAGCGTGCCGCTGCCCTATCCATCCCCGCCATCCTTGTAGGGAAATCCCTACCCCCAACCTTCCATCCGGCTGAGGCGAATCTCTCTTGCGCCCCGATTTGCGCGGTCCCCAGCGTCCACTAGGCTTAACCCCACAGCAGTCATCAATAACAAAGGTGTGGGTATGAGCCAGGTCGATTCAAGCGCAGGGGTCAATGATGTTCTGGTCAGCTTTCGTGGAGTGCAGAAGAGCTACGACGGCGAGAACCTGATCGTCAAGGACCTCAACCTGGACATTCGCAAGGGCGAATTCCTCACATTGCTCGGGCCGTCCGGCTCCGGCAAGACCACCAGCCTGATGATGCTCGCCGGCTTCGAAACGCCGACCGCGGGCGAAATCCTGTTGGCCGGGCGCGCCATCAACAACGTGCCGCCGCACAAGCGTGACATCGGCATGGTGTTTCAGAACTACGCGCTGTTCCCGCACATGACGGTGGCCGAGAACCTGGCGTTCCCGCTGACCGTGCGTGGCATGAACAAGAGCGACGTCAGTGCACGGGTCAAGCGCGTGCTGAGCATGGTCCAGCTCGATGCCTTCGCCCAGCGCTACCCGGCGCAGCTCTCCGGTGGTCAGCAACAGCGTGTGGCATTGGCCCGCGCGCTGGTGTTCGAGCCGCAACTGGTGCTGATGGACGAACCCCTCGGCGCACTCGACAAGCAGCTGCGTGAACACATGCAGATGGAGATCAAGCACCTGCACCAGCGCCTGGGCGTGACTGTGGTCTACGTGACCCACGATCAGGGCGAAGCCTTGACCATGTCCGACCGCGTGGCGGTGTTCCATCAGGGCGAAATCCAGCAGATCGCTCCACCGCGCACCCTCTACGAAGAGCCGAAAAACACCTTCGTCGCCAACTTCATCGGCGAGAACAACCGCCTCAATGGCCGCCTGCACAGCCAAACCGGCGACCGTTGCATTGTGGAACTCGGGCGCGGCGAGAAAGTGGAAGCCTTGGCGGTCAACGTTGGCCAGACCGGCGAGCCGGTGACCCTGTCCATTCGTCCGGAGCGAGTGAGCCTCAACGGCTCCAGCGGCCAATGCGTCAACCGCTTCTCCGGGCGAGTCGAGGAATTCATCTATCTGGGCGACCACGTCCGGGTTCGCATGGAAGTCTGCGGCAAGACCGACTTCTTCGTGAAACAGCCAATTGCCGAGCTTGATCCCTCGCTCGCCGTCGGCGATGTGGTACCGCTTGGCTGGCAGGTCGAGCACGTTCGCGCGCTCGATCCACTTTTAGAGGCGCATTGATCGCCCCGGCAATACCAACACCAACCCTGCACGTGGAGAGAACAATAAATGTTGAGATCCCTGAAATTCACCGCTTTGGCACTGGGCATGATGGGCGCGGCACACGCAATGGCGGCCGGCCCGGATCTGACCGTGGTGTCCTTTGGCGGTGCGAACAAGGCGGCTCAGGTCAAAGCCTTCTACGCACCTTGGGAAGCAGCAGGCAACGGCAAGATCGTGGCCGGCGAGTACAACGGCGAAATGGCCAAGGTCAAGGCCATGGTCGACACCAAGAGCGTGTCCTGGGATCTGGTAGAAGTTGAATCGCCGGAACTCTCCCGTGGTTGCGACGAAGACATGTTCGAGCAACTGGACCCGGCGCTGTTCGGCAAGACCGAAGACTACGTCAAGGGCGCCATCCAGCCTTGCGGCGTGGGTTTCTTCGTGTGGTCGACCGTGCTGGCCTACAACGCCGACAAACTGAAAACCGCACCGACCAGTTGGGTGGATTTCTGGGACACCAAGCAGTTCCCGGGCAAGCGTGGCCTGCGTAAGGGCGCCAAGTACACCCTGGAATTCGCACTGATGGCCGACGGCGTTGCGCCGAAAGATGTCTACAAAGTGCTGGCTGGCAAGGACGGTCAGGACCGCGCGTTCAAGAAACTCGATGAGCTCAAGCCGAACATCCAGTGGTGGGAAGCTGGCGCACAACCGCCGCAATACCTCGCTTCCGGTGACGTGGTCATGAGTTCGGCCTACAACGGTCGTATCGCTGCCGTGCAGAAAGAAAGCAACCTGAAAGTCGTGTGGAACGGCGGCATCTACGACTTTGACGCATGGGCCATTCCAAAAGGTCTGGATGCCAAACGCGCCGACGCGGCGAAGAAATTCATCGCCTTCTCGGTGCAGCCACAGCAGCAGAAGACCTACTCGGAAAACATCGCCTACGGCCCGGCCAACACACAAGCCGTGCCGCTGCTGGCCAAGGATGTCCTGAAAGACATGCCGACCACCCCGGAAAACATCGCCAACCAGGTGCAGATCGACGTCAGCTTCTGGGCTGACAACGGCGAGCAACTGGAGCAGCGCTTCAATTCCTGGGCTGCGAAATAAGCAGAACCTTGTAATGGTGGGCTTGCCCCACCTGTGGGAGCGGGCTTGCTCGCGAAGACGTCAGCACATTCAGCATCATTGTTGACTGACACTCCGCCTTCGCGAGCAAGCCCGCTCCCACAATAACGATCGAGGTGGCATTCCCATCTCTGTAACGATCAAAGATTCCCGGAGTACGTCATGGCTATCGCCGTTCCCCTGAACGAGGGCACCAGCCCCACCTTGAAGCAGCGGCTCAAGCACGCCGAGCGGGTCAACCGCTGGAAGGCCCAGGCGTTGATCGCGCCGCTGGTGCTGTTTCTGTTGCTGGTGTTCCTGGTGCCGATCGTGGCGCTGCTCTACAAAAGCGTTGGCAACCCGGAAGTGGTCGGCGGCATGCCGCGCACCGTGACTGCCATCGCCAGTTGGGACGGCCGTGGCCTGCCCGCTGAACCGGTTTACAAAGCAGCGGCCGAAGACCTCGCCGAGGCTCGAAAAAATCAGACCCTGGGCGATCTGTCCAAGCGCCTGAACATGGAACTGGCCGGCTATCGCAGCCTGCTGACCAAAACGGCCCGCGCCTTGCCGCTTGCCACTGAACCGGCCTCCTATAAAGAAGCGCTGGAAGGCCTCGATGAGCGTTGGGGCGACCCGGCCTACTGGCAAGCGGTGCGCCGCAACACCAGCAGCATCACCCCGTATTACCTGCTGGCGGCTGTCGATCACCGCATCGACGATCTCGGCGAAATCGCCCCGGCCACTCCGGATCAGGCAATCTACCTCGACATCTTCGCCCGCACCTTCTGGATGGGCCTGATCATCACCGTGATTTGCCTGGTGCTGGCGTATCCTCTGGCTTACCTGCTGGCGAACCTGCCGTCGCGCCAGAGCAACCTGCTGATGATTCTGGTGCTGTTGCCGTTCTGGACCTCGATCCTGGTACGAGTCGCGGCGTGGATCGTGTTGCTGCAATCGGGTGGCCTGATCAACAGCGGCCTGATGGCCATGGGCATCATCGACAAGCCGATCGAGTTGGTGTTCAACCGCGTCGGTGTCTACATCTCCATGGTGCACATCCTGCTGCCGTTCATGATCCTGCCGATCTACAGCGTGATGAAAGGCATCTCGCCGACCTACATGCGCGCCGCGATTTCCCTCGGCTGCCATCCGTTCGCCAGCTTTTGGCGGGTGTACTTCCCGCAGACCTATGCCGGTGTCGGCGCCGGTTGCCTGTTGGTGTTCATCCTCGCCATCGGCTACTACATCACCCCGGCATTGTTGGGCAGCCCGAACGATCAGATGGTCAGCTACTTCGTCGCCTTCTACACCAACACCAGCATCAACTGGGGCATGGCGACCGCACTTGGTGGGCTGCTGTTGCTCGCGACGGTCGTGCTTTATCTGATTTACAGCTGGCTGGTAGGCGCAAGCCGCCTGCGTCTGAGCTAAGGGGAGAACGAAATGCTGAGTCCTTATATGTCGCCCATCGAACGGGTGTGGTTCTACAGTTTGCGGATTCTCTGCGGCTTGATCCTGTTATTCCTGATCCTGCCGGTGCTGGTGATCATTCCGCTGTCGTTCAACTCCGGCAGTTTCCTGGTGTACCCGCTGCAAGGCTTCTCGCTGCAGTGGTATCACGATTTCTTCGCCTCGGCGGAATGGATGCGCGCCCTGAAGAACAGCATCATCGTCGCCCCGGCGGCTACGGTGCTGGCCATGGTCTTCGGTACGCTGGCGGCCATCGGCCTGACCCGTGGCGACTTTCCCGGCAAGGCGCTGGTGATGGCGCTGGTGATTTCACCGATGGTGGTGCCGGTGGTGATCATCGGTGTGGCCAGTTATCTGTTCTTTGCTCCGTTGGGATTGGGTAACAGCTTTTTCTCGCTGATCGTGGTGCATGCGGTGTTGGGTGTGCCGTTCGTGATCATTACCGTGTCGGCGACCTTGCAGGGGTTCAACCACAACCTGGTACGGGCCGCTGCGAGCCTGGGCGCTTCGCCGCTGACCACGTTCCGCCGGGTGACCTTGCCACTGATTGCGCCGGGCGTGATCTCCGGGGCGCTGTTTGCCTTTGCGACTTCGTTCGATGAAGTGGTGGTGACGCTGTTCCTCGCCGGCCCAGAGCAAGCGACCCTGCCACGGCAGATGTTCAGCGGCATCCGCGAAAACCTCAGCCCGACCATCGCCGCGGCCGCGACGCTGTTGATTGCCTTCTCGGTGATCCTGTTGCTGACCCTGGAATGGTTGCGTGGGCGTAGCGAGAAACTGCGTACTGCGCAGGTCTGAAGCCACACACCGATCCACTGCAACTTGTAGGAGCGAGCTTGCTCGCGATGAACCTGAGAGCGACGTGGGCATTCAGAAGGCCCGCGTTATTGTTGGCGACCATCGCGAGCAAGCTCGCTCCTACAGGTGTTTTGTGTGGTTTCGGGATCTTTGGTCATTCATGACCTGAATACCTGCCAACTCCAAATCACCAGCTACTATTGTGCCCAGCTCCCCGACCTATAAGAGGTTGCGCACATGAGTCTTTCCTCTTTCAAAATCGCTCACAAGCTGATCACCGGCGCAGGTGCCATCGACCAGCTGGCCGCTGAGCTGACACGCCTGGACATCGACAATCCACTGATCGTCACCGACGTCGCCCTGGTCAAGTCCGGCACGGTAGAACTGGCACTGGCGCAGTTGGGTGGCCGATCCTACGAAATCTTCGACCGTGTGCTGCCGGACCCGGAAATCGCCATCGTCGAAGATTGCATGCAGGTTTACCGCGACGGAGGGCATGATGGGCTGATCGGCCTGGGCGGCGGGAGTGCCATCGACATTGCCAAGAGCGTGGCAGCCTATGCCGGGTACCACGGTGCGCTGGAGGATCTGTTCGGTATCGATCAGGTCCCGCGCAAAGGTCCGCCGCTGATCGCCATCCCGACCACCGCCGGCACCGGCTCGGAAGTGACCAACGTCGCCATTCTTTCCGACAAGGTCGCGCAACTGAAGAAGGGCATTGTCAGCGACTACTTGTTGCCGGACGTGGCGCTGGTCAGTCCGCAAATGACCCTGACCTGTCCACGCAGCGTCACGGCGGCCAGCGGTGTCGATGCGCTGGTGCACGCTATCGAGTCTTATCTGTCGGTCAACGCCTCGCTGATTACCGATTCCCTGGCTATCGGCGCCATCAAGCTGATCGCCAAGGCTTTGCCTAAGGCCTACGCCAACCCGTCGAACCTGCAAGCCCGGGAGGACATGGCCACTGCCAGCCTGATGGCCGGCATGGCGTTCGGCAACGCCGGCGTTGGCGCGGTGCATGCGCTGGCCTATCCGCTGGGCGGGCGCTTCAACATTGCCCATGGGGTCAGCAATGCCTTGCTACTGCCCTATGTCATGACCTGGAACAAGATGGCCTGCATCGAACGCATGCAGGATATCGCCGAGGCCATGGGCGTGAAGACCGCTCATTTGAGTCTCAACGAAGCGGCCGACAAAGCCGTGCAAGCCATGACCGAACTGTGTGCCGCCGTGGAAATTCCTCAAGGCCTGCGCAGTTTCGGTGTGCCTGAGGACGCCATCCCGTCCATGGCCGTGGAAGCAGCGGGGATCGAGCGCTTGATGCGCAACAATCCGCGCAAATTGAGTGCCGTCGATATCGAAAAGATCTATCGCGCGGCGTACTAGAGCCATTGCCGTTGATGGATGATGGCAAGGTCCAATCATCGCGCTCACGGTGCGCGCGTCAAAGCATGAGGTATACAATGCGCGCCATCGTGATTCTGCTCAGAAAAGGTGCGTCATGCAGCCCTTCGTAATTGCTCCGTCGATTCTCTCCGCCGACTTCGCCCGCCTGGGTGAGGAAGTGGACAACGTCCTGGCCGCCGGCGCCGACTTCGTGCACTTCGATGTCATGGACAACCACTATGTGCCGAACCTGACCATCGGCCCGATGGTCTGCGCAGCGCTACGCAAGTACGGCGTGACCGCGCCGATCGACGCGCACCTGATGGTCAGCCCGGTGGACCGCATCGTGGGCGACTTCATCGAAGCCGGCGCGACTTACATCACCTTCCATCCGGAAGCCACCCAACACGTCGACCGCTCCCTGCAACTGATCCGCGAAGGCGGCTGCAAGTCGGGCCTGGTGTTCAACCCGGCAACCCCGTTGGACGTGCTCAAGTACGTGATGGACAAGGTCGACATGATCCTGCTGATGAGCGTCAACCCCGGCTTTGGCGGGCAGAAGTTCATCCCTGGCACCCTCGACAAATTGCGCGAAGCGCGGGCGCTGATCGATGCTTCGGGCCGTGACATTCGCCTGGAAATCGACGGCGGTGTGAACGTGAACAACATTCGCGAAATCGCTGCGGCTGGCGCTGACACCTTCGTCGCGGGCTCGGCTATCTTCAATGCGCCGAACTATCAGGAAGTCATCGACAAGATGCGTTCCGAACTGGCGCTGGCTCGCCCATGAGTGGTTTTGAGCAGCTGTTCCCGGGGCAACTGCCGCGGCTGGTGATGTTCGATCTGGACGGTACGTTGATCGACTCGGTCCCGGACCTGGCAGTGGCTGTGGACAAGATGCTGCTCAAACTCGGTCGCCAATCCGCCGGTCTGGAAGCGGTGCGCGAATGGGTCGGTAATGGCGCGCCGGTGCTGGTGCGTCGGGCGCTGGCTGGCGGTCTTGATCATGCTGCGGTCGATAACGACGAGGCCGAACGGGCGCTGGAGTATTTCATGCAGGCTTATGGCGAGAGCCATGAGTTGACCGTGGTTTACCCCGGCGTTCGCGACACTCTCAAATGGCTGCAGAAACAGGGCGTCGAAATGGCGCTGATCACCAACAAGCCGGAGCGTTTCGTCGCGCCGCTGCTGGATCAGATGAAAATCGGCCGTTATTTCCGCTGGATCATTGGCGGTGACACCCTGCCACAGAAAAAACCAGATCCGGCTGCGCTGTTCTTCGTGATGAAAATGGCCAATATTCCGGCTTCGCAATCGTTGTTCGTCGGCGATTCGCGTAGCGACGTGCTGGCAGCGAAGGCGGCGGGAGTCAAGTGCGTAGCCCTGAGCTACGGCTATAACCACGGCCGACCGATCGCGGAAGAATCGCCGGCGCTGGTAATCGACGACCTGCGCAAACTAATTCCCGGTTGCCTGGATCCAGCCGCTGAGATAACGTTGGGCGACGCTGTCAAACCCCCTTCTGGAAACGCCATCGTGGTGGTCACTCGCAAACTCTGGATGAAAGTCATCAAGGCCCTGGCCCGCTGGCGTTGGCGCGCCTGACTTGATCCTGGCCGGTTTCCGGCGCGTTTGCATACCTGACTGTTCGATCCTCAAGCCACGAGGCACCTCATGATCCGCGAAGAATTCCTGCGTTTGGCCGCTGCCGGCTACAACCGCATCCCCCTTGCCTGCGAAACCCTGGCTGACTTCGACACACCGCTGTCGATCTACCTGAAGCTGGCCGACGAGCCCAATTCCTACTTGCTGGAGTCCGTACAGGGCGGCGAGAAGTGGGGCCGTTACTCGATCATTGGCCTGCCGTGCCGTACCGTGCTGCGGGTTCACGATCATCACGTCAGCGTGACCGTCGATGGCGTCGAGACCGAAAGCCACGATGTGGAAGACCCGCTGGCCTTCGTCGAAACCTTCAAGGCTCGCTACAACGTGCCGACCATTGCCGGCCTGCCGCGTTTCAACGGCGGCCTGGTGGGTTACTTCGGTTATGACTGCGTGCGTTATGTGGAAAAGCGCTTGGGCAAGTGCCCGAACCCGGACCCGCTGGGCGTACCGGACATTCTGCTGATGGTGTCCGACGCCGTGGTGGTGTTCGACAACCTGGCCGGCAAGATGCACGCCATCGTCCTGGCCGACCCGTCCCAGGATGACGCCTTCGAGCAAGGTCAGGCACGCCTGGAAGAGTTACTGGAAAGACTCCGTCAACCAATCACCCCACGCCGTGGTCTGGACTTCAGCAAGCAACAATCGGCTGACCCGGTGTTCCGCTCCAGTTTCACCCAGGACGATTACGAAAAAGCCGTCGACACCATCAAGGAATACATCCTGGCCGGTGACTGCATGCAGGTCGTGCCGTCCCAGCGCATGTCGATCGATTTCAAGGCGGCGCCGATCGATCTGTATCGCGCGCTACGCTGCTTCAACCCGACGCCTTACATGTACTTCTTCAACTTCGGCGACTTCCACGTCGTCGGCAGTTCGCCGGAAGTACTGGTGCGGGTCGAAGACAACCTGATCACCGTGCGCCCGATTGCCGGCACCCGTCCGCGGGGAGCCAATGAAGAGGCAGACCTGGCGCTGGAAGAAGACCTGCTGTCGGACGACAAGGAAATCGCCGAACACTTGATGCTGATCGACCTCGGTCGAAACGACACCGGTCGCGTATCAGAAATCGGCTCGGTGAAGCTTACCGAGAAGATGGTCATCGAGCGTTATTCCAACGTGATGCACATTGTGTCCAACGTCACCGGGCAACTGAAAGCCGGGCTGACGGCCATGGACGCACTGCGGGCGATTCTGCCGGCAGGCACCTTGTCCGGTGCGCCGAAGATTCGCGCGATGGAAATCATCGACGAACTGGAGCCGGTCAAGCGTGGCGTCTACGGCGGTGCGGTCGGTTACTTTGCCTGGAACGGCAACATGGACACCGCCATTGCGATCCGCACGGCGGTGATCAAGAACGGCGAGTTGCATGTACAGGCCGGTGGCGGCATTGTCGCCGACTCGGTGCCGGCTCTGGAATGGGAAGAAACCCTGAACAAGCGCCGCGCAATGTTCCGTGCCGTTGCCCTGGCCGAACAAACCCCGAATACCTGATTCCACGCAAGCCTACAGGGGATTTACGGACACCAAAAAAACGCGGCGCCTGTGAGGGCGCCGCGTTTTTTATTGCCTGCACATCAGAAGTCCAGCGCAACACCTACGTTGATGCCTTGTTGGGTGAAGTCGTCGTCCTTGCGAATGTTATAGCTGGCACGCAGTGCCAGGTCCTTGGTGAGGTTGTGGCTCACCCCCAGGTTCACACGTTGCAAGTGACTTTGCGGGGTGTAGCCTTCCAGCGTGAACTGGTTGTTCGGCAGGCTGTTGAGGTTGATGTCCACGTCCTGGGTATCGTCGTTGTACTCACGCTCGATTGCCGCTTCGCCGAACACCTGGGTTTGCGGGGTGATCTGGTATTTGCCCTGCAGACCAGCACCCAGGCGCCGGGAGATACGCTCCTGATCGGCAAAGGTCAGCGCCGTGGAATTGTTGCCGTCCTCCGAGTAACCATCGACTTGTACCTTGGAGAAGTCGGCGCTGACAAATGGCGACAGGTGCCAGGGGCTGCCGGCTTGTTGCGCAATGTCGTAACCCACGCGTGCGCTGAAGGCTTCGACGTAGCCGCTGGTATCGCCTTTTTCGCCGCGTTCGTTGACGCCCAGCTGGAATTTACGCTTGAGGCTGTCGTAATCCAGATGCCCTGCCGTCAACGCCGCGTCTGCCCACACGCGGTTTTGCTGGTACTGGGCGAATGCCGTGCCCAGGTAAGTGTTGAGCTTGTAGTCGGAGTCGTTGTTGCCAGCTTCAAGTTCCTGGTTATAGAAACCAGCGACCAGGCCAACACGCCAGGCATCGTCGAGACGATAGCTGCCACCGATGTTCAGGTTGGCGCCGTTGCCGTCGGCGCTTGCCACGCTGTCCTGACCGTCAAAGTCCTGATGCTGTCCGCCGCCGGAAACAATGGCTCGCCATTGGCCGACACCTTGCCAGTTTTCCCAATCGGCCAGCCACTGGTTGCGCAATTCATCCTGATGCGCGCGCACGGTGCCCTGGGCCATTTCCGGCAACAGGGTCAGCTCCCACGGTGCCGCCAGCAGGGAGTACGCGTAATCGGCGATCAGGCGCTGCCCGGCTTCGGTGGGATGCACCGAGTCGTTGTAGATCAGCTTGGTCGGGTCCGGCGTGGCGCTGTTGATGCCGTAGCGGGCGTTCTCGGTGCAACCGCTGCCGCTGAAGCAGGTGGTGATGAGGTTCTGGTCGGTGGCCAGGCCAAACTGTGCCGGGTTGGCGAACGTCTCTTTGAGCAATACCGGAATGTTCAGCGGGATGACTTCTGCATTGATGTTTTGCAGTCGGCTTACCAGTTCAGTGTTGAACTGGGCGCTGAGCTGGGACGTGAACGCTTGCAGCGGGGTGCCGTTGAATGCGGGGGTAAAGCCGATATCAGGTAGCAACCAGACCATGACGTATCTGGCGCCGGCGGTTTGCAGCGTCTGCACGCTGTCGGCCAGGCGGTCGGCGGCGGCACTGGCCTGGGGCAGGCTGGTGACGCGACCTTGCAGGAAGTCGTTACCGCCACCTGACAGGTAATACAGTGCGTTCGGGTCGGCACGGAAGTTATTGGATGGAAGATAGCCGGCCCGGGTGCGTTCGCCGGTGGCGGAGGTGCTGGTAATCGAATCAAGAATCTGGTCGGTACGGTAACCGCCTACAGCCCAGTTGTTACCATCGGGCTGGCCGTTGCTGGCGCGTACCGCCGAAGATGATGACGCGGTCTGGTCCGCCGAGAACCCCAGTTTTCCGCCCAGAATTTGTGTGGAGTTGAGCGAGCGGACTTCGCCGCTGCCATCCAGGTACACCGGCCCCGTCCGGTTGGTGAAGCGCTGCGTCGCCCCGGCAGGACCGCCCGTGTCGGCAAAGGTCCCCGCATCGTTGAGGCTGTCCCCGAAGACAACGAAATTTGTATAAGGATTAGGTGCGGCGTTCGCCTGGGCGCATGCGATCGCGAGCAAGCATCCTGCGAGCGGTACAAACAACGTCTGTTTGATCATGAGCAAGTCCGTTTATTTATTGTTTTAGTGAACGAAACGACAGTACCAAAAACTTCCGGCCTTTTGCCATCTGTCGCGAAGCCTTTGATAGTTTCGCTGGCAGCACCCCCGGCGATATTGCACGCTCTGCCCAGCTAAGTTACTGTGCCGGGACGTACGAACGAGACCTTCCCCGTGTTGATCATCAGTAAACTCCTGGATCAAGTCATCAAGGCACACGCCCGCTGGCGTTGGCGCGCCTGAATTCTTTTGCCGGCTTCGCCGGACCTGTACCGCTTTGCCTTCTTTACCTGTTTGAAATGCCGCTTTGCTGGCGCTACACCGGCACCTGACAAAGTGCAGCACTCTGCGGGTAAATCATTCGAAGGCCATCTTTAAAGTCAGTGAATTCAAGAGGTTCTTAACGCCATGTTGCTGATGATCGATAACTACGACTCCTTTACCTACAACGTTGTGCAGTACCTGGGCGAGCTCGGCTCCCAAGTCAAGGTTGTGCGCAACGATGAACTGACCATCGCTGAAATCGAAGCCCTCAATCCTGAACGCATCGTTGTGTCCCCCGGTCCTTGCACCCCGACCGAAGCCGGCATCTCGATTGAAGCGATCAAGCATTTCGCCGGCAAGCTACCGATTCTTGGCGTCTGCCTCGGCCACCAATCCATCGGCCAAGCATTTGGCGGTGATGTGGTGCGCGCCCGCCAAGTGATGCATGGTAAGACTAGCCCGGTATTTCACGAGGACAAGGGTGTATTCGAAGGCCTGAATCGTCCGCTGACGGTGACCCGCTATCATTCATTGATCGTCAAGCGCGAAACCCTGCCCGATTGCCTGGAGCTGACCGCCTGGACCCAGCTCGAAGACGGCTCGATCGACGAGATCATGGGCCTGCGTCACAAGACTCTGAACATCGAAGGCGTGCAGTTCCATCCTGAGTCGATCCTCACCGAACAGGGCCACGAACTGTTCGCCAACTTCCTCAAACAAACCGGCGGCACGCGCTAAGGACTTTTCATGAACATCAAGACAGCCCTGAGCCGTATCGTCGATCACCTCGACCTCAGCACCGATGAAATGCGCGATGTCATGCGCGAGATCATGACCGGGCAATGCTCGGATGCGCAGATTGGCGCGTTCATGATGGCCATGCGCATGAAGAGCGAAAGCATCGACGAAATCGTCGGTGCAGTGTCGGTGATGCGCGAACTGGCGGACAAGGTCGAACTCAAGACCCTCGACGGTGTGGTCGATGTGGTGGGCACTGGCGGTGACGGCGCCAATATCTTCAACGTGTCGACCGCTTCCGCTTTCGTGGTTTCGGCGGCCGGTTGTACGGTCGCCAAACACGGCAACCGTGCGGTGTCGGGCAAGAGCGGCAGTGCCGACCTGCTGGAGGCAGCCGGCATCTACCTGAACCTGACGCCGGTGCAAGTGGCGCGCTGCATTGACAACGTTGGTATTGGTTTCATGTTTGCCCAGACTCACCACAGCGCGATGAAATACGCCGCCGGCCCGCGTCGGGATCTGGGGTTGCGTACTTTGTTCAACATGCTCGGCCCGCTTACGAATCCGGCCGGTGTGAAGCATCAGGTGGTAGGCGTATTTACCCAGGCCTTGTGCCGGCCGCTGGCGGAAGTGTTGCAGCGCCTGGGCAGCAAGCATGTGCTGGTGGTGCATTCGAAGGATGGCCTGGACGAATTCAGCCTGGCCGCGCCGACCTTTGTCGCTGAACTGAAGGACGGCCAGGTCACCGAGTATTGGGTCGAACCGGAGGGCCTGGGCATGAAGAGCCAGAGCTTGCATGGCCTGGCCGTGGAAAGCCCGGCGGCTTCCCTGGAACTGATTCGCGATGCCCTGGGCAAGCGCAAAACCGAGAACGGTCAGAAAGCGGCCGAGATGATCGTGCTCAATGCCGGTGCCGCACTGTACGCGGCCGACCTTGCCAGCAGCCTGAAAGAAGGCGTTGCCTTGGCGCACGATGCGCTGCACACCGGCCTCGCTCGAGAAAAACTTGAGGAACTGGGTGCATTTACCGCGGTATTCAAAGTGGAGAATGAGGGATGAGTGTACCGACGGTTCTGGAAAAGATTCTGGCGCGCAAGGTTGAGGAAGTCGCCGAGCGTAGCGCTCGCGTCAGCCTCGCCGAGCTGGAAAACCTGGCCAAGTCGGCCGATGCCCCCCGCGGTTTTGCCAAGGCGATGCTGGCCCAGGCCAAGTTGAAGCAACCGGCAGTCATTGCAGAGATCAAGAAAGCTTCGCCGAGCAAAGGCGTGATCCGCGAGAACTTCGTTCCCGCCGACATCGCCAGAAGCTACGAGAAGGGCGGTGCGACCTGCCTGTCGGTGCTCACCGATATCGATTATTTCCAGGGCGCTGATGCCTACCTGCAGCAGGCCCGTGCGGCATGCAAGCTGCCGGTGATCCGCAAGGACTTCATGATCGATCCGTACCAGATCGTCGAAGCCCGGGCCCTGGGAGCCGATTGCGTGCTCTTGATCGTTTCCGCGCTGGATGATGTGAAAATGGCCGAGCTGGCTGCCGTGGCCAAAAGCGTCAACCTCGATGTGCTGGTGGAAGTCCACGACGGCGACGAACTGGAGCGGGCCTTGAAAACCCTCGATACTCCGCTGGTTGGCGTGAACAACCGTAACCTGCACACCTTCGATGTCAGTCTGGAAACCACCCTCGACCTGTTGCCGCGTATTCCGCGCGATCGTCTGGTCATCACCGAGAGCGGCATTCTCAACCGCGCCGATGTCGAACTGATGGAAATCAGCGACGTTTACGCGTTCCTGGTCGGCGAAGCGTTCATGCGCGCCGAAAGCCCGGGTACCGAGTTGCAGCGTCTGTTCTTCCCTGAGCGCGGTACTCCCGTCAGCGGCTCGACCCTCGACTGATCCCCACCATTGCAGGCAACCCGATTTCCTGTGGGAGCGGGCTTGCCCGCGATGAGGACCTCAAATTCCCTAAAGACGTCATGTCTGCCGGAGTCGCCTATGTCGCTGCCAATCTCTCTGACCATCGAAGCCGGCCTGCAAGCCGAACAGGACTTGCTGG
Organism: Pseudomonas sp. EU05-FHT14B02; assembly: GCF_058791055.1. Taxonomy (NCBI): domain Bacteria; kingdom Pseudomonadati; phylum Pseudomonadota; class Gammaproteobacteria; order Pseudomonadales; family Pseudomonadaceae; genus Pseudomonas; species Pseudomonas sp. EU05-FHT14B02. Next base: position 13,435 of record NZ_JBYTDD010000023.1, on the reverse strand, counting down.
CATCGGTATGCGCCGGCGCTGCGGAGTTCGGCCTGCTGTTCTGGCAGCCGAGTGATCGGGCGCTGGTCATGCCACGCCGTTTGAACCGCCTGCCCGGTTTCGAGGCGGCATGTGAAGTGTCGGCGGCGGCAGGTTGGCCGGTGTTGTTGCGTGAAACCGGTGGCGAGCCGGTGCCGCAATCGGTCTCAACGATCAATATTGCACTGGTTTACGCGCCGCCGCGCAGCGAAGGGGATCTGAATCGTATCGAAACCGGTTACCACCGTTTGTGCGATCCGATTTGTCAGTTGCTGGATGAGTTGGGTGGTACTTCGTCCCTGGGTGAAATCGAAGGCGCTTTCTGTGACGGTCGCTTCAACGTTAACCTCGATGGACGCAAAATGGTCGGAACCGCCCAGCGCTGGCGCCAGAGTCAGGGGGGGCAGCGTCCGGTAGGGCTGGTGCACGGAGCGATGCTGATCGATAACGAGCGAGCGTCAATGGTCGCCGCGGTCAATCGTTTCAACGAGGCATGCGGTCTGGAACAACGGGTACGCGCCGAAAGCCACATCGCGCTACATGAGAAGTTCGCGGCACCCCATGCACTGGCACGTCTAGACGAACTCTACCGGTTGATGCTGGCGCAGATGTTCAGTGGCTAGGTTTTCGAGGTTATCGCGTACCGAAGACCACCATGGTCTTGCCTTTGACATCTACCAGGTTGCGTTCTTCCAGATCCTTGAGCACGCGACCGACCATCTCCCGCGAACAACCGACAATCCGCCCGATTTCCTGACGGGTCACCTTGATTTGCATGCCATCGGGGTGCGTCATGGCGTCTGGCTGTTTGCACAGCTCCAGCAGGCAGCGGGCGACTCGACCGGTTACATCAAAGAATGCCAGGTCACCGACCTTGCGCGTAGTGTTGCGCAGGCGTTGTGCGATTTGTCCGCTGAGGACGTAAAGAATATCCGGATCCTGCAGGGACAACTCGCGGAATTTCGTGTAACTGATTTCTGCGACTTCGCATTCAACCTTGGCCCGCACCCAGGCGCTGCGCTCCTGCTCCAGGCCGGCCTGCTCAAACAGACCCAACTCGCCGAAAAAGTCCCCTGGGTTCAGGTAGGAAATGATCATTTCCCGGCCGTCGTCATCTTCGATCAGGATGGTGACTGAGCCTTTGATGATGAAAAACAGCGTTTCCGAGCGGTCGCCGGCACAAATGATGTTGCTCTTGGCCTGATAACGGCGGCGCTGGCAATGCATCAACAGCTTGTCGAGGTTCTTGATCTTGGGGTTGGGGGCAATAGCAACCATGGTTGTATCCCGAAAAGACTGCACGGAGTGTTTGGATTTTTGTAGGAGCTGGCGAAGTCTGCGATCTTTTTAGTCGCTTCATAGCTGGCCATGCGCCAGCGAATTGGCGTCAGCTTAACAGACACTTCCTGCAATATTCGAGCATTTACCTACAAGGTAGTGGGATCTGTCCTAGGACGCCGGGCGCTGCCAATCACGGGGCCTGTGCTAAGCTGGCGACCCTTTTTTATACAGTGGAGTCTTGGCGATGAAGGCACGCATCCAATGGGCTGGCGAAGCCATGTTCCTCGGCGAATCCGGTAGCGGTCATGTCGTGGTCATGGACGGTCCACCCGATGCCGGCGGACGTAACCTGGGTGTCCGGCCGATGGAAATGTTGCTGCTGGGTGTCGGCGGTTGCAGCAATTTCGATGTGGTCAGCATCCTCAAGAAGTCCCGCCAGGCGGTCGAAAGCTGTGAGGCCTTCCTCGAAGCCGAGCGCGCGACCGAAGATCCAAAGGTGTTCACCAAGATCCACATGCATTTCGTGGTCAAGGGCCGCGGGCTGAAAGAAGCCCAGGTCAAACGTGCCATCGAGCTGTCTGCCGAGAAGTATTGCTCGGCCTCGATCATGCTCGGCGCGGCCGGTGTCGAGATTACTCACGACTACGAAATCATCGAGCTCGGTTGAATCGACATTCAACTATCATAAAAGCAGTGCAGACTCTGGCGATCCCAAGCTGACGTCTGCATAATGCGCCACTTTTTTCAGGGTAGTGGCCCGTCAGCCGACAGGCCTCGCACCCGAACAGACAACCAAAATCGCCATCGCGAAGAGGTGTTAACCGTCCTACGCAGGTGCGTTGTTCGCATCTGACGGGCATGCTTGATCACGCGGCCGGGCCGCAAACACATAGAGAGTTTTTAACGGTGAAAAGCAAACTCAAGCTCCACGGGTTCAATAACCTGACAAAGACCTTGAGCTTCAACATCTATGACATCTGCTACGCGGAAACTCCGCAAGACCAGCAGGCTTACGTCGAGTACATCAATAAAGAGTACAACGCGAAACGCCTGACGCAGATCCTCACGGAAGTTGTCGATATCATTGGTGCCAACATCCTGAACATTGCCAGTCAGGACTATGAGCCACAGGGCGCCAGCGTCACGATTCTGATTTCTGAAGAACCGGTGACCCCGACCGATAGCCAGATAGAAGAGTCCCCGGGCCCGTTGCCCGAAATTATCCTGGCCCACCTCGACAAGAGCCACATCACGGTGCACACGTACCCGGAAATCCATCCGGACGACGGCATTGCAACCTTCCGTGTGGACATCGATGTGTCGACTTGCGGGGTCATTTCACCGCTTAAAGCGCTCAACTTCCTGATTCACCAGTTCGATTCGGACATCGTGACCGTGGATTACCGTGTGCGCGGCTTCACCCGTGACGTTGAAGGCAAAAAACACTTCATCGACCACGAGATCAATTCGATCCAGAACTACCTCTCCGATGACACTTACGACGCGTACCAGATGACCGACGTGAACGTGTACCAGGAAAACCTGTTCCACACCAAGATGCTGCTGAAGAACTTCGAACTGGATAACTACCTGTTCGGCGACGCCACCAGCAACCTGTCCTCTGAGCAGCGCGCCCAGGTGACCGAGCGGGTGAAACACGAAATGCTCGAGATCTTCTACGCGCGCAATATGGCGTAAGATTTTCGGACACAAAAAAGGCGACTCCCTCACGGCAGTCGCCTTTTTTATGTCTTGCCCTTGTAGGAGCAAGCTCGCTCCTACAAAAAATCTGAAATCAGATCCGATAAGTACTCTTGGTCATCACCTTGGCCATCAGGCTCATCCCGAACTTCACCGGTGCCGGAAAGCGGAACCCGCCAGCATCCAGCGCACTTTCGGCATGTTGTTCTTCATCGATGCGCATCTGCTCAAGAATCGCCCGGGATTTTTCATCCTCGGCCGGCAATTGCTCCAAATGTTCGTTCAGGTGTTTGCACACCTGGTCTTCCGTTGCCGCAACGAACCCCAGGCTGACTTTGTCGCTGATCAGGCCGGCCACTGCGCCAATCCCGAACGACATGCCATAAAACAGTGGATTGAGGATGCTGGTGTGGCTACCCAGTTGATGGATACGCTGTTCGCACCAGACCAGGTGATCGATTTCTTCTTCGGCGGCATGCTCCATCGCAGCACGCACTTGCGGCAGCTTGGCGGTCAGTGCCTGTCCCTGGTACAGCGCCTGGGCGCAGACTTCGCCGGTGTGGTTGATGCGCATCAGGCCGGCAACATGGCGCGTGTCTTCGTCGCTCATTTTCGCATCCGGCCGCACGATGGCGGGCGACGGACGGTACGGCTGGCCGCTGAAGGGCAGCAGGGTGCGCATTGCGGCATCGGCTTGCAGCAGAAGGCGGTCAATTGGCGAGTAGTGACGTTGGGTTGTCATGCTGACCTCCGGGGGAATTTCGGCGGCCAGTTTAACCCAATCGGCCGGGGAAGGTTTGCGCTGGGTCATTGTGATGCAGAGACTGTGACAGTGTTGTGATGCCTTTTGTGGAAGCGGCAGTGCGCCGCTTCCACTGGGTTTGGCGCAATCAGCCCGGCGGCCAGTGCATCTGGCGCTGACCCAGTACGTGCATATGTATGTGATAGACAGTTTGCCCACCCAGTTCATTGCAGTTCATGACGACGCGGAAGCCGTCTTCGCAACCCAGTTCCTTTGCCAGGCGCTGGGCGGTGAACAGGATGTGCCCCGCCAATGTCTTGTCGTCCTCGGTCAGGTCGTTCAGGGTGCGAACGGGTTTCTTCGGGACCACCAGGAAATGTACCGGTGCCTGTGGGGCAATGTCGTGGAAGGCCAGAACCTGGTCGTCCTCGTAAATGATCTTCGCCGGGATTTCCCGGTTGATGATCTTGGTGAACAGAGTATCCACAGCTGTTTTCTCCGTTGTTTGGGCTGGCCTGAGTGTACTCATGGCGTATGCCTGCGCCCAGCCTTTTACCTTGGGTTGGATCAGCGCGGGCAGTAGGCCTTGTTGACCATGCCGGCGATTGTGCGAGTCAGCCACCGCGAGCCAAGCCGCGGCAGGAAGGCGAACCAGCGGTTGCGCCGCCCGGGAATGATGATCGCCTTATTCTTTTCCAGTGCACGCACGGTGTAGAGCGCTACTTCCTCGGGGCTCATCAGTAGTTTGCTGTTGGTCAGCTTTTCGCTGTCGAGTTGCGCGGTACGGAAAAACGCCGTACGGGTCGGCCCGGGGCAGAGCACCGAAACCTTGATCGCACATTTTTTCAGCTCGACGCGCAATCCTTCGGAAAAGTGCAGTACATACGCCTTGCTGGCGTAATAGGTGCTCATCCACGGCCCCGGCTGAAACGCCGCCACAGAGGCCACATTCAGAATCTGCCCACCGCCTTGCAGGGCCATGCTGTTGCCGATGGCATGGCACAGGCGGGTGAGGGCGAGGATGTTCACTTCGATCAGGTCTTGCTCGGTCATCCAGTCCTGGGCCAGAAACGGGCCGCATGTGCCGATACCGGCGCAGTTGACCAGCAGATCGATTTGCCGGTCGCCTTCTTCCAGCTCCAGCAGGAATCCGGACAGGCGCAGCGGTTCGCCCAGGTCGCAGGCACGGAACAGCACTTCCACGCCGAACCGTTGGGTCAGTTCAATCGCAATACTTTCCAGCTGATCACGTTGTCGGGCCACCAGAATCAGGCTGCGGCCGCGCCGGGCCAGCGCTTCGGCCATTGCCAGGCCAATGCCGCTGGAGGCACCAGTGATCAGAGCGTAACGGGTCATGCAGTTCTCCATCGCAACAGCTCCGCGCCGCGACGCAGGTGTCAGGGGCCAGGAGCGCTGTTCATTCTTTCGCAGAGTCTACAGGGGGCTGGGCCTCTTCGGCTGCATCGCCGGAGGAATTTGGCACCGGCTCGACCTCGAGTTCGATTTCATCGGTGGTGACCGAACTGCTGTCGTAGCTGCTCTGGGCGGCGCTTTTGTATTCTTCCCGTATCGCTGTGAGACCACCGGCCAGCGAGCCGAACAGAACCAGCGCGATAACGATCAGCCACAGCGAAGACAGTACCTTGACTGCGGTACTGTTCGGCGGAGGCGGCGGGCCGTAGCGGTTGGCGGTGTCGTTGCCCGGCACAACCATGATCACGAACGGAAAGAAACTGCCAACGAACGGCACCAAGTTCAGCAGCCATAGCCAGCCGGACCAGCCGACATCGTGCAAACGTTGAACGGTGATCTGGATGCTGACAAATACAAATCCGACGAACAGGATTAAGGCCAGCAAGCTGCCCAATATCAGGCCGGCGGTCGAATCCGCGCCGATCAGAGCCAGGGCGACCAAGGCAAACACCCCGCAAACGGCGAGGAGCACAGTTGACAGAACCAGCGTCCAGGCAAGGTAACGTAAGCGGCCGATACGGCCATCGAAACTGAAGGGTTTGAGCGTGGCGAATTCCGCTACGGCTTCGCCGACGGGCGCGCGAGGCGGCGCGTAAGGGGACTGCGGATCTGCAAAAGGCGCCTGGCTGCTGGCCGGAGCATGGTCATGAACGTCGGCGAGGTTCAGCTCGATCGGCGTTTCCGCTTCGATGCGGGCGTCGATACCGGTTTTGCTCAGCGCCTGGAGATAGGTCTGGGCATCGGCGTGCGACAGGTTGCGTTTGAGCGCTATAGGACGCCCGGTGAACAGGCGCTCAATGGCCGTGACATCGCTTTTGAACAAATCGGCGAGATTGAGCTTTGCCGTGGTGATGTCTACACCGGGCAGCAAGGCGCCCTCGAATACGATTTTGAAATGATTTTCGCCCATGTGCGAAGCATCCTTGTCGCGAGAGGTTGAAAGAACAATGTTGTACCCGGGCGAGTGTAAGTCCAGCCGGGCAAGACTGGCCAAGGTTTGCTGTCAGCGCGGCCAGCGTTTTGGCAACTGGGCGGCATGCTCCAGGGCCAGGCGGTACTCCGCGTCGAGACGCGCAATCAACTGCTCGACACTCGGCAAGTCTTCGATTTCCCCCACGCCCTGGCCTGCAGACCAAACGGTCTTCCAGGCCTTGGCCTCATCGCTCACGGGTTTGAGTTTGGAGCCGAAGTTGATCTCGCCCTTGCCTTGCAAGGCGGCCATGTCGAAACCGGCGGCCTCCAGGCTCTGGCGCATGAAGCTCGCGGGGACACCCGACACGGCTGGAGTATGGATGATGTCTGCCGCTTTGGATGTCAGCAGCATTTCTTTGTAGGCGTCGGGCGCGTGACTTTCGGTCGTACCGATAAATCGTGTACCGAAGTAGGCCAGATCCGCGCCGAGCAATTGAGCGGCAAGAATTTCGTGGCCGTGGTTCAAACAGCCGGCCAGTAACAGGGTCTTGTCGAAAAACTGGCGGATTTCGGCAATCAGTGAGAACGGGCTCCAGGTCCCCGCGTGTCCACCGGCGCCGGCAGCCACGGCGATCAAGCCATCCACGCCTGCTTCGGCCGCTTTCTCGGCATGACGACGAGTGGTCACATCATGGAACACCAGGCCGCCGTAGCTGTGCACCGCGTCGACCAGTTCTTTCACGGCGCCCAGGCTGGTGATCACGATCGGCACTTTGTGCTCGACGCAAATCTGCAGATCCGCCTGTAAACGAGGATTGCTGTTGTGGACGATCAGGTTCACGGCATAAGGCGCGGGATTCTCCATTGTCGCCAGCCCGGCTTCGATTTCTTCCAGCCAGGCTTTGAAACCGCTGCTTTCGCGCTGGTTCAGCGCCGGGAAGCTGCCGACCACGCCCTGGCGACAACAGGCGAGTACCAATTGCGGATTGGAAATCAGGAACATCGGCGCCGCCACCACGGGCAGACGCAAACGTTCTTCGAGCAGAGCGGGCAGCGACATTGGAAGTACCCCGGTAAGTTGTGCTTGGTGGATTTAGAACGGCCGAACGACGACCAGAATTACGATAGCCAGCAATATCAGAACCGGCACTTCATTGAACCAGCGATAAAAGACATGGCTGCGGGTGTTCTCGCCACGGGCAAAACGTTTTACCTGGGCGCCGCACATGTGGTGGTAGCCGATCAGCAACACGACCAGGGTCAGTTTGGCGTGTATCCAGCCACCCTGGCTGAAGATGCCTGGATTGAGGTAGATGAGCCAGCCGCCGAAGATCAGCGTGGCGATCATCGCCGGGCCCATGATGCCCCGGTACAGTTTGCGCTCCATGACGCTGAAGCGTTCCTTGCTGATCGTGTCTTCACTTTGTGCGTGATAAACGAACAGTCGTGGCAGGTAAAACAGGCCGGCAAACCAGCATACGACGCTGACGATATGAAACGCTTTGAGCCACAGATAGAGCATTTTTGGTTATTCCCCAATTCACGGTAGTGGGAATAGTAGGGGGTTGAGCGTCCGCACGTCACCTTGACGGTTGTCGCAGGGGCGCGCGGCCCCTATTATCGACGGCTTTCCAGTGGGTTCGTTGAGGGCAGGTTTATGGTCAAGGTCGGTATCGTCGGCGGCACGGGTTACACCGGTGTCGAACTGCTGCGTCTGTTGGCGCAACATCCGCAAGCTGAGGTGGTTGTCATCACTTCCCGATCCGAGGCTGGCCTGGCCGTGGCCGACATGTATCCGAACCTGCGAGGCCATTACGACGGCCTGGCGTTCAGCGTTCCGGACATCAAGACCCTGGGTGCCTGCGATGTGGTGTTCTTCGCCACACCGCACGGTGTTGCCCATGCCTTGGCGGGCGAGTTGCTGGCGGCCGGGACCAAGGTCATCGACCTGTCGGCGGACTTCCGTCTGCAAGATGCGGATGAATGGGCCAAGTGGTACGGCCAGCCGCACGGTGCACCGGAGTTGCTGGACGAGGCGGTCTACGGCTTGCCGGAAGTCAATCGCGAACAGATCAAGAAAGCGCGCCTGATTGCCGTGCCGGGCTGCTATCCAACTGCAACGCAATTGGGTTTCCTGCCATTGCTCGAAGTCGGCCTGGCCGATGCCGCGCATCTGATTGCTGACTGCAAGTCCGGCGTCAGCGGTGCCGGTCGTGGCGCTTCCGTAGGTTCGTTGTACTCCGAGACGTCGGAAAGCATGAAGGCTTATGCGGTCAAAGGTCACCGTCACCTGCCGGAGATTCGCCAGGGGCTGCGTCGCGCAGCAGGCAAGGACGTCGGCCTGACCTTCGTTCCGCACCTGACGCCGATGATTCGTGGCATTCACTCCACACTCTACGCAACTGTTGTTGATCGCTCGGTGGACCTGCAGGCGCTGTTTGAAAAGCGCTACGCCAACGAACCGTTCGTCGACGTGATGCCGGCCGGCAGCCATCCGGAGACGCGTAGCGTACGGGGTGCCAACGTCTGCCGCATTGCCGTGCATCGCCCTCAGGACGGTGATCTGGTGGTGGTGCTGTCGGTGATCGACAACCTGGTCAAAGGTGCTTCGGGTCAGGCCGTGCAGAACATGAACATTCTGTTCGGGCTGGATGAGCGTCTGGGTCTGTCCCACGCCGGCATGCTGCCGTAAGCGTTATCGCGTACAGCAAAAGGCCCGTCTGACGGGCCTTTTTGCATTCCGGGCCGGCGACTGGATTGGTTGATATACCATAACAATAGTTGACCGCTTTTCTAGGAGAAGCGGATAATGCGCGTCATCACGCAATATGACGGCGTAACGCCGGGAGATAGTCAGCATGAGCGTCGAATCCTTCACCCCCACGGCTTTGCAATTCACCCACGGTGCCGCGCACAAGGTGAAGAGCCTGGTCGATGAAGAGGGGAATGATCGCTTGAAGCTGCGCGTATTCGTTACGGGCGGCGGTTGTTCAGGTTTTCAGTACGGCTTCACCTTCGATGAAGAAGTGGCCGATGACGACACCATCGTCGAACGCGAAGGTGTGAGTCTGGTTGTCGATCCAATGAGCTTCCAGTACCTGGCAGGTGCCGAGGTGGACTACCAGGAAGGTCTTGAAGGGTCGCGTTTCGTCATCAAGAACCCGAATGCGACTACCACTTGTGGCTGCGGTTCTTCATTCTCGATCTGATCAGCGCACCTGTTTCACAGAACGCCGCACGGCCTCAGGGCCTTGCGGCGTTTTGCTGTCTGGTATTTATGCGGGGTAGATGGCGCCGAGGACCCGTAATCCACGGGCGCCGGTAACGCTTGGGCGATTGGCGGCGATGCCTTCGAGGCAGCAGTGAGCGAGCCAGGCAAACGCCATGGCTTCGACCCAGTCAGGATCGACGCCATATGCTGATGTGCTGCTGACTTTCGCCTTCGGCAGCAGACTGGCCAGGCGATTCATCAGTGCGGCGTTATGCGCGCCACCGCCGCAGACCAGCACTTCTTGAGTCTCTTTCTGGGCGCCTTGCAGCGATTCGATGATGGTCAGTGCGGTCAGCTCAAGCAGCGTTGCCTGTACGTCTTCGGCAGCGAAGGTCGGCAGCTGCGCCAGGTGCTGCATCAACCATGGCAGGTTGAAGACTTCCCGGCCGGTGCTCTTCGGGCCTTGGGTGACGAAGAAGGGGTCGCTGAGCAGTGCCTTCAACAGATCGGGTTCAACCTTGCCGCTGGCGGCCCATTGGCCGTCACGGTCATAGGTGTCGCCGCGCTGCTGATGAATCCAGGCATCCAGCAGCACATTCCCTGGGCCGCAGTCGAAACCGGCCACCGGTTTGCCGGGCTCGATCAGGCTGAGGTTGCTGAAACCGCCGATGTTCAGTACGGCACGGTTGCCGGCCCGCTCTTCGAACAAGGCTTCATGAAAGGCTGGAACCAGCGGAGCGCCTTGACCGCCGGCGGCTACGTCGCGGCTGCGGAAGTCGCTGACCACGGTTATACCCGTCAGCTCGGTCAGCAGTGCCGGGTTGCCGATTTGCACCGTGAAACCGCGCGCTGGTTCATGGCGAATGGTCTGGCCATGGCTGCCAATCGCGCGGATATCATCAGGGATGAGGTGCTGTTGAGCGAGGAGGGTATTGATGCCCTGTGCCGCGAGCTTTACCCAGTTTTGCTGGGCGATGGCGGAGCGGGCAATCTCGTCCGGACCGCTGGCGCACAAGCCAAGCAGCTCGGTACGCAGGGAATCGGGCATTGGGATGTAGTGCGTGGCGATCAGCCTGATCGCCGGGGTCTGCTCGATCAGCGCGATGTCCAGGCCATCAAGGCTGGTCCCGGACATCACACCTATATAAAGCGCCATGACTTAACGCTTGGCCGAAGCCAGCTGAGTGGCTTTTTCCTGGTCCATGCGCGCCATCAGCGGTTGGCTCTGTGCCAGGAAGCGTGCGCGCTCGGCTTTGGAGATTGGATCGGCCATCGCGACTTTCTGGCCCAGCGGGTCGACGTGCACGCCATTCACCTGGAACTCGTAATGCAGGTGCGGACCGGTGGAGAGACCGGTGGTGCCGATATAGCCAATCACCTGGCCCTGTTTCACCGTGCCGCCAGTCTTCACGCCTTTGGCGAAGCCTTGCATGTGGCCGTAGAGCGTGGTGTAGGTGTTGCCGTGCTGAAGGATCACGGTATTGCCGTAGCCACCACGGCGGCCGGCCAGCAACACCTTGCCATCACCGGCAGCCTTGATCGGCGTGCCACGCGGTGCAGCGTAGTCGACGCCTTTGTGAGCGCGGATCTTGTTCAGGATCGGGTGTTTGCGGCCCATGGAAAATTTCGAGCTGATGCGGGCGAAGTCCACCGGTGTGCGGATGAACGCCTTGCGCATGCTGTTGCCGTCAGCAGTGTAGTAACTGCTGTTGCCTTGTTTGTTGGTGTAGCGCACGGCAGTGTAGGTCTTGCCGCGGTTGGTGAAGCGCGCCGACAGGATCGGGCCAGTGCCGACGGCCTTGCCGTTGACCACTTTTTGCTCGTAGATCACATCGAACTCGTCGCCCTGGCGAATATCCTGAGCGAAGTCCACGTCGTAGCCAAACACACTGGCCATGTCCATGGTCAGGCTGTGAGACAAGCCGGCCCGGGATGCGGACTGCGACAGCGAGCTGTTGATCACGCCATGAACGTAAGCCGAGCGCACGGTTGGTTTTGCGGTAATGCGGTTGAAGGTATAGCCCTTGTCGTTCTTGGTCAGGCTGATGCTTTCGAGGTCGTTGAGCTTGCTGTGCAGGTTGGTCAACTGACCGTCAGGACTCAGTTCGAATTCGAGTTTTTGCCCGTGCTTGAGCTGGCTGAACTGCTTGGCCTGCTTGTCGCTGGCCAGCACGTCGTGCACTGAGGTGGCCGGGAGGCCGACTTTCTCGAACAGCGTAGAGAGGGTGTCACCCTTGGTGACGATCACTTCCCTGTGGCTTGCCGGCTTCTTTTCTTCGACGACCGGCACCGGTGCAGGTCCGGCTTGAGCGGTTTCCTGAGTGTCTTCGGCACTGTTGTCGATCTGCGCGAAGGGGGAGGTTGCTGTTTCATTTGTGGCTTGAGCGGCGTCAGCAGCGTCTTGTTCTTGTGTCAGTTGTTCAGCAGGGCTTTCCAATTCAAGACTCAGGGTTGTCTTTTTGGCTTCAACATCGCTGGAAGGGAATACCAGGAGCGCCAGACTGAGAAGGGCGGCGATGCCACTTGCAGCAAGCAAGTGGGTCTTCGGGTAAAGCGGCGGCGCTTTAGACGATTCTGTGGTCATAAGTGGTTTTGACTTTGAAAAAGATGAATTGGAAAAGATGAATGACATGATGAAGATGAAATAACTGTATAAAATATAACCAAATCATCTCTGAAGCAAGTCCGCAGGCATTCTGTCTGCGGATTGGCGTCCGTGCGCCGGGCAAACCTTGTATTTGACGCGCGATCTTGTATGGTTGGTTCCCTTTGAATCTGAGCCTTGCGGGTCTGTTATGAAGTCGGTTGAAGAGCAGCTAGCGCTGATCAAACGTGGTGCGGAAGAATTGTTGGTCGAGTCCGAGCTGATTGAAAAGCTCAAGCGTGGCCAGCCGCTACGTATTAAGGCGGGCTTCGATCCAACGGCTCCGGATCTGCACTTGGGCCACACCGTGCTTATTAACAAGCTGCGCCAGTTCCAGGAACTGGGGCATCAGGTGATTTTCCTGATTGGTGACTTCACCGGGATGATCGGCGACCCGAGCGGCAAGAGTGCCACGCGTCCACCGCTCACTCGCGAGCAAGTCCTCGAGAATGCTGAGACCTACAAGGCTCAGGTCTTCAAGATTCTGGACCCGGCAAAAACCGAAGTGGCATTCAACTCCACCTGGATGGATCAGATGGGGCCAGCCGACTTTATTCGCCTGACTTCGCAATACACCGTGGCCCGCATGCTCGAGCGCGATGACTTCGACAAACGCTACACGACCAATCAGCCAATCGCCATTCATGAGTTCCTTTATCCGCTGGTTCAGGGTTATGACTCTGTGGCGCTGCGCGCAGACGTGGAGCTCGGCGGCACCGATCAGAAGTTCAACTTGCTGATGGGGCGTGAGCTGCAGCGTGGTTATGGTCAGGAAGCCCAGTGCATTTTGACCATGCCGCTGCTTGAAGGTCTGGATGGTGTGAAGAAGATGTCCAAGTCCTTGGGTAACTACGTCGGCATCCAGGAGGCGCCGGGTGTGATGTACGGCAAGCTGGTTTCCATTCCGGATGCGCTGATGTGGCGTTACTTCGAGTTGCTCAGCTTCCGCTCCATGGATGAGATCAATGCGTTCCGCGCTGATGTCGAGGCGGGTGCCAATCCGCGCGATATCAAGATCAAGTTGGCTGAGGAGATCGTTGCGCGCTTCCATGGTGAGGAGGCTGCGGCCAATGCTCATCGTGCCGCCGGTAACCGTATGAAGGATGGCGAGCTGCCGGATGATCTGCCGGAAATCGAATTGACTGCTGCCGAAGACATGCCGATCGCTGCTGTCCTTAATAAAGCGGGGTTGGTTAAGAACTCGGCGGTGGCGCGAGATCTCCTGGGTTCCGGTGGTGTACGTATAGATGGTGAGGTTGTCGATCGCACCTTTATATATGCACTGGGCGCGACCCATGTTTGCCAGGCCGGGAAGAAGGCATTTGCTCGTATTACGCTCAAATCCGAATAAAGCTGAAATAAGGGGTTGACGGCGAATTCTAGAGGCCTATAATTCGCCCCACTTCCGGCGCAGTCGAAACGGAAAACTCCTTGGTAAACAAAGAGTTACGCA
>NZ_JBYTDD010000022.1:0-122042 GCF_058791055.1 Pseudomonas sp. EU05-FHT14B02 | reverse complement strand
CATCACCCCCAAACAGAAGTTGGCCCTCGCGGCCTGACCTCTACTTCTGGTGAGTACTAAAAATGGGAGGATTACCGGTGTGTTGGCCATACAGCTTTCTGAAACCCAACTGAAGCAGATTGCCGGGGTAATCAGTGACGCGTCGACAGCGCGGATCGAAGTGAATTTGCCAGAGCAAACAATCGAATTGGCGGACGGTACCGTCATTCCTTTCGAAATCGACCAACTGCGTAAGCAGTCTCTTTTGCTAGGACTTGATGCGATTGGTACGACGTTGCAGCGGGCCGATCAGATTCGGAGCTTTGAATCTCGGCATTTGGCGCAAAACCCTTGGTTTAGCTGATGAAAATGCCTGGCGGAAGATCACGTGTGGTGATCTCCGCCAGGAAGTCACCCAACCGATAGATCGCGAAAGTACTCTTCCAGAAACTCGACGCAGACTCGCAACTTAGCCGACTCGCTGAGACGGGTGGGATAAACAGCCCAGACGTTGGCGCTCTGTGAGTAATCAGCAAGCACTTGCACCAGACGCCCTTTTTCCAGCATCGGTTTCACATCCCACATCGACCGCAGAAGAATACCGCCACCGCTCAACGCCCACTCCAGAACAATCTCGCCGCTGTTGGAAGACAACGGGCCACTCACTCGCACGGATTCTTCCTGCCCGTTTCTGGTGAGGTTCCACACGCCGAATGCGTTGTTGCGCTCCTTGAGCACCAGGCAGTCATGGTTCTTGAGATCTTCCAGCGACTGAGGCGTGCCCCGCCGCTCCAGATACTCGGGCGTTGCGCACAGCACACGCCGATTACTCACCAGCTTGCGACCCAAATGTTGGCCTGGCAGGTCATCTCCTACACGTATCTCCAGATCGAACCCTTCGCTGACTATATCGACGACGCGATCAAACACGTCCAAGCGAATATCGAGCTTTGGGTAAGTCTGGGAGAGTTGGCAGATGGCTGGCGCAACATGATTGCGACCAAACCCGAAGCTGCTGCAAATATGTAACGACCCCATGGGCTGATGGCGCGCCTGGGATATTTCCCCAACAAAATCGTCAAGATCACCCAGCAATTTTTCCGCCCATACCCGCACCCGCTCACCATCATCGGTCAAGGCAATACGCCTGGTCGTGCGGTGCAACAGCCTTGTCGATAGCGTGGTTTCGAGAACGGATATGCGTTTGCTGATGTAGGCAGGCGAGTAGCCAAGCTCCTCGGCAGCACTGGCAAAGCTGTTTTTTCGAACGACGGTCAGAAAAACGTTGAGGTCTTCGGGCAAGGGGAATTGGTCACGATTCGTGTTCATGCGCCTCATACTTCCGCTATTTATCACGTTATTTGCGAAGGATAACATCGAAATACCGAGTGGCAACCTGAGCCCGGTTAACCGTGGTTTCTGAATCCTCGATAAAAACAACATGAGGAAATAGCGTAATGAACAGTTCCTATGAGCAATCCCTGAAAGTAGAAGGTGGTGGCGGTTTTCTTCAACGCCTGCGAAGCCTTTGCGCTTATGAAATTGGTGTTATCCCCTTGCCGATTTTCCTCGGGATAGCCTTGATTGTATTTCTCTCCGCGCATTTGGGTTTTCTGCCAAAAAACATGATCGGTGGCCTCGCTGTCATCATGACCATGGGCGTATTTTTTGGTCAGTTGGGTTCGCGCCTTCCGCTGCTCAAGGAGATTGGTGGCGGTGCCATCCTGTGCCTGATGCTGCCGTCGGTACTGGTGTTTTACGGTTTCTTCGGCCCGGCAACGATTGATGCAACCAAGATGCTGATGAAGGAGGCAAACTTCCTCTACTTCGTTATTGCCAGCCTGGTTGTCGGCAGCATTCTGGGGATGAGTCGTTTTATCCTGGTTCAGGGCATGATCCGCATGTTCATCCCCTTGCTCGTCGGCACCTTGGCCGCCGTCGGAAGCGGGCTGATTGTTGGCAAACTGGCCGGATACAGCTTCTACCACACCTTCTTTTTCATCATCGTACCGATTATTGGCGGTGGGATCGGTGAAGGGATTCTTCCTCTGTCGCTGGCGTACTCGGCGATCCTCGGTGGCACGCCTGATATCTACGTAGCGCAATTAGTGCCCGCCGCCGTGGTCGGCAACATCGCAGCAATCATTTGCGCAGGATACCTGGCTCGTTTGGCCCTGAAACGTCCGAACCTCAATGGCGAAGGCTCACTGATTCGGGCCAAAACCGAGAATGACAAATTTCAGGTCAAGGAAGAGGCAAACCCCAGCATCGACCTTCGCATCATGGGTGCAGGCGTGCTGGTCATCTGCGCGTTCTTTGTCTTGGGAGGGTTGCTGGAAAAAGTAGTTGGTATCCCAGGGCCAGTGATGATGATCCTTGCCGCCGTACTATTTAAGTACGTCCGTGTCCTGCCAGAAAAACTGGAGAAAGGTGCGCAGTCGTTCTACAAACTGGTCTCCGCTGCCTTCATCTGGCCGGTCATGATCGGCCTTGGCATGCTCTATGTGCCGCTGGATAGCGTGGTGAAGGTGTTCTCGGTGAGCTATGTACTGGTATGCGTATCGGTTGTGGTTTCGATGACAGTGGCGGGCTTCTTGATTGGCAATGTGATGAAGATGTATCCCATCGAATCGGCCATCGTGACGTGCTGCCACAGCGGCCTGGGCGGCACAGGGGATGTAGCCATCCTATCTGCCTCTAACCGCATGTCGCTGATGCCGTTCGCTCAGATTTCCACGCGCATTGGTGGCGCATCTACAGTGATTCTTGCAACGATCCTGTTAGGTATTTTCGCCTGAGCGAATTGGAGACACGCGACTCGAGTAACTATGACCAGTACAACTACTGAATTCTAACGTCCCTTTCAGTGCTCAATCGGCATAGGGGGCGGCCTTCACAGGCCCCTCCCCCGCTACACCACCCGGCATGCGGGTCCGCACCGGCTTTTCTCGACCACGCCATTCACCGCTAGCCCGGCCGTGACCATGACATCCTGGTCGGCGGTACGGGCAAGGATGTTCTCACCGGCGGCGCCGGCAACGACATCTTCGACTTCAACGCCGTCGCTGAAACGGTGCTGACCAGTTCCACCTGGGACATCATCAGCGACTTCGTCCGAGGAGCCGACAAGATTGATCTGTCGACGCTCGATGCCAACATGGCAACATGGCGACGGCCACCAATGAAGCCTTCAGCTCGATCATCTGCAGTACCACTGCCTTCAGTGCGGCCGGCCAGTTGAAAGTTTCAGGGGCGTGCTCTACGGCAATACCGATGCCGACAGCGCCGCCGAATTCGCCATCCAGATAGTCAGACTCAACAGCGCGACCACGACGGATCTTATATTTTAACTTGCGAATCTGGCATCTGACAGGGTGGCGCGTAGCGGGTCACCCTTGATTCTCCAGACGCATCAGACTGTCTGCTTTTGGCCGATTCTGTTGAAAAAGTCGGTCTGGGTTTAGTTATGTGCATGAGCCATCCACTTTTTGGCCTGCGCAACCCTCGCCTATAACCCGTGACCTGCACTAGACCTCTACTGCCAATGATGAGCTGAAAGTGCCAGCATACAATTATGTTTTTCATATAACATAATTTGAATAACTGACTGATTGACGATCAATCGTATGCCCAAATTGGATATCCAGCAGCTGCGCGCGAATGCTGATGCTGCCAGCAAACTCCTTTAGGCCCTGGCCAATCCGGATCGCTTGATCCTCCTATGCCAGTTATCCCAAGGTGAGCGCAATGTCAGCGATATGGAGTCACTGCTGGGGATACAGCAACCGACTCTTTCTCAACAGCTGGCAGTGCTTCGCCGCGAAGGACTGGTGGAGACCCGCCGTGACGGAAAGCAAATGTTCTATCGCATCAGCAGTCGCGCAGCATTGGCAGTAATCCAAACCCTGTATCAACAATTTTGTGCCGGAGAAGCCTCATGAATGTCGACTGGCTCAACTTCACTCCCTGGTCATCGCTTGCAGGGGGCGCATTGATTGGCCTGGCTGCCAGTCTATTCGTCGTCGCCAACGGGCGTATCGCAGGCATCAGCGGTCTGATTGGCAGTCTTTTACAGCGCCGCCGCGAAGGAGCAGATGAGAAAGCGCTGTTTCTTCTGGGCCTACTCATCGCGCCGCTGTTATGGGGACTGTTTGCCACCTTGCCCCAAATTGAGTTCCAGAGTGGCTGGCTCGAACTTATTGCTGCCGGCCTATTGGTGGGCATCGGCACACGTTACGGCTCGGGTTGCACAAGTGGACATGGCGTGTGCGGCATATCGCGCCTATCGCCGAGATCGATGGTCGCCACTGCGTGTTTCATGTTCAGTGGTTTCGCCACGGTGTTTGTCTTGCGTCATCTGCTCGGGGGTTGAACATGATCAAACTGAGTGCATTCATTGCGGGTTTGATGTTCGGCTTCGGCCTTCTTTTGGCAGGCATGGCCAACCCGAGCAAAGTACTGGCTTTCCTGGATTTAACCGGTGCCTGGGACCCTTCCTTGGCATTGGTCATGATCGGGGCCATTGGCATAGCCGTTGGCCCATTAACCTGGGCGCGCCAACTATCCAGTTCGCTGCTGGGAAGGCCAATGCAGCTACCGATCAAACGTGAGTTGGACCCGCGCTTGATTGGCGGGAGCCTGTTGTTCGGCATCGGCTGGGGAATAGCGGGCATCTGTCCTGGCCCCGCAGTGGTAATTCTGCTGACAGGACGCTGGCAAGCGATCGTGTTCATGCTGGCCATGCTGACCGGCATGTTGGTGTTTACTGCGCTGGAGACCCGGCGAAACCATTGAAAGGGAGATTGCCATGAAAACGAACACCGGAACCATTGACCGTAGCCTGCGCATTGTCACCGGCCTGGGCCTCAGTCTGCCCGGCGTGATCGGCTTTTGGGCCTGGATTGGTTTAGTGCCGTTGGACACTGGTATTTTCCGTTTCTACCCTCCAGGATTTTCTTCATGACTCATTCGCTCACCAGCCCATTGGACGTCGTCATTATTGGTGGGGGCCAATCAGGCTTGGCGGTAGCGTATTTCCTGCGTCGAACTCATCTTTCATTTGTTATCCTTGATGCGCAGGAAGAGCCTGGTGGTGCCTGGCGACATGGCTGGAACTCGCTGCGTCTATTCTCCCCGTCCACCTGGAGTTCGATCCCCGGCTGGATGATGCCACCCGCGCAAGATGGCTACCCAACACGAAATCATGTGATTGAGTACCTCAACCAATACGAACAGCGCTACCAATTCCCGATTGAGCGCCCGGTACGGGTCACTTCTGTTGAGCGTACGGAATCTGGCCTACGGGTACGTTCTGACGACAAGCATTGGGATACCAAGGTTGTTGTCAGCGCAACAGGCACCTGGAGCAATCCCTACATACCTCACTACCCCAATGCCGAGCTATTCGCCGGTCGGCAGTTACATTCCGCAAACTATGTCGAAGCACAACCGTTCGCGAACAAGAAGGTGTTGGTGGTAGGTGGCGGCAATTCAGGTGCACAAATTCTGGCCGAAGTTTCAAAGGTCGCTGAAACCACATGGGTAACCCCAGTAGAACCGATGTTCTTACCTGACGATGTGGATGGGCGGGTACTGTTCGAGCGCGCAACCGAGCGCTGGAAAGCCCAACTGGAGGGGCGTGTCATTGAGCAGCCAGTGGGTGGGTTGGGCGATATCGTCGTTGTTGCGCCCATTGTTGAAGCCCGAGGGCGTAACGTACTCAAGTCTGTACGACCTTTCGAAAGTTTCACTCGCAACGGGGTTCTTTGGGGCGATGGCTCCGAATCTGCGGTGGACGCAGTGATTTGGTGCACAGGATTTCGGCCAGCCCTACAGCATCTGGATTCACTGGGGGTGGTCAACGCCGAGGGTCGCGTTGAGGTCGAAGGCACCCACTCGACCAAAGAGCCAAGTCTGTGGTTGGTCGGTTATGGCGAGTGGACAGGTTCGGCTTCTGCCACGCTGATCGGTGTAACACGAACAGCACGCACCACGGTCGGTGAGATCGTAGCCTTCCTCGCCATTCAGTCCGCTTGATGCGGACTGTAATTGGCCTTGGAATATACCGCTGACTGTTGGGGAGCTGTTGGTAGGGCTCCTTCGTGCCGCCGCAAATGCGAATTCCGGAGAATCACTTCAGCATTTGATATATGTCAAGGTCGCTTGTGACAGCTCTGCTAATTACTAAGTCTGCATGCTGAAGTCTTTAATTTTGGCGAATGCGGCCTGACACAAACACCGCAATCGGTTAATTCAGAACTTGGTTCAGCTCACCCCCACTAAGGCAGCTAGACATGAAAAATACCAGATTGGCCGTGGCCCTCTTCACCGCATCGTTAGCCCCCATATGGGCATTAGCAGCAGAGCAATCTCAAGTGACGCAGACGCAACAACAAGCCCCGAATGTTGCCGAATTCGATAAGCAGATGGTTCAGGCACAAGACACCTTTGAGAAGATGCAGGCACAGATGGAGAAAATTCAGCAAACCCAGGATCCCCAGCAGCGGCAGAAGCTCCTTCAGGAACATTGGAATACGATGCAAAATGGAATGAACATGATGAACGGTATGTGGGGGCCGGGAATGAAGGGCAAAGGACACATGATGGGTGGTAGCCACATGATGGGGTGGCAGGACTACTCAAACTTGACCCCGGAGCATAAGAGTCAACGCCAGTACATGATGGACAGGTACACGGGGATGCAACAGATGATGATGGATAACATGATGAAGCACCAAAACTACATGCAAGGGCAGCCACCGGCCAAGCCTGCACAGTAGGAATTTGCTCGTTTTTTTTGATTGTGGAGTGCGTTTTCGGTTAACTCGGGGCGTACTCCTCTAACGCGTATAGCGAGAAGAAGCTCACTCCGTCCTTTCTGACGGTCTCATATCGCCTCGGCACGCCTGGGTAAGGCGATAGAAATCAGCACCGACAGGTCTGCGGCATAAGGTATGACTGTTCGGCGGCGCGTGCCATGCCACCCACCTTGGCCACGGAGCAGAACTAAAGCAATTGCCGGTAGTTGAGCATCTGAATCAATACTTCGTAAAAAACGAACAGTTCGTAACGAATAAACGATTTTTATTGATGCAACATGCCCCTTAGCATGACCTCTTCCAGCCCATTGCTGCGCCATGCGGAGACAGTCATGCAGATGGCCATCCAATGCCGTGGTTTCGAGCTAACCGAGGGTTTGCACGATTACCTCAGCAAGCGCCTAGCCTACAGCTTAAGTCACGGCACCGCCCGCATTGGGGCGGGTGATCGTGCGGCGCTACATGAGTATCGGCCAACCTTGGATAGTTAAATGACCGCCATTAGCGTCGGCCAATTTTGGATGTGGGCCGCCTTCATCGGGTTCGTCCTCGCCATGCTGGCGCTGGATCTTTTCGTCTTCGGCGGGCGCAAGGCGCATCGTGTTTCGGTACGCGAAGCGCTGACCTGGGTCATCGCCTGGACCAGTTTGGCGTTGGTCTTCTCCGTCCTGCTCTGGTGGTATCTGCGCAGCACGTTCGGCGCCGAAGTGGCCCAGCGTACAACGCTCGAATTCCTGACGGGCTACCTGATCGAGCAGTCACTGTCGATCGACAACATGTTTGTTTTCGTGATGATCTTCGGCTATTTCGCCGTGCCGCCAGAATTGCAGCGCCGTGTCCTGCTCTATGGCGTGCTCGGCGCCATCATCATGCGTGCCGGTATGATTTTCGCCGGTGTCTGGCTGGTGCAGGAGTTTGCCTGGCTGCTCTATGTCTTTGGCGCTTTCCTCATCATCACCGGCGTCAAGATGCTGATCTTCGCCAACCAGCAGCCAGACCTCGAAAGGAACCCTCTGCTGCGCTGGCTGCGTGGCCATCTCCGCATCACCGACGGTTTTCACGGCGAGCGCTTCTTCGTGCGCCAGAACGGCCTGCGCTGGGCGACGCCGATGTTCCTGGTGCTGGTACTGATCGAGGCCAGCGACCTGGTGTTCGCGGTCGACAGCATCCCGGCTATCTTCGCCGTCACCACCGACCCCTTCATCGTGTTCACCTCCAACATCTTCGCAATCATGGGCATGCGCGCACTGTATTTTCTGCTTGCCGACATGGCCTACCGCTTCCACTTGCTCAAATATGGTCTGGCCATCGTACTGGTGTTCATCGGCGGCAAGATGCTGGTCGCACCGTGGTGGCACATGCCGATCCAATGGTCGCTGACCACAGTCGGCGGCATCATCTTGATTTCGGTACTGTTGAGCCTGACTTTGACGAAGAGCAAAGCACGGGTTACGGGAGAACAATGATGAGTTTGAGACAAGAACGGGCGATACCGGCACCAACGCTAGCTGAGCACGACAGTGACGGTCGCCTGATCGGCGTAGTCATCGACCACAGCCAGCCCTTGTCGTCGGCTGAGGACAATGCCTGGCTTGGGCCATCGATGGTTCCGAGCATTCACTACGCGCGGCCGCAGAAGCCACGCGCTTGGCAGGCCTGATAAAAAGCGGCGCCATCCATCTGATCAATGTCCAACCTTGGCTCGGCAAAGAAACGGCGGAAAGCGAACAGCTACACAGGAGCAGCTAGCGAGAGCGGGGATTTTTCATCAGATCGAATGGGGGCTGCTCAGAGTTTCTCTTAGATGAAAATCAACTAACTTAGTCGACCAACCACCTAAACTTTAAGCAAAAAAGCCACCATACTCAGCCATTGAGTTGAGCGCGCAGTAAATGCCCGCAAAAGAACAACTCGATTTATTCCACCAAGGTCGGGGATATCCATCGGCGCGTAGCATTTGCGCGGGTGGATAAGCGCAGGCAGACACGGTATTCAAAGCGGCAGACGCTCAGCCGCTTTCTTTGCCACCAGCGCAAGTAACAAGAAGTAACGCATCATCCGACACCAAGTGTACCGGCCGCGTTACAACTCAAACAAATATAGATGCATTGGAACAACAGCGCCAGCGCTGTGGAGTCAACTTGCGCAGTTGCATGAGCGATCAGCAGCCGTTCTGGTAATTAATGCCAGTTCGATTCAAGCGTTAACAATCGCACTGAGCGGGCAGAATTCGATTTTAGCTATCGCGTGCATGATGTCGGTAAGTGAGCTTCCGGTTGACGGGCGGGCAAGGCCAAGAACGTCCTTGCCGCCGCCCCACATAAAAACTGTACTCACGCACAGGAAGACTCTCATGCACACCATTCGCAACACCTTGGTGGTGGTGGATTCGCAGCAGTCCAAGGACCTGATCCTGAATAGGGCCAAAATGATTGCCAGTGCCACCCAGTCGCACCTGCATCTACTGGCCTGCGACAAGGGACACCACCATTCCTCTTACCTGAACGAAATGCAAGGCAGCTTGGCACAAGAGGGGTATAGCGTGAGCACCCAGCAGGCCTGGCATGGAAGTTCACACAAGACCATCATCGCAGCCCAACAAGCGGAGGGGTGTGGCCTGGTGATCAAGCAGCACCTGCCCGACACCCCGCTGATGAAGGCACTACTCACCCCCGAGGATTGGAAGCTACTGCGATACTGCCCCAGCCCGGTGCTTATAGTAAAAACCACAAGACCCTGGACCGGTGGCGCTATTCTCGCGGCCATCGATGCTGGCAGCAGTGATATGGAGCATCGCGTCCTGCATTCCGGCATCGTCAGCCACGGCTACGACATCGCCACACTGGCCGGCGGCACTCTTCACATGTTGAGCGCCCACCCCTACCCCATGCTGTCGGCGGCCGACTCTGTATTCCAACTCAAAGAAAGCATTCAGGCTCTCTATCGCGAACTGTGCAAGACGTTCCAGGCCGAATTCGATGTCAGCGACGAACGCCTGCATATCGAGGAAGGTCCTGCCGATGTGCTGATCCCGTACATCGCGCACAAGCTCGAAGCCGTGCTCACGGTGATCGGTAGCGTGGCCCGCACCGGACTGTCCGGCGCATTGATCGGCAACACCGCCGAGATGATTCTGGACACCCTGGACAGCGACGTACTGGTGCTAAAACCAAACGATATCATCACCCACCTGGAAGAACTGGCCGCTCCACCAGCGAGTCCATCGGCCGATACGGCAGCATCCTCTTGGCCGTATAACCACCATAACCATCGGCCACATAGCTAGGAGTTAGTCAACTGCACCGGCCAACCAACTGCCTTGGCATAGCCCCTCAGGCCAATCATGCAGACTCACTCAGTAAACAAGACCTGCTGCCCTGCCCGTCCGCGCCAAGAAGAAGGCGGGGCCGGCCCGCACCGGAATCTGCGAGCAAACATGTCTGCAGGATGAATTGCCACATGTTTCTTTGGCACTTGTGATCGTCGGCTTTGGGTCGATTCTGTTGAAAAAGTCGGTTCTTCCAGACTGCCCGCATACTGACCGCTGAAAACGCCTTTTTTGCGCGCCGCTACGCGAAATCTGCCCCCGGAATCCTCTGCTCAAAGTAAAGATTTCAATCTCAAGCGCGTACTTTTCTGTCGTGGAAACCATGGCCGACTTTTTCAACAGAATCGGTCGATTGCAGCCCTTCCAGACAGGCAGCAATCGGCCAGAAATGGCCGGTGGTCGTTGCATTACGAGTTTCACCGGCTTTTGGCTAAGCTTAATAAATCAGGGCGAACTGAAGCCTTGAGTAATAGCGGCCATCAACGGATCTGGATTGGCATCAAGGCGACACTCCCAAGGGAGACGACTATGTATGCGGTTATAAGAACCTACCTGGGTACTGGAGCAAAGCAGCTTTTCGAGTTGTTGGAAGAGCGCAATGCCGACGTCGAAGCGACCCTGCGGACAGTGCCTGGCCTCGTCAGCTACACACTGTTGAATACAGGTGATGGTGGTACAGCGGTGACTGTTTGCACGGACAAGGCCGGCAGCGATGCGAGCCTGAAAGTCGCGCGTGACTGGATTCAGAAAAATGCATCGAATATCCGCGTGAACCCGCCGATCGTGACGGAAGGTCCGGTCATTGTGCAGATCAGCTAGCGACCGGTCCGCAGGATGGTGAGTGCTATACTTTTTTTCAGATTGCACCGGGTGTGCAACGTTCCCCACAGTACAGCTGCCGAGTGCTGCCGGACAGAGGAGGTCTGCAGCAAACCCGAGACGGGAGGTGTGGCATGAACCGACACTATTACATCAGTGACAATCTCAACGATCTTGAAAACGTTGAATGTGAATTGGAAGCCAGCGGCATCAATTCCGAACAAATTCATGTACTCAGTGAAAAAGTTGCTGATGTAGAAGAACATCACCTCCACGAGATCAGTTCGCTGATGGAACAGGATGCTGTTCACTCTGGTGAGATTGGTGCGGTGATCGGCGTGCCACTTGCAGCGTTGGTTCTGGGTGGTGCCTATTGGATGGGCTGGACCGAATCCGCCGCAGGCTGGATGCCCTTTATCTTCCTTGCCATTGTTGTATTGGGCTTCTGCATCTGGGAAGGCGGTTTTTTTGGGTTCCAGGTGCCGAACACTCACTTCCGCAATTTCAAACAGGCAGTAAAAGAAGGCAAACATATCTTCTTCGTGGATGTTGAACCGAATCAGGAATCGGTACTGGACCAGGTCATCAAACAGCATCCGAAGCTGAAGATCGCCGGCACGGGAACGGCAGCCCCCCACTGGACAGTGGCCTGGCAGCACAAATGGCATCAGTTCAAGCGAGTGATATCGGGTTAGCGCCTAGGGACTCAAGGCCATCCGAAAGCTGCTTGCCTACTGGCCAAAGAAAATACCCCTGCTGAGGAAAATATAGTCTGCCTCGGAGGCCATCAGCCCGATAAGCACCAGTAAACACAACGGTGGCACCAGTATGGCGTAGACCAATGCCAGGCGCTCCCATGCCATATGCATGAAGATGGAGACAATCAAACCTGCCTTCAACAACATGAAAGTGATGATCAAGGACCACCGAAGGTAGCCATGAAAGTGGAAATAGTCGACAAGGTACGACAGCGTGCTGAGGACGAATAACAGTCCCCAGATTTTAAGGTACAAACTGATTGGATGTTGCTGACCCTGAGCATGTGCCATCACCTGTGCTCCTCTACCATAAATAGAAGAATGCAAAAATAAATACCCACACCAGATCCACGAAGTGCCAGTAAAGCCCGGCTATCTCGACGTTCTGATAGTTGCCGGAGCGCTCATAATCTCCGCGCCATACCTTCAGCGCCACAATGCTGAGGTAGAGGGCGCCGATTGATACATGCAGTCCGTGAAAACCGGTAATCATGAAAAAGCATGCGCCAAATTGCGCCGCTCCCATGGGGTTCCCCCAGGGACGCACCCCTTCTGCGATGAGCTTGCTCCATTCAAATGCCTGCATGCTGACGAAAGTCACACCCAAGGCAGCGGTCGCCAGCATCAGGGCCGCGGTTTTCGCGCGATTACGGCGATAGGCGAAATTGACGGCCATGGCCATGGTGCCGCTGCTACTGATCAGCACAAAGGTCATGATGGCGATCAGAATAAGAGGGATTTCCTTGCCGCCGATGGTCAATGCGAACACTTCACTGGGGTTCGGCCAGGCGCTGGTGATGGTCATGCGTACCGACATGTATCCGGTCAGAAAACAGGTGAATATAAACGTGTCGCTGAGCAGGAATATCCACATCATCGCCTTGCCCCAGGGCACCTGCTTGAAGGCCTCTTTATCCGAGGACCAATCGCTGGCGATGCCCTGCCATCCCGGTGCAGGCGGCGAACCTGGTGGATTGGATGAGCTGGATTCGACTTGGGCTTGTGGGTGCAATGCCATGACTGTTCACCTCAGGCCGCAGAATCTGGCGATGGCTTCATAGGTTTGCGGTGTGCTGGCCAGCAGCGCGAAAAGCACGAACCAAAGGCCCAGCAAGTAATGCCAATAGATGGCGCAGAGCTCTACGCTGGCACCAAGTTGCGCCAGTGGCACATGACGCAAAAATCTGGCGACGATCCAGCACCAGGCGATCAGCCCGCCCAGCAGGTGGAGCCCATGCAGGCCGGTCAACAGGTAGAAGAAACTGTTGGCCGGATTGCTGGCGACAAAGTAGCCCCAGGCGACAAACTGCTGCCAGACCCAGAGTTGCCCCGCCAGAAAGGCAATGGCAAACACCCCGCCCAATGCAAAACCAATGACCGTTGCGCCCAGCCGAGCCTTTCGGGCGGCCATACGCGACCATTGCAGTGCGATGCAACTCAATACCAGAAAAGCCGAATTCAGCCAGAGCGGCCGAAGATTGCCTAACGGCGCCAAAGGCTCTGTCAGGGGGAGCCAGTCGGCCATTTGAGAACGGGCAATAAAGGCGATCAGGAAGAGGAAGAATAACGAACTCACCACTACCAGAAACAAGCGCAGGCCTACCCTTGCGGTTTGGCTTCTATCGGCATCCTCGGCGGCCGGTATACCCTCAGGGTCGCGACTCCAGCTACCGCCGGGATCAGCGCCGTCGGCGTTTCTCAATAGCAGTCTGTTCATGTCTTGATGTCCGCCTTGGTTCCGGCACTGAGTTGCCGCATCTGCTCCAGCTCCTCGGCGGAGACCGTTTGCGGCACGAAATCCTGCTCTATCCCCGGCACACTGTAGTCATAGGCCCAGCGATGCACGACCGGCAACTTCTCTCCCCAGTTACCGTGTTTCGGCGGGGTGTCCGGCGTTTGCCATTCCAGGCTGGCCGCACCCCAGGGATTACTGCCTGCGGGCTTGCCCTTGAATGCACTCCAGGCCAGGTTGAACAGGAACAGCGACTGGGAAACGCCGACAGTCAATGCGATCACCGTAATGAAGGCATTCAAGTCTTGCGCGGACTGCGGAATGAACGCGTAGTTTTCGTAGGCGTAGTAGCGACGTGGCATGCCCTGGAAACCCAAGTAGTGCATGGGGAAGAAAATGGCGTAGGTGCCCAGAAAGGTTATCCAGAAGTGCAACTTGCCCAGGGTGTCGTTCAACATGCGCCCGGTGACTTTCGGGTACCAGTGATAAATGCCGCCGAACACCACCAGTACCGGGGCTACCCCCATGACCATATGAAAATGGGCCACGACGAAATAGGTGTCCGAAAGCGGGATGTCCACGATCACATTGCCGAGAAACAACCCGGTCAGACCGCCGACCAGGAAGGTGACGATAAAGGCCAGGGCAAACAGCATCGGCACGGTCAGATGGATGTCTCCGCGCCACAGGGTCAGTACCCAGTTATAGACTTTCAGCGCCGTCGGCACCGCGATGATCAAAGTAGTGACGGCGAAGAAAAAACCAAAGTACGGGTTCATTCCGCTGACATACATATGGTGCGCCCAGACCACAAAACTGAGTACGCCAATCGCAATAATGGCCCACACCATCATTCGGTAGCCGAAGATATTTTTACGCGCATGGGTACTGATCAAGTCGGAGACCAGACCAAACGCAGGGAGAGCGACGATATAGACCTCCGGGTGACCGAAGAACCAGAACAGGTGCTGGAACAATATCGGGCTGCCACCCTGGTGATCGAGCTGCTGCCCAAGCGAGATCATCGCCGGCATGAAGAAGCTGGTGCCCAACAGCTTGTCGAACAGCATCATGACCGCACTGACAAACAACGCAGGGAAGGCCAGCAAGGCCATGATCGAGGCCATGAAGATGCCCCATACCGAGAGCGGCATGCGAAACAATGTCATGCCGTGCGTGCGCGCCTGCAACACCGTGGTGACGTAGTTCAACCCGCCCATGGTGGCGGCGACAATAAAAATCGCCAGTGAGACGAGCATCAGGACAATGCCCCACTCGACCCCCGGTGTCCCTTGGGTAATGGACTGTGGCGGATAGAGCGTCCAGCCCGAACCTGTGGGGCCGCCAGGGACAAAAAAACTGCTGAGCAACACCAGTACAGCCACCAGGTAGAACCAGTAGCTGAGCATGTTGACATAGGGGAAGACCATATCGCGGGCGCCCACCATCAGAGGAATCAGATAGTTGCCGAAGCCCCCCAGAAACAAGGCCGTGAGCAAGTAAATGACCATGATCATGCCGTGCATGGTCATCGCCTGATAGTAAGTACTGGCGTCCATGAACGCCAAACTGCCGGGGAAACCTATCTGCATGCGCATCAAGCTGGACAACACCAGAGCGATAAGACCCACGAAGATGGCCGTCAAGGAATATTGAATGGCTATGACCTTGTGGTCCTGACTCCAGATATATTTGGTCAGGAAACTCTTGGGCTCGTGCAGTGCTTCTGTCTCGGCTTGCTCCGCATAGGCCATCACGTCATCCTCCTGCCGAAGTTTCAGTGCATTCCTGGCTGTTTTACGGCTACTTCCCTGGCTCCGCCTTGCTCGCATCAGCGTCAGCATTGGCTATGGATTTGATAAAAGCGATCAGCGCATTGAGCTCCTCGTCACTCGGAGCCAGAGCCGGCATGACGGCTGCATAGCCCTTGACGATTTTGGCACTGGGATGCAGAACCGACTCTTTGATATAGCCCTCGTCGACCTTTACGCTCGTATCGTCGGCAAGGGTTTGCGTCTTGCCATACAGGCCTTGCCAGCTGGGGCCGACGCCCTTGTTGCCATCGACACTGTGGCAGGCCAGACAGCCGAGCGAGCCGGCCAGTCGCTGCCCCTGCGCCACCAGGTCTTCACCCGGGCTCGACGCTTCGCCGGTCGAAGGTTCATCGTCTTGCCCCGCAGCACCCAGTGATTTGATCAGGGCGATGACAGCGCCCAGTTCATCGTCTTTGAGAGTATAGGCCACCATCACCGGCGGGTAGCCCTGTACCAGCCGGGCCTTCGGATCGAGAATCGACTCTTTCAGGTAGGCCTCGTCGACCACCGCACTGGTGCCATCGGCAAACTGTTCAGTGCGGCCGTACAGCCCTTTCCATCCCGGCCCGAGACTGGCACTGCCATCCTGGCTATGGCAGGCCTTGCAGCCGAGCTGTTCGACCAACTGGCGGCCTTTTTCCAGCACGCTGTCGCGACCGGGTTTGGCAGTTGTCGTCAATGTCTGCGCAAAAGTCGGTTGGCCTTTGAGCCATTGATCGAAGACGCCCTGCTCTTCCACGATCATATGGCCACGCATGTTGTAATGACCTACGCCACAAAATTCAGCGCAAAGGACTTCGTATTTTCCGGTTTTGGTTGGCGTAAACCAAAAGTACGACACCATTCCTGGCACCATATCCATCTTGCTGCGAATTTGCGGCACATAGAAATCGTGCAGGACATCTTTAGCCCGCAACAAGACTTTCACCGGTCGGTCGAGCGGAAGGCGAACTTCATTATTCAATACAAGCACATCGTCCTGCCCTGCAGGATCCTTGGGATCAAGGCCGAAGGGATTGGCGCCATCAATAAACCTGATATCCGATTTGCCCAACTTTGCGTCCTGGCCTGGAAAACGAAAGGCCCACTGCCACTGCTGGGCGACCACTTCAAGTTCGTAAGCCTCTTTCGGCACCCGGATGAAATCGTTGTAGACAACAAGGCCTGGCGCCAACATCCCGGCAATACCTACCGACGTAATGATGATTAACCACAGTTCCAGCTTTTTATTTTCTGGCTGGTAGGCCGCCCTGGCGCCCTCCTTGTGACGATACCGCATCACCGCGAGCGCCATGAATACCGTGATGGCAATGAAAAATATTCCGCTAATGATCAGGGTGATGAACAGGGTGGTGTCTATGGAACCCCAGTTGGAAGCTGCCGGAGTCGCGTGCCAAGGCGCCAGTATGTGGAATAGCACTGATGCAATAACGATTAGTATCAGGACAATTGCTATTGCCATTTCCTCTTCATCCTATTCCTGTTGTTCATTGGTTATGCAAAAGCATCGCCACTGACGTCCAAGCAGGGCAGACAAATACCACCCATCGGGGCGGCAAAGTCAGTAAGAAGTATAGAGCCCATCGGGTTGTACGTGAGGTTGGCAAGCGAGGTCCGGCGACCGGCTATACTGAATGCTTGATGACGGACAGCAGGGTCGGCCAGAAGCGGCGCCAAAAATCGAACCCTGCCCTTGTGCAGTCATCCAACATAAGTAATGGCATCGAGCAGGAACGATAGCTACAGATTCCAGCAATCCACATGGGAGGTTTCGTCATGAGTGCCCTGACGATCGAAGGCTGGTGCAAAACCAGTGGCGCCCAAAAATCCACCCCGATCGGGGAAGTTCATTTCAATGTCGACGGCCCTCTGCACCTCCGTCTGGAGCAGGCCGAAGAGCGCTTGCAGAACACCCACAAGCAGGAAGCCATGGTCGATGTCGATATGGACTCGATGGATCTGATCATGCCCGAGGGATACGCCCCCTTGTCCGACTGTCAGATGCGTGTCTATTTGCACGACGAACGCGGGCAGTTCCATCTGGTTGGACACCGGGCGAGTGACGGCAGTTTGATCTACACCAATGCGGTGTTGATAGATCAGCTGCTTGATTAGCGGTTACGTGATTTCGGCATCGATGTTTCTCCGCGGGTAATGTGCGGTGCCGAAAACTCACTCGTCTATTAAACAGGATTCAGTGTGTTGCTTCGACCAGTTGAAACCACAGTTAGAAGCGGCCCTCTCGCCCCGTTGAATCCACCTCGCCTCAGGGACAAGTAGCACCTAGCAAAAACGATCGGTGAAACAGGGCCGCTACTCTCTCCAAAAATGGGGTACTACACCCACCCAACCAGGCATTTACCACCAACTTTGAGGAATGTTCCCCCTCCTCCTTTCGCGCGCGTGCCCCCCCCTCGCAAACAGCTTGTTAATTAATTTGAGTTTTTTCTTCGCCCTATTGAAATGGCTCATAAGTTGCACCACCCCCGGTACCCGCAACAACTGTCGTCCCGGACATCATGGAGACGGCGGGGCTCGCCGGATTCGGCATGACACGAGGGGTAGGAAATGAAACGCGTGACACCACCATGCGACTCCATCGCCTTACACCCAAGTCAAGCCTGTGGTGCGTGTTCCACGCAAAAGTGAGGATGGGTGATGGCTTCCACTGAAAGATCAATTGCTCGAATCATGAAACGGCCGATGGCCCTTTATAAGCAGCTGGCTGAGTTGGGCCTGATGTTTATCGCGTTGGTGATGACGCTGGCGTTGTCCGCTGTACTGGCGATGGAATTGACCCTTGGAGTGTTCTGACGAGTTATTGCTCATACGACGAGCGCCCGTTTTACCAGGCACCCATGTAAAGAAAGCGGTTATGGGAGGTGTGTCATGTGGAATCAGCCTCTGATGATTGTGGCGATCTACCTTGCCATCACCCTCTGCATCGGCTGGTTGTGGTCCGTTACTATCCTGTATTGGCTTTGATGCACTGGAAAAAGTGAATCACCACCTGACTTTATGAACACACATGGCTGGCAGCCATGTGTCGGTCAGGGGGAACCGAAGGTTAGCCGGTCAGATGGTCCATGGGGGCGCGGGAGTAAACTTTGACTCGATCCATTGTTTGAACGCGACGACCACGGCCCCCGGAAACTTGGCTGATGGCCTGACCAGGTAGACCCCACCTGCGGTATCCAATTGCCAGTCAGGAAGGACCTGCAACAGTCCCCCGGCAGCAATATCACGACTCATCAACCAGTCACCCGCCCCCAGTATTCCCGCATCGGCGCAGGCCGCTGCAAGTAATGATTCGCTGTCGTTGGCCGTCAGATTTCCTTTGGGAGAAACCGTCTGCAGTTCATTGCCACGATGGAGTCTCCACTGAGGAAAAGACGCAAGGCCACTGAAGCGAAGGCAATTGTGCCTGATCAGGTCCTGTGGCGTTTCGGGCATGCCGTGCTTTGTGATGTAAGCAGGCGAGGCACAGAGTATCCGGCGATGGTCACTCAGTTTTTTGGCTATCAACCGGCTGTCGTCCAACTCTCCGATTCGGATCGCCGCGTCAAAACCTTCATCGATGATGTCGACCAGACGCTCGCTATAGTCAGCGATGATCGAGACATGCGGATGAGCCTTGAGAAACTCCGGCAGCATCGGGCCAAGCCAACGTCTGCCCATGGCTGCCGGCAATGCAAGGCGCAAAGTACCGCGGATTTCGCTGGCGCCCTCGGACGCTTGCTGCTGCGCATCATTCATCAATTCGATGGCTGAGCGAAGGCGTTGCTCCAGCCTGGCACCTGTTTCAGTAATTCGAACCTGGCGGGTGGAGCGCTCCACAAGCCGAACGCCAAGGCGCTTTTCCATAGCGGCGAGTCGTTTCGAAACGACTGTTGGGTGTCGCTGCAATAGCCGGCCTGCCCCGACAAACGAGCCTTGCGAGGCCACGGCCAGAAACGCAGCGATTTCGTCGCTGTGCTGATTGTTCAAAACATCAAGATTCATGGTTTTAGAATGATCGCCCCCGATGAACGCCCGGACTCCAGGTCCGCATGCGCCAATGCTGCGTCCGCCAGAGAGTAACTTGCCCGGACCGAAGGTTTGATAATACCTGCACCAATGGCGGCCAACACATCCTGCGCCCGTTCCTGGTACTCAGAGGCACTCGTCGTATGGGCTGCCAACGAAGGACGTGTCAGGAACAGCGAGCCTTTGGTATTGAGTGTCGACAGTTCCACGGCTGACGGCGCACCTGATGAGGCTCCGAACGATACCATCAGGCCTCGTGGTCGCAAGCTATCCAGGGATGCCTGGAAAGAAACACGCCCTATCGGGTCATAGACGACATCGACCATTTTACCCTTGGTGATACGAGCGACCTGGGATGCCAGGCTGTACGCATCGAACACCAGGACTTCATCGCATCCCGACGCCAGAGCTTTCTCGACACTGGCCTGCTTTGAAACCACGCCGATCACGGTGGCACCCAAGTGTCTGGCCCACGGCACCATGATTTCCCCCAGCCCTCCGGCCACACCGTAGAGGAGAATGGTTGTACCGGGCCCCACAGGATAGGTGGCTTTCAACAGGTACTGCGCAGTGATGCCCTTGAACATGACGGCTGCTGCATCGTCAAATGACAGCCAATCCGGAATTCTGACCAACCGCTCTGCCGGATAAAGCCGGGCCGAAGCATAGGAACCCAAGGGGCCGGTGGCATAAGCGACGCGATCCCCTACTCGCACGTTGCTGACACCCGCACCCACAGCGGCGACACGCCCCGCGCCTTCCAGCCCAAGTCCAGATGGCAAGGCAATGGGCACCGCCCCTTTTCGTTGGGTAACGTCGAGAAAGTTGACACCTACAGCCTCTTGCTCAAGCCACGCCTCGCCCTGGCCGGGCGCTTGTTCGCTCAGTGTCTCCAGGTTCAGTACTTCAGGGTTGCCGAACTGGTTAAACCGGATCGCAGATACCATGGTCATCTCTCCATCAGTCAGAAGCCGTTATCAAATGAATGACCTCAGTGTGATAACTGATCTACCGATGAACAAGACGGGTTAATTGCAGGACATCAATGCACTGACTGCAGCAATATAATCGCGGATTGCACGCTTCACTACGTGGGGCATGTTGGTTTCATTCTGATTTTGGAGATGCCAAAGATTGCCTCCGAGAGTCCGCCATGGGTCGGATATAACGCTTGGTGACAGACAGAAATCGGCCAATACCCGACGCCTGACAACCGGTCATGACATGTCATGACCTCCTTGAAAAACGGGCTTTTGCCAACAAATACGGGGGTTAAAGGACGAACGGTCGAGAGGCGTCAAGCGTGGGGAATTGCCGGGAGTTTGCAGCCACTACAGGCTTTACGGGCATGCGCGTTCGTCGCGGTCAAGTGAACTTCACTTTCACCGCGTGTCACATTAGGTCCTTGTCAAGCGAACTTCAGTGGAGGTACAGCCTTATGAGCATGGCCACGATTGTCAGTGCCGTGATTTCCAGTCTCGCACCCAGTGTCTTCGACCAGAACAGCCTTCAAGAACCTGGCGCGCATGTCTCCGCCGTCGATTACCACTACGGTATGGACATCGATGTCAAACAGGTACTGCAGCGCACCGATACATCCCACAAGACCGGCGTAGTACCAGTGACTGTGGTCTACCTGGACAGCCAGGGTGAGCTTCACAAGATCCGTTTCCTCGAATGGGGTGCAAGCCCCGCCAACCCCACCAGCATTGCCTGATCTGCTCGTCGTTTGGATTCCGGGCCTCACCGCCCCCAGAAGCGGAAGTTAAACCTCCCATGCACGCAGTGCGATTGAGGTTTTTGGTTACCTGAAAATGGACATGATCGAATGACTAAACGTTCATTCGAGAAACTCACTATTGTCTTGCTGGCGTAACGTCGCAAGATTAACTGATAACAATTGCTGGATCTAATTGGCAATCAGCAACGGCAAAACCCAATCAAGCCGTGACGAGAGCCAAGTTGATTCACTATTGAAGCCAAGAGGTCACCATGGAACTTAGTATGTTTTCTTCGTCCACCGTGGAATATGTGCGTTTGGGCGTTGTATATTTTCATCTTATCGCCTGCTGTGTAGCAATCGGACTGGTCTTGACCAGTGACATTGCAATGGTCAAGCAACTCCTGAAGGGGGATGCGCCAGGCCACCACGATGACGCGCACATGGAAAGCCTTCAAAAAACCGTAGTGCTTGCACTTGTAGCGCTCTGGATTACGGGCATTGGTATTGTCGGAATCGATTATGCCGGGAAGGGAATGGAGTATTTCCTCAATCCAAAACTGCAAGCCAAAATCGGCATAGTTGTGCTGTTGACCTTTAACGGCTTCCTGTTGCATAGCGCTGTATTGCCGGCGCTGAAAAAAGCCGGTTCGTTACTCAAACTCTCCTTCAGCTTGCGCATGCTGGCGCTGTTTTCCGGTGCCCTCTCTGGCGTGTCATGGTTCTATGCCGCCATGCTGGGTATTGGTCGTCCGCTGGCCTGGAAGTACTCGCTGGTGGAGTTGCTGGCAGCCTATCCGGTACTCATCATCGGTGGTTTCGGGGCGATGGTCCTGCTCACCGCCTGGGCAAAAGACAAAGACACCGAAGTGCGTTTGGAGCGAGACACCAGGCCTCTGGGGAACGCCGCCCTGGCTGGATGGTGAAGCCAGGTTGAACAAGGAAGTTCAGCTTTAGCCAATAAAATCCGCTATTAGCCGTTCGCAAAATTTGAGTTGAGCACCTGACCGGCAAAGTTCCCCCGCCGGGTGACGATAGTGAAATGTCAATTACCCGCAGTCGTCATGGAGATCGGCATCTATCGCTTCCCCTTCATGCAGACTACGGACAGATATGCCCCCCAAAGAACACCACATAGGGCAAGTATCAGCTCCGGATTGAAAACACTCTGATCGACCGGTGCCACCAGGATTTCGCTATAAAGGCACATGGCGCCCGCGATCAACGCAATAAAGTAGCCAGTCCGGTTTCTAGTCCGGCGCAGCAACAGAACCTTTTTCAGACCCTCGTCTTTCCATTCCTGTAGGGGTATGAGTTGGATCTCCTCCAGCAGCACCACTCCCCACAGCAATGCGCATAACCAATAACCTATCATCATGATGCTCTCCAGTTTGAACATTGATTCAACATGAATGCAGCGTGCACTCCGCGCTCAACTTGCGAGTATCAATTCCGGAGTCTTTTCTGACTCGTGAAACTTGCTCTCATGCATATCCTGAAGGCCATGGCTGTACAAGACTTTGACGAAGACAACTCCATTGAGCGGACGAAAATTTGCCGAGAGGTAAATATGCTTGATTGGAACTATGCTTGATTGGAACGGCTCCCGCTATCGACGTTAGCAGGACATCTTTGTGGAGATTTCGACCAAGAACTTGTAGTGATTCCACTACAAACAGTCTGGTGCCCGGCTGCGTCGGATGGCAGACCGCTCTAAGTCAACAGGCCGTTTTCGAGTGCATAGCGGGCCAGTTTCGCGTTGCTGTCCATCCCTGTTTTTTCCAGGATACGTGCCCGGTACGTCGTGACGGTACTCGGGCTCAAGTGCAATATCTGAGCGATGCGAACAATTCTCTCGCCTGCAGCGAGGAGCTTCAGTACTTCAAGCTCCCGGTCGGATAGCGCTTCGTGGGGCGCCGCGTCGCCTTTGCCGATAGCGTTGACCAGTTTTTCCGCCAGCTCAGGACTGACGTGCTTGCCACCTGAGGCCACCTTGCGAACTGCCGTAACCAGGGTGGCTGCGGAAATATCTTTGGTGAGATAGCCCGCAGCGCCGAGCTTGATTGCGCGTAACGCATAGGCCTCGACCGAATGCATGCTCAGCATCAGAACGGCGAGCTTGGGCTTGTGCGCACGCATGAGTTTGAGGAGTTGGAGGCCGGTCTTGTCGGGAAGCTGAATATCCACCAGCGCCACGTCGAAATCCTGCTCCCGAACCAGGAGCATTGCGTCTTGTGCCGTCTCCGCTTCACCCGTTACGTCGATCTCGCCGGCAGTCTCCAGCATGCGTCGCACGCCGCTACGCACAATGCTGTGATCGTCCACCAGCAAGACTCTGATTTTGTGGTCAATCATCTGAATTTTCCATTCGCACCCGCAAGGCCCCGGCCGTATCGTGTCTCGACGTACAGATGATGTTGAACCCGCCGGCACAGTGGCGCGCGCTCATGCATTCCCCCACTAGCCCTGCGGCCAGTGGCCAGTGGCCAGCAAACCATGAAATCTACTGCAGAGTTTGACGTTAGCAGGCACAGAGCACACTTGCACTTTTGCCTCAGGCGTTAGCGGCGCCTAAGCTCTTAGGATTGTCTGCACGCCCATGGGTAATGCCTTGCCCGTGGCATCAATTTGGACTGGACAGAGGCATGGCCACAGTGACGACACCGATCGAAGTTTTCGACATGAAGACGTTGCTGGCAGCGCTGCAGTCGTTGCGCAAAGGTGACTTCACTACGCGTATGCCGCAAGACTGGACCGGCATGCCGGGCAAGATCGCCGACACGCTCAACGAGATCATCGACATGGCAGCCGACACCACCACCGAATTCGAACGCGTGGCGCGTCTGATCGGCAAGCAGGGCAAGGTCGATGAGCGTATCGAACTACCGATGATGAAAGGCTCATGGCAAAAGATCGTCAACTCGAGCAATGCGCTCACCAGCGACCTGATCAGCCCGATGAACGAGATCATTCGCGTTGTCGGTTCGGTTGCCGAGGGTAATCTGAACCAGCAGGTACCGCCGGTACTCAACGGCCTGAGACTGCGGGGTCAGTTCCTCAAATCCGCCGAAATCGTGAACACCATGGTGACGCGACTGGGCTCCTTCGCTTCCGAGGTGACCCGCGTGGCGCGCGAAGTCGGCACTGAAGGGATTCTCGGTGGGCAAGCCAATGTCAAAGGGGTGTCCGGCACCTGGAAAGACCTGACCGACTCCGTCAACGACATGGCCGCCAATCTGACCACCCAGATGCGCAACATCGCTTACGTGACGACGGCGGTGGCCAAAGGCGATCTGGGCAAGACGATTACCGTCGAAGCCAAGGGTGAGATTCTCGAGCTGAAAAACACCATCAATACGATGGTCGGCCAGCTCTCCAGCTTCGCTGCGGAGGTGACCCGCGTGGCGCTGGAAGTCGGTACCGAAGGCAAGTTGGGCGGTCAGGCGGAAGTGCGCGACGTATCAGGCACCTGGCGCGACCTGACCGAATCGGTCAATGGCATGGCGGCCAACCTGACCACCCAGGTGCGCAACCTCGCGCAGGTGACGACGGCGGTGGCGCGTGGCGACCTCGGCAAAAAAATCACGGTTGAAGCCAAGGGCGAGATTCTCGAGCTGAAAAACACCATCAACACGATGGTCGACCAGCTCTCCAGCTTCGCCGCGGAGGTGACACGCGTCGCGCTGGAAGTCGGTACCGAAGGCAAACTGGGCGGACAGGCCGAAGTGACCGGCGTATCCGGTACCTGGAAGGACTTGACCAATTCGGTCAACGGCATGGCGGCCAACCTGACCACCCAGGTGCGCAACATTGCCGACGTGACGACGGCGGTGGCCAACGGCGACCTTTCACGCAAGATCACAGCCGAAGCGAAAGGTGAAATTCTCCAGCTCAAGGAAACCATCAACACCATGGTGGACCAGCTCTCGACCTTTGCCGACGAAGTGACGCGCATGGCTCGCGAAGTGGGGACCGATGGCAAGCTCGGTGGCCAGGCCAAAGTGACAGGCGTCGGTGGAACCTGGAAAGATTTGACCGACTCGGTCAACAGCATGGCGGCCAACTTGACCAATCAGGTGCGCAACATCGCCGACGTGACGACGGCGGTGGCCAAAGGCGACCTGGGACGCAAGATCACCGTGGAGGCCAAGGGCGAAATCATGGAGCTGAAGAACACCATCAACACCATGGTGGACCAGCTCAATAGCTTTGCCGCCGAAGTGACGCGGGTGGCGCGCGAAGTCGGCACCGAAGGAAAGCTCGGGGGGCAGGCACAGGTGCAAGGCGTGTCCGGCACCTGGAGGGATTTGACCGAAAACGTGAACTTCATGGCCGCCAACCTGACCAGCCAGGTGCGAGGCATTGCGAAAGTGGTGACCGCGGTAGCCAACGGCGACATGAAGAAGAAGCTGACACTGGAAGCCAAGGGTGAGATCGCCGAACTGGCCGACACCATCAACGGTATGACCGATACGCTGGCGCTGTTCTCCGATCAGGTGACTTCGGTGGCGCGTGAAGTGGGCGTCGAGGGCAAGCTGGGGGGCCAGGCCAACGTGCCGGGTGCTGCCGGCACCTGGCGCGATCTGACCGACAACGTGAACGGTCTGGCGGCCAACCTGACCAATCAGGTACGCGCAATTGCCGATGTGGCGACTGCCGTGACCAAGGGCGATCTGACGCGTTACGTGGAGGTGGAAGCTAAGGGTGAAGTGGCGGAGCTGAAGGACAACGTCAACGAGATGATCCGCAACCTGCGGGAAACCACGCGGCAAAACGCGGAGCAGGATTGGCTCAAGAGCAATCTGGCGAAATTCAACCGTCTGCTGCAGGGCCAGCGCGATCTGGCGGCAGTCTCCAAAATGGTGTTGTCTGAACTGGCTCCGCTGATCAATGCCCAGCACGGTGTGTTCTACATGATGAACGAGAGCCCGCCCGATCCTGCGAAGCTCAAGCTACTGTCCGCTTATGCGTACAAGGGAAACATCAATGTGAACGATGAGTGGCGGCTCGGCGAGGGCCTGGTCGGGCAATGCGCCTACGAGAAGCGGCGCATCCTGCTGACCGATGTACCCGCAGATTACGTCGCTATTTCATCCGGACTGGGCGCGGCCGCCCCGCTGAACATCATCGTGTTGCCGATCCTGTTCGAGAACCAGGTCAAGGCCGTCGTCGAAATGGCTTCGTTCACGCGCTACAGCATCATTCATCAAACCTTCCTTGATCAGCTTGCTGAGTCGATTGGTATCGTGCTCAACACGATCGAAGCCAATATGCGTACCGAAGAACTGCTCAAGCAGTCGCAATCGCTGGCGCAGGAGCTGCAAAAGCAACAAGAAGAATTGAGACAGACCAACGAGGAACTGGGGGACAAGGCTGGACTGCTGGCGGAGCAGAAAGCCGAAGTCGAGCGCAAGAACCGCGAAGTCGAAATCACCAAGCTATCGCTGGAGGAGAAGGCGGAGCAACTGACGCTGACCTCGAAGTACAAGTCCGAATTCCTCTCCAGTATGTCCCATGAGCTCAGAACGCCATTGAACAGCTTGCTGATCCTGGCCCGCCAGCTCAGCGACAACGCGGAACACAATCTCACACCCAGGCAGGTCGAATATGCCAAGACCATCCGTAGCGCGGGCAAAGACCTGCTGGAGCTGATCGACGAGATTCTCTATCTGTCCAAGATCGAGTCGGGTACGGTCACACTGGATCTGAATGAAGCGCTGTTCGCCAATCTGCACGACCAGATCGAACGTACCTTCCGGCCGGTCGCCGAAAGCCGGGGCCTCTCCTTCACGATTGAACTGGCGCCTACCCTGCCCCCCGTCATCTGGACCGACGAAAAGCGCCTGCTGCAGGTGGTCAAGAACCTGCTGTCCAACGCCTTCAAGTTCACTGAGCAAGGCAGCGTCAAGATCAGCATCGCGCCTGCTGTGTCCGGGTGGAGCGTGGACAACAGCGAATTGAATCGTGCCGATGCGGTGGTCGCCTTCGTAGTCACCGACACCGGCATTGGCGTCTCTGCCGGCAAGCAGAAGCTGATCTTCGAAGCGTTCCAGCAGGGAGATACCGGAACCTCACGAAAATACGGCGGCACCGGCCTCGGCCTGTCGATCAGCCGCGAACTCGCACACCGGCTGGGCGGTGAGCTGCGACTGATCCCCGGTGAGATCGGCAAGGGCAGTACTTTCGCGCTGTACGTGCCCTTGCGTACACAGGATGCCCAGGGTCAGACGCTAGACGAATCAGCGACAGAGGCAATACCTGGCCAGGTCAAGCGCGACCTCATGTCAAACCCGACTGCACAGGTACTGGACGACCGCGAGTCTGTCCAACCCGGGGATCAAGTGTTGCTGATGCTCGAGGGCGACGCCCGATTCGCCAGCATTCTGCTCGAGGCCGCGCACCAGAAGGGGTTCAAGGCTATCGTCACGACCCGTGGCGCGGATGCACTGGAGCTTGTCGAGCGCTTCAAACCCACCGCGATCACGCTGGACCCGGGCCTGACGGACATCGATGGCTGGTCGCTGCTCGAGCAGTTGAAGCGCAATTTCGCCACGCGTCACATCCCGGTCCAGATCATCTCGATCGCTGACGACCACACCCGCGGGCTGCGCTATGGCGCTTTCGACTATCTGCTCAAGCCGGTCACAGCCGACGAGATTCAAAATGCGCTGGTCGGCATCGTGGCATTCGCTCGGCGCAAGACCCGGAACCTGCTGCTCATCGACGGCGACGAAGGGAGCCGTGCCCGCATCCTCGATCTGCTCGGTAACACCGACGTGAAGATCGAAACGACCGACAGCGGCGCTGACGCCATGAAGAAACTGGCAAAGAAACGCTACGACTGCATGGCAATCAATCTCAAACTGCCCGACGCATCCGGCATCAGGTTTCTCGAGGCGTTGCAGGAAGACCCCGCCATGCGTGAGTTGCCGATCGTCGTCTATGGTGTAGAGACGCTGACCAAACCGGAGCACGAGCGTTTCAGGACACTGCTCGGCAAGGGCGTCATCAAGGCCGTTCAGTCCCCCGAGCGCATACTCGACGAAACCGCACTGTTTCTACACCGTGTCGTCGCCAGGCTGCCGCAGACCCAGCGCAGAATGCTGGAAAAACTCTATGAGGGTTCGGACAGTCTCGAGGGTAAAAAGGCCCTGGTGGTCGACGATGACGTGCGCAATATTTTTGCCCTGACCAGCGTGCTTGAGAGCAACAAAATGTTGGTGGCCACGGCCGAAAACGGCCGAACCGCCATTGAACTGCTGCAGCAGCAGCCCGATACCGACATCGTGCTGATGGACATCATGATGCCCGAGATGGATGGCTTTGAAACCATGCGCCAGATCCGTACATTCAAAAGATTTGAAGCCCTGCCCATGATTGCGCTGACGGCCAAGGCGATGATGGGTGACCGTGAAAAGTGCATCGAGGCAGGAGCCTCGGACTATGTCAGCAAGCCGGTGGATACCGACCAGCTACTGTCACTGATGCGCAAATGGCTCTATCGATGATTCTGTGCCGCGCTCATTGCGCGACAGCAAAGGTGGCAAAGTGTGCAAGGCCGGCTCGACTTTACCGGTGTTGCCGTAACGGCAAGAGGCGCTAGCGCAAACCGAAGTGGCTTGAATATGCAGCAGGAACCCCCGGTATTCAATGAGAGAACCCAGGTGCGGCACCCGCTTCCGCCTGATGGCGTGCCAGCATCCGTGTTGCTGGTGGATGACAATCGCGCCAAGCTCACGGCGCTCGCCGCGGTGATTGCCGACATGGGTCTTGATATTGCCACCGCGACTTCCGGACGCGAGGCGCTGCGCCTGCTATTGCAGCGCGACTTCGCCGTCATTCTGCTCGACGTGAAAATGCCAGTGATGGACGGTTTTGAAACCGCTGCACTCATTCACGGCCGCCCGAAGTCGGCCCACACACCCATTATCTTCGTCACGGCGGAGGCCGACACGGATTCCGAGCGTTTCCGCGGTTATACGGCCGGCGCAGTCGACTACATCTTCTCGCCGATTGTGGCCGAGGTTCTTCGCGCCAAGATCCAGGTGTTTGTCGACCTGTTCTACTTGCAGCGCAAACTGACGATGCAGGCCGAAGAATTGCTGCAATCGAAGCTGCAGCTGCGTGAACTGGCCTCCTATCAGGAGCACATCAAGGAAGAAGAGCGAAAGCGGATCGCACGGGACATCCATGACGA
Organism: Pseudomonas sp. EU05-FHT14B02; assembly: GCF_058791055.1. Taxonomy (NCBI): domain Bacteria; kingdom Pseudomonadati; phylum Pseudomonadota; class Gammaproteobacteria; order Pseudomonadales; family Pseudomonadaceae; genus Pseudomonas; species Pseudomonas sp. EU05-FHT14B02. The sequence goes on along the minus strand of NZ_JBYTDD010000022.1, from coordinate 92,851 downwards.
GCTGGGGCAGAGTCTGCTGGCGTTGCGAATCGATGTCTCCATGTTGCAGACACGCACCAGTACCATGCACCCCAAGCTCAACGAAAAGGCCAGCGATGCTCTGAATCACCTCGATACAGCCATCCGCAGTGTCCGCAGCATCATCAATGATCTTCGGCCACCCGTACTCGATCTGGGATTGCAGGCCGCGATCGAGTGGCAACTTGAAGAGTTCCGGCAGCGCAGCGCGATCGATTGCACGATGTCGGCTAAAGACGAAAACTTCCGTTGCGATCTGAATGAAAAATCCGCCACCACTCTGTTCCGCATCGTGCAGGAGTCGCTGTCGAATATTGCCCGGCACGCGCAAGCGACACAGGTGCATATCGAACTCTCCAGGGAGGGTCGCCGGCTTTACCTGCAGATCAAAGACAACGGCGTAGGCATGACGGATCGCAAAAAACTGAACTCGTTCGGGTTGGTGGGGATGAAGGAACGCATCAGCATGCTGGGCGGGGAGTTCACGATCGACAGCGCACCGGACAAAGGAACGAGATTAACGATATCGCTGCCACTTGACTGACCCGCCTGACACCAACACGAGAACAACCACACTGCAGCCCTGCCATACTGTTCAACATGACCAGTGCAACTTTCCGCTTCTACGAGGAGCTCAACGATTTCCTGCCGGCCGAACGGCGGCGGCAACCCTTCACCTGTAAGTGCGCGCAAGGGGCGACGGTCAAGCACATGATCGAGGCGCTCGGGATACCGCACACCGAGGTCGAACTGGTGCTGCTCAACGGCGAGTCGGTGGGCCTGGAGCGGGTGATCCTCGACAATGACCGGCTGGCGGTGTACCCCAAGTTCGAAGCGCTGGACATCAGCCCGCTGCTCAAGGTTCGTGCGCAACCTTTACGGGTGCTGCGTTTCGTCGCGGATGCGCACCTTGGCGGGCTGGCCAGCCTGCTGCGCATGAGCGGCTTCGACACCCTCTACGACAATGGCTTCGAGGATAGCGAGATCGCCGAGATCGCTGCGCAGCAAGGACGCATCGTGCTGACCCGCGACCGCGAACTGCTCAAGCGGCGAATCATCAGCCACGGCTGTTATGTGCATGCCCTGAAACCGTCGCTGCAGCTGCGCGAATTGTACGAGCGCCTCGACCTGGCACGTAGCGCGCGGCCATTCAGCCTGTGCCTGCATTGCAACCTCCCGCTGCACGAGATCAGCCTGGAACTGGCCCGGACGCAGGTGCCGCCACGCATTGGCGTCCTCTATTCGCACTTCCTGCGCTGCGACGCCTGCCAACGGGTTTACTGGGAGGGTTCGCACTGGCGCGGTATGTGCGCATTGCTGGCACCGCTGCTGAATCGATAGTCGCGCGCATCGGGCCGGTTGCGTTGCCAGGGATAACTGGCTTTTGCATGAGGTAGATAACGGCCAAGAGTCGCCGTTCAGGACAGTACAAACTACTGGCTTTTCACTCTGGCGAAGTAGAGTGAATGAGATATCTTGTCGAGCTGTCGATCCACTCAACAATCCAAGGGAGCCAATGCTCAGTTCACTCGTCTCAAATGGCCAGCCACAAACGCCTGACCGATTAGAACTGATTACCCCCTGGTGGAGTTTTACGAAAACAGTCCTGGCTGCGACAACCCTGTCGTTGGTACGTGACGGACTGATCGGATTGGACGACCCAATTCTTGATCAGCCTTTCACGTTACGCCAGCTACTGCGGCACGAGGCAGGTCTGGCCGATTACGGCGAATTTGCGGAGTATCACGCCGCGGTTACGAACAGTGAGTCCGCCTGGTCGGCAGATGAAATGATGCAACGCCTGGACGGTGCTCGACTTCGATACAGTCCCGGAACCGGTTGGCGTTACTCAAATGTTGGCTACTTGCTCATCGGCAGGCTTATTGAGCGGCTGACGGATCTGACGCTTGATGATGCAGTGGGGCAACGTGCGCTAACCCCTCTGGGTCTGTCGAACGTTCGCTTCGCTAAAACGCGAGCAGACTTACAAACGACCCATCTCGGAAGCACCTCAAATTATGACCCCGCTTGGGTTTATCACGGCTTGCTGATCGGCCCAATTTCGCAAGCAGCGCTATTTCTGGATCGACTCCTCTGTGGAGACCTGCTCTCCACGGGCTTGATCCAGGAAATGCAGACAGCACGAACATTGGGCGGCCCGATTCCCGGACGCCCATGGATCACCCCGGGCTATGGCCTTGGTGTGATGCAGGGGTCGATAGACGGCGGATATTCCCTATGCGGGCACACAGGCTGCGGGCCAGGCAGTGTCATTGCTGTCTACCGTATCTGCGACGGCGACGCATCAGTTTGTTGCGCTGCTTTTGAGTCGGGCGCCAGTGAAGGTGCCGTCGAAGCACACGTTGCTGGACAGCTGATACAAGTCCTGCAGCAAGGGGCTGAAGGCGTCTAAGTCCTTCTTGCGGCAGTCTCATGATTCTTCGGAGACCACTTAGGTTGTTTACTGCCATAGGCGACAGGTTGAATCCACAGCCAAAAGCAGACGTTGAACTATTGCTCTGGCTTCAAGTCATCGGCAGTACTGCAACCGACCAGGAGTCGATAAGCATGCCCCTTCGGCGCCTGAAAACGCATATGGCTAGGCGTTGACTATGTCTGTGAGTTTCTGCTCTGGCTTGTCATTGCTCGAATCAAAAGTACCGTCATGATCCCGTGCGAGACGACCACTGGCCACAATAGAACCCCACGCGATTCTCCCGAAAAACCAACGTAGGCGAGATAAAGCGTAGCGGCTGCGTTATAGATCAACATGCCGAGCATTGCTGGTCCGGGCCAGCAGGCGATGGCCAATGCGATGAGGGCGATGCCGGCCACGCGGACAATGACGCCCGTTAGTTCGATGCCAAGCAGAAGTTGCCCGACCAGCGACGGGACAAGTATCAACGCAATACCAGTGGCTGCCTCGATGATCGCGGCGAAAACCAGCAGTCCTTTCATCACATGGGCGCTCCGTCCCGGGCTGTATAGGTGCAAGACTGGACGGCCCTGGAGAAGTGCCTATCGTGATTAGCCTTGGTGGAAAGTTCCGGTACAGCAGTAATACTCCACTCTGCTGCGAAAACTACTCGCAGTATAACGTGGGGCAATAAGTCATGAACTTGGGCGTATGTGAAGCGAAAGAATCTCGACTTCCGTTAATCAAGCGATGCCTTCGCCAGCCGTTAATGCACTTTCTAATCGCCGGTTTTACGCTCTTTGTACTGTACGGAGGTTTACACCGCTCAACCCTTGATCAAGATCCGCAACGCATCGAAATTACCCCTGAAGTTGTTCAGCGGATTGCGATTTCCTGGCTGGCACGATGGCAACGCCCCGCCTCGGAGCAACAGTTGCAGGCCCTGATTGATGACTATGTGAAAGAGGAAATCCTCTATCGCGAAGCACTGAAACTTGGCCTGGACAAAGACGACACCATCATTCGCCGCCGACTGGCGCAAAAAATGGATTTCCTCGCTGAAGATGTCGCTTCACTTCGCGAACCCGCCCCCGGTGTACTTGAGGCCTGGTACAACAAGCATCAGGACCAATATGCCCCGCCACCCCTGGCGACCTTCCATCATGTGTTCTTCGCTTTGGACAAACGCGGCGCGAATGCGCAGGCCCAGGCTCAAGCCGCGCTGAGAGGGTTGACTGACAGGAACAGCGGTGCAGGCGATGCGTTCATGTTTGAAAGCGCCTACACAGAGCAATCACAGGATCAAGTAGCGCGAATCTTTGGTTCAAAGTTCGCCCTTTCGTTGTTCCAGCAACCACCAGGGAGTTGGGTGGGGCCCGTGGAGTCAGGTTTTGGCTGGCATCTGGTGTGGATCGATACACTGGCCAAACCACCGGCACCGGCGTTCGAAACCCTAGCCCAACAAGTCAAGTCCGATTGGTTGTCCGAGCAACGCAGCGAATCGAAACGCGCGAATTTCGATGCGCTCAAGGCACGCTATGAAGTCGTGGTGATGATGCCGGCGACCACCAGCGCCATTGCCGCCACGCAAGCCGAGCAGCCGTGATGAAGCGTACGGTCTGGCTGCTGTTACTGCTCGGGTTCAGGGGGCTGACCGCCATGGCCCATGAGTCGCGCCCCGCTTATCTGGAACTTAACGAAACGACTGCCGGGCGGTATGACGTTGTGTGGCGCACGCCAGTGCTGTCAGGTATGCGATTGCCGATTGCGCTGCGGTTTGCTGAAGGTGTGCGCACTGTCGTGGACCCGGTGGAAAGCGAACTGAACGATTCACTGATCGAGCGCCGGGTAATTGATGCCGGTCCCGCGGGACTGGTCGGGCAGCGCGTCACGTTTATCGGCCTGCAAGCGAGCATCACCGATGTGCTGGTGCGTGTCTCGCGTCTGGACGGCAACCTGACGACCACCCTCGTCCATCCCGCGCAACCCTGGATAGAGATCACGGCCACGCCAGGAGCGTTTTCGGTAGCCGGTGCGTTTCTGGTCCATGGCATCCAACACATCCTCGGAGGCTTCGACCACCTGCTGTTCGTCTTCGGCCTCCTGCTGCTGGTGGGCAATGGCTGGATGCTGGTGAAGACCATCACCGCATTCACCCTCGCTCATTCTGTCACTCTGGCACTCGCTACACTGGGTGCGGTGCGGCTGCCCGGCCCTCCTGTGGAAGCGACGATTGCGCTGAGCATTCTGTTGCTGGCAGTCGAAATCGCCCGCAAGAACCATGACGAAACCAGTTTCACCCTCCAGTGGCCATGGGTGGTGGCGTTCTGTTTTGGCTTGTTGCATGGCTTCGGTTTTGCCGGTGCACTGGCGCAAATCGGTTTGCCGCAACACGACCTGCCGCTGGCGCTGTTCACCTTCAATGTTGGCGTCGAGATCGGCCAACTGATGTTCGTCGCCGTCGTGTTGAGCCTGCGCGCTCTGTTGCTGCGTTGTCGACTGCCACGACCCGCAGTCCTGTATGCCCGACCGATTGCTTCGTACGGGTTGGGCACGCTGGCTGCCTTCTGGTTTTTCGAAAGAGTCTCGAGTTTCTTGTCCTGAGTTGCACCCTGTCATTGCCGTATTCCGGAGACGTGGAATATGAAAAACCCTACACACTTCACCGCGCCAACAGTGCTCGGTTGCGCCGTGTTAACCGTCAGCGCGCTGGCATTGGCAGAGGGCAACCCGGATCGCGAGGTTTACTTTGGCCAGACGCACTCGCACAGCTCCTGGTCGATCGATGCCTACCTGATCGGCAACCACCAGGTCGATCCCGAGCAGACGTACCAATACTCACTTGGGATGCCGATCAAGCATCCAATGGGGTTTGAAGTGCAACTCAAGGGTCGCCCGCTGGATTTCCATGGCGTAACCGACCACTCGGAATACGTGGGCGTGATCGCCCTGGCCAACGATCCGAATTCAGACTTCAGCAAGCTGCCCATCGCGCAAAAGCTGATTGTCAAAACCCCGGAAGATTTCAACCGGGTGTTCAAATGGATCGCTGGCAGCTTGAGCCATCCGATCAAGGAGCTGATTGATCCGAAGGTTGCCGGCAATATCTGGCAGCAGAGCATCGCCATCGCCGACAAGTACTACAAGCCCGGCAAGTTCACCACGTTTGTCGCCTATGAATGGACCTCAGCCCCCAACAATCAAAACATGCACCGCAATGTGTTTTTCCGCGACTCGAAGAAGGTGCCGGACCTGCCTTTCACGGCCCTCGATTCGGACAAACCAGAAGATTTGTGGGGATGGATGGATGATCAACGCAAAAAAGGCAACGAGGTGCTGGCGATCTCTCACAATGCCAACCTCAGCAACGGCCTGATGTTTCCGGTGGACGTAGATGACCGTGGCCGCCCAATTGATGCCGCCTGGGCCGAGACGCGGATGCGCAATGAATCCCTCACCGAGATTCACCAAGTAAAGGGCACCTCGGAAACCCACCCCGAACTGTCGCCGACAGACGAATTTGCCAATTATGAAATCATGAGTTTCCTGCTCGGTATCGACAACAGCACGTCGAAACTCAATGGCAGTTACATCAGGCAAGCCTGGCAAAACGGCATGGCTTTGCAGCAAGCTCGTGGATACAACCCTTACAAAATGGGCGTGGTCGGCGCCAGCGATTCGCACAATGGGGTGATTCCTTATTCGCAGAGCTACAACTTCGGCTCCCACGGCTTTACCGACAGCACCCCGGCGGCGCGTCTTTCCGACAAACAGAACTCGGGCATGATTGCCCTGCAAACCAGCACCTCCGGTCTGGCCGGTGTCTGGGCCGAAGAAAACACCCGTGAATCGATCTTCGATGCCATGAAGCGTAAAGAAGTCTATGGCACCAGCGGCGTGCGCATCCCCGTGCGCATGTTTGGTGGCTGGGGTTTCGACAACAGTGTGTGGGATGAAAAAAACTGGGTGCATGCCGCCTACGCCAAGGGCGTTCCCATGGGCGGCGACTTGCCGGCAAAACAGGGTAAACAGGCGCCGTCCTTCGTGGTGTGGGCGGTCAAGGATGTCGACGACGGCAACCTTGACCGAATCCAGATCATCAAGGGCTGGACCAAAAACGGCCAGACCTTCGAGAAGATCTATGACGTCGCCTGGTCCGGTGATCGCCAACCGGACCCGGTCACTGGCAAAATCCCGCCGGTGGGCTCCACGGTCGATGTTTCCAAGGCGACTTACACCAATACCATTGGTGCCACCGAGCTGAAAAAAGTGTGGGTCGATCCGGATTTCGATCCGGCCCAGCACGCGTTCTACTACGCCCGCGTGCTACAGATTCCGACCCCGCGCTGGAGCACCTATGACGCGGCCAAGCTGCAAGTACCGCCGCCGGCGGACGTCTCGGCCACTGTCCAGGAGCGTGTGTGGACCTCACCCATCTGGTACACGCCGACAGTTGAGGACAGCAAGCTTGTCGCTTCTGGTAAAACCATCGATCAGCTGAAATCCGAAGGCGCCAACGCGCTCACCAATGAGCAGCTGCAAGCCTATGTGGTGGGCAAAACCATCAAGGTGCGTAATACCGTCACCGGCCAGACGTTCGAGATCGTCTATGGTACCGATGGCCAACGCCTGGTCACCAGCGTCGATGGCAAGCCACCGACGCAAGGGGAGTATCTGAACATGCTGCACGACGGCCAGTTTGGCGTACCGGCCAAATATGAAATCAAGGACGGGCATCTTGTGACAACATTCGGCGGCACACCCTTCGAGGCCACGGTATTCGAACAAAACGGCAAATACATGGCGGCTCGCAGCAACGAGTTCGGCTATGTGAATTATGAGGTTGAGGAGGTCAAGTAGCGCCGAGGCCAGTACCGATGTTCTGCATACATCGGCACTGGCAGATTGACACGAACCGATATTGCCGCCGCTCAAAAAGCCGTTCGCAAATTAGCCCTAGTGTCCTTATCCAAACATTGATGTCTGGCTGGACACTTTTACCGAAAGCGGTCATCGCTGGAAGTCCGCTTTGGGTCGATTCTGTTGAAAACAGTCGGATTTTCAGATCGAGTGGTTTCTCGGCCCTTTCTTGACCTTTACTGCTCTGTTATTGGGTTGGTTTGAGGTTTTTTGCTTGGTGCAGGCGCACCTATCCCGTGACGGGCGGCCCTTGAGAGGTAAATATGGCCAACCGTCGCAGGTTCTGTACCGCGGCCGCCAGCGTGAACTCATCGGTCGCGCCACTCATGCCACGTAGTCGCAAACGATCCAGTTTCAGGATGCGCTTGAGGTGGGCAAACAACATTTCGACCTTCTTACGTTCGTGGCGAGAGCGCTGATACGCCGGCGTCGCTGCGATGCGTCGAGCCACATCCCGAGCGGCTTCATGGACGCTACGGGCGATCTTGCGAATCGAAGTGTTCGGGCAGCACCTGGCTTTCATCGGACACGTCACGCAGTCGGTCTGCCGGGATCGGAAGATGATGGTGTTGGCTTTGGTGACGTGCGAACGCTCGTTTTTGAAGGCTCGCCATTCGCTGCGCAATGCGTTGCCGGCCGGGCAGGAGTATTCCTCGGCCTCTTCATCCCAGTGGGAATCGTTACTCGAAAAACTGTCATTCTTGCGCTCGGTTTTGTCCCATACCGGCACATGCGGCTCGATGTCTTTTTCCTCCACCATCCAGGCCAGCATCTCGACCCGATCGATCATCGTCTTGGTGCTTTCGACTTCTGCGGTTCGATGAGCAGGTGTGGGCTCCACATCCACGATGACACCGTGCTCGGTATCAATCAGATAGTTCGTGGAATAGGCGTAGAACGCGGAGCCACCCGGAGCGGCCGTCCAGCGGGCTTGAGGATCGGTCAGTGATAAACGCTTCGGTAGCGTTTCGGCCAGGGCCTCCTCATCGAGTGCCTCAAGGTACTCACGCACGGCGCGGGTGCTCAGGGCCGGATCGCTCCAGTTGACCTGTTCATCACCCGGTACGCCGCGCTGCCGACTCGCATCCGCTTTGATGATGCTGGCGTCCACGGCACCCACGATCAGCATGCGAATCATCAGTTCAGGATCAATCGACAGACGCCCAATCGGGCTGTAGAAATCGGCGAGGTAATGGCGCAGGTCGCTCAGATCGAGACACTGATCAATGCTGCGCAGAAGGTGATTGGCTGGAATGTGATCTTCGAGATTGAACGAGTAAAACAGTCGCTCCTGTTCACTCGATAACTGTCCCATCATGCTGCGTGCTTCCCTGCTGGCCAATGCGGAGACTTTGCCGGAGGCCAGACAGAGGAGCTACTTTTTCAACAGAATCGGCCAGGAGCGATCGTTGGTGACGGGTGCTACGAGTTCGGCTGTCGGTGCCGGGCATAGAGGATTGAACTACCCACTCCCGACGCCCCTCTCGATTGCAGTTCAAACATATCCGGGTACCCCTTGATCAGCTCGCTGAGCTTTTTATAACCATGGGTGCGAGGATCGAATTCAGGTCTCAATTTGCTGATGTTGGTGCCCAGCGCCCCTAAGTTGGCCCAGCCGTCCTCGTCGGCAATGTCATCCAGGATCTTTGCGATGAAACTTACCAGTGCCTTGGGTAGCTTTTTTACCTCGAGCGTACTGGCGACTTTGACGGCCTCGACTGCGACGGGTGGCTCGGGTTCAAGTCGCTCATGTCCATTGCTGGCCGCTACAAGCACCTCACTGCGCAGCAATTCGGTATAGATGAACTTGTCGCAGGCCGAGACAAACGGCCTTGGGGTTTTTTCTTCACCAAACCCGTAGACGGTCAAACCTTCTTCTCGTAACCGCGAAGCGAGGCGGGTGAAGTCACTGTCGCTCGAAACCAGGCAGAAACCGTCGAAGCGTCGGGTGTACAGCAGATCCATTGCGTCAATGATCAAGGCGCTGTCTGTTGCGTTCTTACCTTTGGTGTACGCGAACTGTTGGATAGGTTGAATCGAATGGTCGAGCAGCACCTTTTTCCATCCACCCAACTGAGGACCAGTCCAATCGCCATAGATCCGCTTGACGTTGGCGACGCCGTACTTGGCGATTTCTTCGAATAAACCTTCAGCAATTGCTGCGGGGGCATTGTCGGCGTCGATTAACACTGCCAAGCGTTTTTGCGTGGGGGTGGATGCGTGGATGGCCATGGGTCGTCCTTGAGTTAAGGGCTTCAACATACCGTTAAATCATGGATGAACAAAGGAACCACAGCATCGCGCTCGAGAGACCGTGTTTGCCAACGGCTACGGAGTTGCGGTGATGTGCAAAGCGGAACTGGATAGCCAATGACTTTCAATCGACCGATATCGGCCGGTGGTCAGAGGTTGCTTTGGGTCGACTGCAGCAGCACACGGCAAAAGACGACCGCCAGTCCTTGGCGGGCAAAAAATAACAAATTGCCATGTGCTCCCTTCGTTCCTTCTTGCGTCGCACTGTTCATTGCCCGTTCCTGTACGTCTGGAGTTTCCCAATGCCCTCGCCTCATTCCTTGCCCGCTGCGCTGCTGGGCCTGGCCCTTGTTTATCCGGCCATGACCGAAGCTCAGAGCCTGGAGCTGGGACAAGTGCTGATTGGCGCTGAGGACCAGAGCGACGAAGACCAGGGGATCGAGGACGCCAGGGCCCGGCTGGCCCAGGTACCCGGCGGCACCAACGTGGTCGACATGCGCCGTCCGTTGCAGGGCCGCGTGGCCAGCAATCAGGATGTGCTGGCTTACCAGCCGGGGATCTATGCCCAGTCGGCGGGCAACGAAGGGGTGAAGATTTCGATCCGCGGATCGGGGATCAACCGAGCACCGGGCGCCCATGCCTCGGGGCTGTACACCATGCTCGACGGTCTGCCGCTGACCGGCCCCGGCGGCACGCCCTATGAGTTGCTGGAACCGCTGTGGCTCGACCATGTGCAAGTGCTGCGCGGCGCCAACGGATTCGACCGGGGCGCCCTGGCTCTTGGTGGGGCCATCGATTACGTCAGCCATACCGGCTACAACGCACCGAAGTTGCAGGTACGCTACGCAACGGGCAGTCACGGTTATCAGCAGCGCCAGGTCAGTTCCGGACAGGTGCTCGGCGCCTTCGATTACTACGTAGCCATGACCGACGCCAACGCCGACGGCTATCAGGACCACACGGCCAGCGAGAGCCAGGGTGTCATCGCCAACTTCGGTTATCGATTCAACCCCAATCTGGAAACACGCTTCTACCTGCGCCACCGCCAGACCGACAACGACCTCGCGGGACGGGTGACCAAGTACTCCATCGAGCACAACCCACGGGCGGCCAACCCGGCCTACGTGGCGCGGGACGACCGCCGCGACGAGCCGGGCAGCACCTTTATCGGCAACAAGACCACCTGGTACATCGATGACGATTCGAGCATCCAGACCGGCCTTGTCTACCACGACTATCCCATGGACCTGAGCGAGGGCCCCAACCGCCTGAAGGTGGCGTACACGGATGTCAGCGGCACGTTCGACTACAAGCGTCGCGACACGCTCTGGGGGCTGGAAAGCCAAAGCACCCTGGGCCTGCGAGTGACCAAACACCTGCCCAACGCCGGTGCCAGCGAGTTCGTGCGCATCCCCACCGGCAACACCGCCGGTTACGCACCGGGCACGCTGATTCGCAACTTCACCTACCAGGGCTCGGACACGGTCCTGCATGTCGGCAATGACCTGGAGATCGCCGAAGACCTGTGGCTGACCACCGGCCTCGCCGCGATCTACACCCGCCGTGAAAGCGCTGTCACCTACCCGCAGGAAGGTGGCAAGACCAGCCTGCACGACTGGGACTACGCCCCGCGCGTGGGACTGCGTTACCAACTGACACCGGACCTGCAACTGTTCGGCAATCTCAGCCGCTCGGTCGAGGCGCCGCATCCGTGGTCGCTGATCTATAGCTCGAACATCCGATTCCCCGCCGGCAGTGGCGTCGCCACGGGCGCCCAGCGCGAACCGGTCACGCTGCAAAACCAGACCGCTACCACCCTGGAAATCGGCGGCCGTGGCGACAGCACGCTGGGGCAGTGGAGCCTGGCCTGGTACTACGCCCAGGTACACCACGAACTGCTTTCGGTGCTGCCGGACGCCAACGCCACCACGCCCTACGAGCTCAACGCCAGCCCGACCGTGCACCAGGGCGTGGAAGCCAGCCTGCTGAGCCCCCTCTGGTCGCCGGACGATGGCGGCCAATTGAGCCTGCGCCAGAGCTATACCTTCAGTGACTTCCACTACCGCGACGATGAGCGCTTCGGCGACAACCGCCTGCCGGGTCTGCCGATGCACTATTACCAGGGCGAACTGCGCTACGACTGGCCACAAGGCTTCTTCGCCACGATCAACACGCAATGGGTGTCGAAGGTAGCTGTCGATTACGCCAACAGCTACTACGCCGATCCCTATGCCATATTCGGCGCGACCTTGGGCTACAACGCGCCCAAGGGCGACTGGCAGACCTGGCTGGACCTGCGCAACCTGACCGACAAGCACTATGCCGCCACGGTCACGCCGGGCTACGACGACAAAGGGCTGGACGCGGCACGATCCACACCCGGTGAGGGCATGGCAATTTACATCGGGGTGTCGTGGAGCCTGCTCTGAGGCCGTTTACCTCACTTCGTAAACGCACACAGCCGCGCGCGACGACTAAGCTTTTGTAACGTCACTTCGTCCCTCAAGGAGCTATCCATGAGCGCCGCCGCCCTGTCCGAACTCGATGCTGCCCTGCCCGGCCTGACTCGCAGGATCCGCGTGCTGGACGCCCTTTCCTGGCCGGACGGCGTCGAGGAAGAGTTCCTGGCGAAATGGCGCGGCGGGCGAGCCGAGTTGCCCAAGGTCCAGTTGCAGCCCCGCGACCACAGCACCGACATCGCCGCCCTGGAAACCTTTATCCGTCGTTGCGATGTGGGGCATCCAGCCGGCAATTACCTGGCCATGACCGCCCGTAGCTATGCCACGGCCGGGCACATGCTGGGAGCCATCGGTACTCCCGCCTTTACGCAGTTTTCATCCGCGCTGTACCGGCGCCCGGATTTCTATTACAAACGCCTGCAACTAAGCATGCTTGACGCGGCCCGGTTCTTCCTCAAGACCACCGACGCCCTGCTGGGCAGTGCGCGGATTCCACCCTGCCCGGCCGAGATCCCGGCCAAGGCGTTCGCCGCCTGGATTCAACCGGAACTGGACAGATTCTTCGGCGTCGGACAAATCACGGTCGTGCTCGATCCGAACCTGGCCGCCAAGGCCATCGCCGGATCGAGCCGCATTCGCCTGCGGGCCAGCGCGCTGTTCTCGGAACTGGACAAGCATCAGCTGTTGCAACACGAGGCGTTCGTGCATGTCGCCACGGCACAGAACGGCGCGCGCCAGCCCAACCTCACGAGCCTGGGCCTGGGGGCGCCCCGCACCACCCAGACCCAGGAAGGCATTGCCACCCTGGCCGAACTGTTCACCGGCAGCATGGACATCAACCGCCTGCGGCGCCTGGCCCTGCGCGTGCTCGCCGTCCAGCAGGCGCTGGAGGGTGCCGACTTCATTCAGGTATTCGAAGGTTTTCTGGCGGCCAACCAGACAGAAGAGGAATCCTTCCGCTCAACCCAACGGGTGTTCCGCGGCGCCGACCTGCGGGGCGGCTCGGCGTTCACCAAGGATGCCGCCTACCTGACCGGGTTGCTCGGTGTCCACACCCTGCTGCGCATTGCTATCCGCGATAACCGGCCGGAACTGGTCGGGCATCTGTTTGCAGGTCGCCTCAGCCTGGCTGACACCGTGCGCCTGGCGCCCCTGTTCGAATCTGGCTGGCTCAAGGGACCGGTCTATCTTCCGGCCTGGGCCAGCGACCTGCGCCTGCTGGCCGCCAACCTGGCCTTCTCGGCGTTCATCGCCCAGATCAAGCTGGATGTGCTGGACCTGGATGTGTTCATGGCATTCGCTGAAGAACACGAAAGTGATGCGAGTGCACATTGACCAGGAACAGGATCACACCGTTTGAAAGTCAACCTGGCTTTTTAAAATCAACTGCTACCATTAGGAAGCGGTGTCGAGGCCAGGCTCTGTGGCTTGCAAAGTCGGCTTCACCTGCCAGGGATTGATCCACTCATTTCAAGCCTGCCTGACCCCACGGGGGGTGTAATGCACAATCCATTACTTTACGCGTTGTCGGCTGTACTGTTCTTGAGCGGATCGTCCTGCCTGGCACTGGGTACGGAGGGGATCGCTGCAGCACCTGCCCCGGTTCCGGCACCCGCCGCAGCAAGCACAGCCAATGCAGCACCCGTCGCCCCAGCGACCAAGGATCCGGTATTCACCCAGGAACAACTGGATCAGATGCTGGCGCCCATTGCGCTTTACCCGGACCCACTGTTTGCACAGGTGCTGATGGCCACCACCTATCCCGGGGAAGTCGGCGAGGCGGTCAACTGGTCCAAAGCGCACCCGGACGCCAAAGGTGACGACGCAGTCAAACAGGTGGCGAACCAGCCCTGGGATCCGAGCGTGCAGGCACTGGTCGCCTTCCCGCAGGTGCTGGCATTGCTGGGACAGGATCCCGTCTGGGTCCAGCGCCTGGGTGATGCCTTCCTGGCGCAGCCCGACGATGTCATGGAAAGCGCGCAACGCTTGCGGCGCCAGGCACAGGCAGCGGGCAATCTGCAGAGCAACCAATATCAGAATGTGACGATCCAGAATGTTGCGGCACCGGCACCGGCGACCACGACTGCGGCACCGGCTCCAGCCCCTGAATCGGCCCCCGCCAGCAACTCCACCATCATCATTCAGCCTGCCGATCCGCAGGTGGTGTACGTCCCCACCTATAACCCAACCACCACCTACGGCACCTGGCCCTACCCGGCGTCGCCGCCCGCGTACTATCCACCGCCACCGGCCTATTACCCTGGTCAGGCCCTGATGGCCGGACTCGCGTTTGGTGCCGGAGTGGCGATCATTGGATCGTTGTGGGGTGAATGTGACTGGGGCAATAACGACATCGACATCGACGTCAATCGCTACAACAACATCAATGCCAACAACCGGATCACCAACAACAAATGGCAACACAACCCGGTGCACCGTAATGGCGTGCCCTATCGAGACAATGCGAGCCGCGCACAGTACGGACGCCAACTCAACGGTGCCAATCAGCGTGAGGCCTATCGCGGGGACAATGCCCAACGCGCCCAGGCCCGTGAAAGTGCCCGCACCTCAATGGACAGGCACGGTATCGAACGACCTGCCACCAGCAACCGCGAAGCCCGTGATCAAACACGCAAACTCCAGTCCGCAGCCTCTGGCGGCAACCGGTTACAGGCCGGTGCAGACAGGCCGAAGGCGGCGGACAGAAGCCAGGGCACGGCCAGGAACACCCGGGAGAATCAGCAGCCCAGGAGAGAGACCCAGCAACCCAGGAACCAGAGCGCCCAGTTGAATCAGCGCAGAGAGGGCTCTGCGCAGACGCGGCAAGCGACGAATAAACGGCCCGCCGGCAGTGCCCGCAACAATGCGTTCGCCGGCGCACGCTCACCGTCCCAGGCCAACGTCCAGGCCAATCGTGGCCGGGCCAGCCAGGCTTCCGCCAAACGCCCCAGTGCTTCGCGATCAGCTGGCCACCAGGTCAGCCGGCCGTCCAATCCACCAGCGCGTCAAAGGGGGGGCCGTCGTTGAAAAACCATCCTCGATTGAAGGGACTCATGGGCTTGCTCCCTCATGTCCTGGTTATAGCCGCCGGCTTGTTGTGGTCGTGCATGGCGACGGCACAGCAGGCCTTTCCAACCCCGGAAAAGGCTGCGGAAGCCTTTGTCGAAGCACTGGGCACGGAACACGCCGACCAGGCACGCCTGACCGAACTGCTGGGCAATGACTGGCACAATTACATCCCCCGCGAAGGCGTGCAGCGCAAAGATGTGGATGCGTTCTTGCAGCAGTACCGCGAGCAACACCACTTTGAAAACACCAGTGAGCGCAAGGCTGTCCTGGCGGTCGGCAGTGAGAACTGGACACTGCCTATCCCTCTTACAAAGAACGAGAACGGTTGGCGCTTCGACATGAAGGCCGGCAGTGCAGAGATCCGTGCACGTCAAATCGGCCGCAATGAACTTGCCGCGGTGCAATCGGTGCTGGCCTATCACGATGCCCAGATGGACTATGCGTCAGTGGATCGGGACGATGATGGCGCTCTCGAGTATGCGCAGAAAATCTTCAGCACCCCCGGCATGCACGACGGACTCTATTGGGATGAAGACGACAGCGGCCAGATCAGCCCGTTGGGGCCCTCGTTCGGCAAAGCCATTGCCGACGAAGAGTGGCATGGCTATCGCTTCCGCATCCTTCATGGCCAGGGTCCTTCGGCACCGGGTGGCGCCTACAGCTACCTCATCGGTGACAAGATGAGCCGCGGCTTTGCACTGATCGCCTGGCCGGCAAAGTACAACGACACCGGCGTGATGAGTTTCATGATCAGTCATGAAGGACAGGTATTCGAAAAAGACCTGGGCCCCGAAGGTGAAAAACTGGCGCTGGCGATGAAGCGCTTTGATCCGGATGACAGCTGGAAAGAGGTACCTGAAGATCAGGAGTAGCAGGCGTGACCTGCTACAAGCCTTCAGAATGGTTGAACGGAGTTATCTGATCGACAGGACGAATCGATCTTCGCCCCCCGTGTTGTCGTTGCAGGAGGGTTGCTCAAGCTTGAATCCGCACCGATCCAGGACTTTTCTGGAGCCGGCGTTCTCCCTGAAGGCATACGCAACCAGTTGCGCAAGTCCCCAGCGTATCCGGGCCTCCTGGATCAGGTGCCTCAGCGCCAGTGTTGCCAGCCCCTGCCCGCACACGCGTTGATCGATCCGATAGCCGACTTCGGCAGAACCCGTCGATGAGTCGATGCTTTTCAGATTGGCTCGACCGACGATTCTCTGACTGGAATCCTCGATGACAAAGGGGTGCCAGGCGCCGATGGCGAAATCGGACAAATAGCTTTCGATATGATCGGCGACACCCTGCAACGAGTAAAAAGCAGGGTCGCGCGCATCGATATGGGATTCGAACCATTCACGGTTCTGGATTTCGAAAGCCAGCAACGCTTGAGCGTCAGTCATTTTCAGCTCGCGTACGCTTAATGATTCCATTCACCGCCTCTCCTGTGCCTTGTGCCGAATGGGCTCGAGTCTATCTCATACCTGAACAACCTGGTCGGGCCGAGCCTTCCCTTCGCGAGCCCGAGCGGCTTGCACAATACATATGGAAAATCGTATATTCGAATAACCATATGTATCGAGCCACGCCAATGCTCAATCCTGCCGCCGTATTCAAATGTCTGTCCGACGAAACCCGCGCCCGGGCCACTTTGCTCATCACTCGTGAAGGCGAGTTATGCGTGTGTGAGCTGGTCTGCGCCCTGGACGACAGTCAGCCCAAAATTTCCCGCCACCTTGCCCAGCTTCGCGGCTGCGGCCTGCTTCTCGACCGCCGCCAGGGGCAGTGGGTGTATTACCGGCTCAATCCCGATCTGCCCGCGTGGGTTCGCGACGTTCTCGAGACAACGTTGCTGGCAAACGCCGACTGGCTTGCAGACGACAGCACTCGCCTTGCCGCGATGGGCGACCGTCCACTCAACACTTCCGCCTGCTGCTGACCCTTCATTCATCGAGACTCCGCATGTTTACTGCGTTTATCATTTTCCTGCTCACCATGGTGTTGGTCATCTGGCAACCCAAGGGCCTGGGCGTCGGTTGGAGCGCCTCCCTGGGAGCCATCCTGGCCCTGCTGGCAGGCGTCGTGACGCTGGACGATATTCCACTGGTGTGGGCCATTGTCTGGAACGCCACCGCGACCTTCATCTCGCTCATCATCATCAGCCTGCTGCTCGATGAGGCCGGGTTTTTCCAGTGGGCGGCATTGCATGTGGCGCGCTGGGCCAAGGGTGACGGGCGGCGCCTGTTCGTCTTCACGATTCTGCTGGGGGCCGGCGTATCCGCGCTGTTTGCCAACGACGGTGCAGCCCTGATCCTGACCCCCATCGTTGTTTCAATACTGCTCGCACTGCGTTTTTCGCCAGCGTCTACCCTGGCATTCGTCATGGCGGCCGGTTTCATTGCCGACACGGCGAGCCTGCCCCTGGTGGTGTCCAACCTCGTCAACATCGTTTCGGCCGACTACTTCGACCTGGGCTTCAGCGCGTACGCCGCCATCATGGTGCCGGTCAATTTCGTTGCCGTGGCGACCACGCTCGTAGTGCTGTACTGGTTTTTCCGGCGTGACATCCCCAGGCACTACTCTCTCGATGACGTGATGGACCCGCGACGCGCCGTGCGTGATCCCCTGACCTTCCGTGTCGGCTGGATTGTCCTGGTTCTGCTGCTGATCGGGCTGTTTGCCCTGGAACCCTTGGGCATTCCCATCAGCGCCATCTCGGCGGTCTGTGCCGCGATGCTGTTCGCCGTGGCTGCGCGTGGGCATGTGATTTCAACGCGAAGGGTACTGCGCGAGGCGCCCTGGCAGGTCGTGATCTTTTCGCTGGGCATGTACCTGGTGGTGTACGGGCTGAAAAACGCCGGACTGACTACCTACATGACCATGGCGCTGAACCACATGGCCGAATTCGGCATCTGGGGTGCCGCGCTAGGCACTGGCCTGCTCACGGCGTTGCTGTCATCGGCCATGAACAACATGCCCACGGTGCTGGTGGGTGCCCTGTCGATTCAGGCCAGTGACGCCACCGGTGTAGTGCGTGAAGCCATGATCTACGCCAATGTCATCGGCTCTGATCTCGGCCCCAAAATCACCCCCATCGGCAGTCTTGCCACCTTGCTCTGGCTGCATGTGCTGGAGCGCAAAGGCATCCGCATAACCTGGGGTTACTACTTCAAGGTCGGCGTGGTACTGACGCTGCCGATTCTGTTCATCACCTTGTCTGCCCTGGCCCTGCGCCTGAGCGTTTAGCCCTGTGCGACTGCAAAGAGGAATCACCATGCGCGTTCTGTTTATGTGTACCGCCAATAGCTGTCGCAGCATCCTGTCCGAAGCCATGTTCAACCATCTCGCCCCGCAAGGTTTTGAGGCGATCAGTGCCGGCAGCTTCCCCAAGGGACAGGTGCTGCCCCGCAGCCTGAGCACGTTGCAAGAAGCCGGCATCGCCATCGACGGCTTGAGCAGCAAAGGCAATGAGGCTTTCGAAGCCAACCCGCCGGACATCGTCATCACGGTCTGCGACAAGGCCGCTGGTGAGACGTGCCCCGTGTACTTCGGGCCGGCGTTGAAAGCTCATTGGGGCCTGGAAGACCCATCGGACATAAAGGGGGATGAAGCGACGGTATCGGCGGCGTTCCACTCGACCCTGGCGCGCATCGAAACTCGCTGCCGGGCATTCCTCGACCTGCCTTTTGCACAACTCGACCGCGATGCGCTGAAGCGAGAACTCGACCGCATCGGCACGCTATGACCGGAGCCCCCATGACCCATCCCCTGCCCAATCTCGACACATCACTGACCCAGCCCATCGACAGTGGGCGCGACGACCAGCACAAACCGCGCATCCTGTTGCTATACGGTTCGACTCGTGCGCGGTCGTTCAGTCGCCTGCTGGTCGAGGAAGCAGCCCGGTTACTCGAACACTTTGGCGCCGAGACACGGATCTTCAACCCGTCAGGCCTGCCGCTACCGGACGACGCGCCCTCCGATCACCCGAAAGTCCAGGAGTTGCTCGAACTGATGCAATGGTCCGAAGGACAGGTCTGGTGCTCGCCGGAGCGCCACGGCTCCATGTCTGCGGTGTTCAAGGCGCAAATCGACTGGGTGCCGTTGGCGTTGGGGGCGGTTCGCCCAACCCAAGGGAAAACCCTCGCGGTCATGCAAGTCTGCGGCGGTTCCCAGTCCTTCAATGTGGTGAATCAGCTTCGTGTGCTGGGGCGCTGGATGCGCATGTTCACCATCCCCAATCAATCCTCCGTGCCAAAGGCTTTTCTGGAGTTTGACGACACCAATCGCATGAAACCCTCGTCGTTGTATGACAGGGTGGTGGACGTCATGGAGGAACTGGTGAAATTTACCCTGCTGCTGCGGGATCGCCCCGATCTGGTTGACCGCTACTCGGAGCGCAAAGAGTCCGCGCAGGAACTGAGTCAGCGCGTGAATCAGCGGGCGATCTGACTGTAGAAATGCTTGCTTTGGCTCGATAGCCGAAACCTGTCGCAAACCCCACGATGCTTCGGGGCTTGCGACTCGTTGCCGATACGTCCTTCAAACTCCCGGGACGTTTTCTACGGTATGCCTGCCGTGTTCAACGCCGAACATGCAGGCCTAGTTTTGCACCTCAACCGTGTCGAAATCCGGCGCGTCTGGCGCATCCGGTGCATCCGGTGCATCCGGTGCATCCGCTACATCCTCTCTGACCGCCCTTGCCTCAGCTTTGGCAGCCTCTCTGGCTGCGTTCGCCTCAGCCTTGGCTGCGTCCCTGGCTGCATCCGCGGTAGCCCGGGCAGCATCTCTGGCTGCATCTGCCTCGGCCTTGGCAGCGTCCCTGGCTGCATCCGCAGCGGCCCGGGCAGCGTCTCTGGCTGCATCCGCTTCTGCGCGCGATACGCCAGCAGCTCTTGCGGCATCCCGGGCTGCATCCGCCTCAGCCCTGGCGGCGTCACGGGCGGCATCCGCAGTCGCTTTTGCCGCATCCCGGGCTGCATCTGCATCAGCCCGAGCAGTGTCGCGGGCAGCATTGGCATCAGCCCTGGCTGCATCCCTGGCAGCATCTGCGGCATCGTTATCATTGTCTTTGGCGTTGTCATGCGCATTGCCCGGGCCTTTGTTCCCGGCTATACCACCATGGTCAGCGTCGCCGCGCCCCGGGCCTCCACGACCGTCACCGTCGTGGCCGTCACCACCATGATCGCCACCCTCTCCTCCGCCGTGACCACCGTGACCACCGCCTCCGGAGCCTCCACCGTGGCCGCCTCCGCCGCCGTCGCCACCGTGACCGCCGCCTCCGGAGCCACCGCCACCACCGTGACCACCGCCTCCGGAACCGCCGCCACCGCCGTGACCGCCACCGCCTCCGCCGCTACCACCACCGCCGCCGCCGCCGCTGCCGCCATCTTTGGCATACACGCTGGAGAAACTACTGATGTAATCGGGCACCAGGACAGTCGATGCAGACAGGACCCCGCCTATTGCCAGAGCCAACAAACATTTCTTGAGCAGCATGATGCACCTCCGATTGGAGTTGCGTTGTCACCTCCGTATCGAACGCAATGTCCAGTGAGTTCACGGCCGCCCATTGGAGCGGCCCGCCAACCGGCACGGCCATCAATCTGCAGCAATAGCGAGCCACTGCGGTATCCGTACGGTCCCTCAAAGCCAGCTGGTATCTATGCGTGGGAAATATTCCCACACACCTTAGATTAGTACCCTCAGCCCAAGTGTCAACGACCACATATCAGGTCCAAGGCACGCGTTGAGCAATTGGCCAAAAACAGACAGAGGACGCAGCAATAACCAATGAGTAGCTATGCTTGATTTGTGGCCAGGCTCTCCTGGCAACATCGTGAAAGGAGGCGTTTGAGATGCAACTCATCACGTTGAAAATCGAAAAGCCGGATGCGACGAACTTCATTCTGGGCCAGACGCACTTCATCAAGTCCGTCGAAGACATCCACGAAGCGCTGGTCAATACCGTGCCAGGTATCCAGTTTGGCGTGGCCTTTTGTGAAGCCTCTGGTCAATGCCTGGTGCGATGGTCTGGCACCGATAGCTCAATGATTGAACTTGCACAGAAAAATGCGAAAGCCATCGCCGCCGGCCATAGTTTCATCATTTTCCTGGGCGACGGTTTCTATCCGCTGAACGTGTTGAACACCATCAAAATGGTTCCAGAGGTATGCCGTATTTTTTGTGCAACAGCCAATCCAACCGAAGTGATTCTCGCTGAGACGCAGCAAGGACGAGCGATCCTTGGCGTAGTGGATGGCTTTTGTGCCAATGACATCGAAGGCGATGAAGACATCCTGTGGCGCAAGAACCTGTTGCGGCAGATTGGCTACAAGCAGTGAATTGCAGAACGTGCTGGCACACCACATGTCGTAACAAATTGCCTGAATGCCTTGCGCAAGAGCAGTTCACACCGTCCCGGGATGCTGGCCCGACCAGCCTCCTGATGTAACGAATCAAGTCAAAATGTTTACCTGCAGAGCAGATCCTTATACGATGAAGTCCGCTTCTACCGCTCTCCATCGGGTCTGAGCAGCCCGTGGTTATTATGCATGACAAAGCGACTTAACAAACTGTGCTCTATGGCCATGCAAGATTTTGCGCGGCAAACAAGAAAAAATTGTATACAAGTTAATCCATACAATTAAATAGAATAACATTGAGCACCTGAACGATGAACAACCCTGATTTACTAACTGAAAACTCCAAAACCTTCAGCGTAGTTATAGTAAATTACAAAACACCTGAAATCACCAAGATATGCCTGGACTTATTACACCAGCATTTTGGCAGCAACAGCGTCCCGGTATGGGTGGTTGACAACTATTCTGCCGATGAGAGCACTGAGTACTTACGAACGCTTGACTGGATCAATTTGATTGAACGCTCTGTTTCTGAACCAGAAGCGGGCCATATTGCCCATGGCAAGGCACTTGACCTGGTTCTCGAGCGAATTGACACCGATTATTTATTCCTGATGCACACTGATACATTTGTTTTCGACAAGAATGTTTTTCCGATGATGCTGAATAAATGCTTGAAGAACCCAAAAGTCGTGGCCGTCGGTTGTGTCGAGCAAATTAACCGCGGCACCGCAAGAACTGTCTGGCGCTATAGCTCACGACTTTTCAAGCATCACTTCAGACGCCTGAAAATCTCCATGGGATTGCGTTCCAGAGAACCAAAGCCGTACAAAGAAGTCTACTTGAAAAGTTTCTGCACATTGTGGAACTGCAAACTTGTAAAGCAGCACAACATGCACTTTTCGATGGATGATCGCGTGCCAGGCTATACGCTTCAGGACCGCATGACCGAACTGGGTTATGTCGTTGAAATGCTATCACCGCGTAAAATTTTCAGCTATCTGGATCACATTCAGTCCGGCACTGTAGCAGCGGTTGGCGGCTATGCTAAAAATCATAGACGAACCAAAATGTACAACAACATCCTTAAGCGTTTGAACAAGGACGACAGAACAAATTGAGTTGCGAATAGACGCAACAAGCAGTGCATTCAACGCTGCATGAAGTCACCCACAGGTTTTTATATCAGGTCATTGGAGCGGTAATGGCACCCATCACTCAGGCACTACCTATCACCCTGTCCCCGGAGCTTGATTTCGACCAAAATGCCGCCAGCGCCTTTGGTGCCTCATTGACCGACAGCTATGTTCAGGCTACGCCATTTCCGCACATAGTCATCGACAACTTCTTGCACGAAGACCTGATTGCGAGCATCTGCTCGCATTTCCCGGTCGAGCCAACCAACAACGAAATGCTCTACGAGCGCGGCTATAAAGGTCAACGGAAACGTCAAATCAGTCCCAACGAATGCGACCCCTATTTGAAGACAGTTTTCAACGCGTTCAACTCGGCCCCCATGTTGCAGTTTCTTGAGAAGCTCACAGGCATCGAAGGTTTGATACCCGACCCCTACTTTACCGGTGGCGGCCTGCACGAAACGAAAAGCGGTGGTTTCCTAGGGGTGCACTCGGACTTCCGACTCAACAAAAAGCTTAATCTTGAACGCAGACTGAATATCATCATTTATCTGAATGAAGACTGGCAAGAGGAATACGGCGGCAATCTTGAGCTTTGGGATGTCGGCATGAAAACATGCCTTAAAAAAGTCCTGCCAATTTACAATCGCTGTGTCATTTTCAACACAGACAAGGACAGCAATCATGGGCACCCAGAGCCTTTAACGACTCCGGAACACATCACCCGCAGGTCTATCGCGCTTTATTACTACACCGCGGGAACCATGGTGATCGATCCGGCACAAAGAAACAAAACCCACTACAAGCCAAGGCCCAAGGATCGTTTGAGCCTGAAGTACTACATCAATAAACTGATCAAGAAGAAAAACTGAACTGCAAAACGCCCGGGGGTGAGGCAAGGGCCTTTGTCGAGACGGTGAAGCGGCATCAACGCTGCAAGTAACCTGGCAGGCAACGGCCAGGAATCAGAAAGCGTGGCTGAGCAACAGCCCGGCCTCGCCGTCCGGGCTGGCGTCGGAAAAGCCCTTGACGGCATACAACTGAAACTTCCATTCCTGATTGAGCTTGTGCGTGAGGAAGAGCGTCAGTTCCTTGATTTCGTCACCCGTGGAAACGACCTTCTGCCGCCAGTCGTAGGACACGCCCGCCGTGGTGCGCACGAACACGGGCATGGCAAAGCCCAGACCGGCGAATATCGGGTTGTCGAAGTCGGAGCCCGACGGGTCGCCGAACTTTTTCCAGCCCAGGGTCGCGAACCCGGTCACAGGACCGAAGGCTTTGGCGACATCGACCTGGGCGGAATAGTCGGTTTTGCCGGTGCCCAGGCACTCGTCTTCGTCGGCGGTTGGCAACTTGACCTTGCCGATCAGGTCCACGAACAGCCCGCCAACGCTGCCGTCCAGCACGGCATAGTCGGCACCGGCAACGGTGTCGCCCAGACCGCTTTCCACCTTGCCGCAGCCACCGGGCAGCGGCTCGCCGTCAGGGCCGACCGAAGGATTGGTGATGCGTAGCCAGGGCACGGTGAGCTTGTAGGTCATGGGGCCGGTTTCGTATCTGCCCACCAGCGGGACGTACCATGTTTCGGAAGTCGTACCGGTGCCATAGTCGCCTCGTGAGTAGTCGGTTCCGATCGAGGTCGTAAAGGTATCGGCCAAGGCCGGCAAGGCCACGCTGGCAAGCCAACCGATGAGCAGGATGCGCTTGGGATCCATGTTCACCTCGTGTCTGACGTCATCGAAGTTCACACGCATGTTTTGTTGCGTGACTTACCCAGCCTAGTTACTTATGACGAAAGTGCATCATGACTGCACTGCTTAACCCGACTTGCCGGAGCGATCGACTTTTTCAACCGGCTCGACTTTTTCGACCTTCTCAACTTTTTCGACCTTCTCAACTTTTTCTGGCCGATCAACTTTGTCTATCTTCTCAACCTTTTCTGGCCGATCAACTTTCTCGACTTTCTCCGGACGTTCGACTTTCTCTACCTTCTCTGCCCTCTCCACTTTGCCGGATTGCTCGACCCTCTCGACTCGCTCTGACTTGCCGGACTTGTCCACGTCCATGCGTTCAATCTTGTCGCCACCGCCATGACTGTCGCTCCCCACGTGGCGAGTATCGTCGACAACGCGGCCCTCGCTCTCGGAGCGGCCGCTCCTGTCACCGTCCGAGCGACCTGAACTCTCCGAGCTGTCAGAGTTGTCGGAGCCACTTGAGTCGATCGAGTTGCCCGAGCCAATTGAGTCGTCGGTATCTTGCCCACCGGTGCCGTGTCGTCCGTGCCGGTTGCTCGCTGGCGAATCGGAGCGATCGCGGGGCAATTCAATACGCGTTGCCTGCACCTCCCGCGCACCGGTGAACACGCCGTTGATCCGCACCCGTCGATCCGGCGCCAGCTCCGAAGCCTGCACACCGACAAACACGGTGTCGCGCACCAGCGTCACATTAATGCCGCCCACCACCAAATGGCGGTCCTGCCGGCTCTGCACCAGACCCTCGATCAGCGCATTGTGTGCCCGGCCAATGAACGGCAGGCTCGGGTCGGGGCGGCTTTGGCTCACGTCCAGCTCGCGGCCGGACCAATGGCCACGCACCAGCATCTCCTGCGCCGGACCTGGGCGATTGCTGAGCTTGAGCCCCTGGAGATAACCACTGCGATCCACTGGGCCGATAGCACTGGCCTCCTTGAGACCGGGCGCCCGGTCGATGCGACTGGCCACCACTTCGCCACGAGCATCGCGCAGCCCGCTGACCCGCACCGGATCCCCCGGACGCAGGCCGGCAGCGACCTGAGCACCAGTGGCCAGGCGTACCGGTTGCCCCATGACGCGCATCGGCATGGAGTCGCGCGGCAGAGCTGTCAAAGGGCCTTCGTAGGCGTGCAGGATAGAAATGCGCCCGGCCTCCAGACCGCGCCGGGAATTGAACGCTTCCACGGCAACCACTTGGCCTACCGCCAGGCGGGCACTGGAGCTGGCGATGCCGTTCTCGCTGACAGGAACGTTTTTGTTGAAGTGCACTTCCACACCGTTGACGCAGATCGAGGCGAACCCGGTGATGGTGCCGACAATGCCGGTGCCACCGATTCCGCCATTATCGCTGCTGATACCCGTGCCACCCACTCCGCCTGCAACGGCACCGGTGCCGCCAATGCCGCCAGGACGCTTTTTCAGAGGTGCTCCAGTACCACCGATTCCGCCGTTGTCGGTGTCGATGCCGGTACCGCCCATGCCGCCAGGTATTGCGCCCGTGCCGCCGGTGCCACCAGGTGCCTGAATGACCGGCACTTCGCTGGTGCCCGCATCATTCTGGCTGACACAGGCTGGGGCGGCTTGCAACACACTTGCAAGCCCGAGGCCCAGAACGAGGGCGATTGCACGAATCAGGCGCAATTTGACAGTCATAGTTCAGGGGCTATTGGCGAATTGGGATCGGAAGCTTCAGTGTAGAAGTACAAGCCGACTGTGATGCGCTGGCGCGGTTCAAGGCTGGGCAGGTCCCGGAACTCCAGTTCGGCGGCGAGTCGGTTGAAGCTCAACAGGGCCTGCATACCCTCGCTGGCCACGGCCTCACGTAACGCCTCGACGCTCATCGGAGCCAGTGCGTCATAGTGGACGCTGCGTTCAAAAAAGGCCGGGGTTTCGCTGCTCAGGTTGTGAACCGCAGCGCAAGCATGATCGTGCAGATTGTGCCCCAGGTAAGCCGCTTTCTCATCGAAGCCCTTTTGCGGCACGAAGGCCTGGGCTTCAAGGTGCACGCGCTCTTGTTCGTCAAGGCGCACGATCCCCAGGCGCAGCCACTCGTCCAACACCACCCGCGCTCTGATATCCGTGCTGACCTTCGCCACCAAGGCATCAAAGGAGCGGTCGCCGCCGACACTGGCCAATCGAGGCAACGGCAGTGGCTGGCCGGCGTCGTTGCAGAAGGGCGCGCTGGCCCAGGCGTTGACCAATTGCGCACCGAACGTGATGTTTTCCGGAAGCGTGGAAGCAGCCGGATCACCGGCATTGCGCAAGCGGCGTACATCTTTGCGGTGCACGCCGGTGAGCAGGCTGATGCGGCTATCGGTCGGTGCCTTCTCGCCCAGGCGGAACTCACGGTCCGCCACTTCGACGAAAACCTCCTTGAGCAGGTCGGCAAACACCAGGTAGGTGACACCTTTGCGCAGCATCAGGCGCACCAGCGGCCGCATGACATGTCGCAAGGCTTTAAGGAGCGAGGTGGGCAGCGTTGACGATTGCATTCAGCGAATTCCTGGGTAGATAAACCCAGTATAGCCGCGTGGGAAATAATCCCATGAATTCACCGAGGCCGCGCCAACGCAATACCCGTTGCAATCCGGGAGCAGCCTGGGAGCAATTCGTCGGTCTTACGGTTTCGCCCGAATCTTATGCACGGGAACTTTTCCCGCGCAATGAAGCTGGCCCGAATTTACAGGAATGGATCGCTACCCCGGTACCGAGTTTTTTTGCGCACCGACACTGCCCGCCCTGCCGGCAACTGCCAGTGCCACGCAACAGGCCAAAAACGAGAATGCGACGAATGCGCCCATCACATGCAGGTAAGGCAACACGTGATTCCAGGCTCGAGCCACGCCCAGAAAAGCGGCGAATAGCCAACCGCTCATGGAAAGCGCCCCCAACAAGGCAAGCCGCGTGCGGCCTGCACTGCGCAGTGCGACGAATGGAGCCTTCTGCAGCAGCGGGAACCCGACTCGATGCAATAGTGCACCGTTGAGGCTTAGCAGCGCGACGACCGTCACCTTGGCCCAGAGTTTCTGATTGAGCAGATACGCGTCGCCTTCATTGAGGTAACCCTGAAGCACCAGCAACAGTCCACTTACCCAAAGGGCCAGCAGTGAAAGGCTGACGATCTTCTGAGTTTCATCGAGGTATTCAAGCCTCGCCTGGTCCAGTACTTCCTTGCGCCAACTCCAAAGCTTGTGATCCGCCTGCAACACCCTCCCCAGGGCAATACACGTAGCGAGCAGATGACCGTACACGAGAAGCATTTTGAGCATTGCCTTGACCTTATTATTGTTTTGGCGCTGCGTTCCCTGCTTCGCTGAATTGAAAACGAATGATACAAATTTGCAATTGCACTTTCAAGACAAACGCCGCTTAACATTCATCAAGACAGATCACCATACGACGTTAGTCGAATATGGACCGCGCATTCTGTTGTCGATTTCCCAGCGTCTGGTTCGACTACCTTTCAGGGAGCGGTCTCGGACGGCCCTCGGCTACTGACCCAAGGCAGCGGCGATCTGGTGCGCCAACTGCTTGCCGCCGGCCTGGTGGACGAGATGCGGCTGATGATTCATCCCATCCTGCTGGGGCGCGGCAAGCGCCTGTTCGACGACAACGCACAAGCGTCAGCCTTCACCCTGGTGAATTCGATCAGTTCACCCGGGGGTGTGCTGATCGTCCGCTACATCCGCAGTGGCGAACGAAGGCGTCAGGCAGCGATAGCCAGCGCCTGTGTCGCCCAGGAGAAATTAAGCTTGAGCTAAGGTTGCCCCTTTAGTCTTCGACTCTTTTGAGTCGTCGAGCATTTCGAAGATGGGTAGTGTCGATACAAACAACAAGCCACCGTTCAGCATCGTTCTGGTTAATTACAAAACCCCGGAGCTCACCAGGATCTGCCTGGAACTGTTGCAGGAGCATGTCCAAAAATCAGGCATTGCGGTCTGGGTGGTCGATAACGGTTCGGCGGACGCCAGCGTCGAATATTTGCGCTCGCTCGACTGGATCAACCTGATCGAACGCGATGCCCCCACCAAAGAACCGGGGCACATCGCCCATGGCAAAGCGCTGGACATGGCGCTGGCCAGGGTCAATACCGACTACCTGTTCCTGATGCACACCGACACGTTTGTCTTCGATGCAAATATCTTTGCGATGATGATGGACCACTGCAGCAAGGATCAAAACGTCATCGCGGTCGGTTGCACGGAGCAACTCAACCGCGGACTGCCAAGGACCGTTTGGCGCTTCACTTCACGCCTGATCAAGCACCACTACCGACGCCTGAAGCAATCGCTTGGCCTGCGCTCGAAGGAGCCGAAACCCTACCGGGAAACCCACTTGAAAAGCTTTTGCACGCTATGGAATGGCAGACTGATGAAGCAGCAGGGTTTGCATTTTCAGATCGATGACCGTGTGCCCGGTTATGAACTGCAAGACCGCGTGATCCGGCTGGGCTACAAAGTCGTGTTCCTTTCGCCCGGCAAAATCTTCAAGTACCTGGACCACGTCCAGTCTGGCACCGTCGCTGCTGCGGGCGGATATGGCCAAGGTCATCGACGGACGAAAATGTACCAGGACATTCTCAAGCGCTTCAGTGCAACCCACTCCTCGATGTCTTGAATAAACCAGCGCCCACAAGAAAGCCCGCTGACCGTCGCCGGTTCAGCGGGCTTTTTGCATCAGGCTGAGACTGACTTACTGTTGCAGAATAAAAGTCGCCAGGCTTTTCAGGTCGTCAGGGCTCAACTGCGCGAACGGCGGCATGGGCACATCCCCCCACTTGCCGCTGCCACCGTGCTGGATACTGGACATAAGCCTGTCCATTGCCTGCGGGTCCTTGGCATATTTGACCGCCACATCGCGGTAGGCAGGGCCTACCACTTTGTGATCGGTCGCGTGACAGGACAGGCAGGCGTTGTTCTGCAGCAAAGCCTTGGCGTCGACTTTTGCCCCAGCCCCAGCCACCGCCGGAAGCTGGACCGCCGGGGCGTTCGAGGCCGCCAGAACATCGGCATCATTGGCCTTCGCACTGCCGTAGGTCACCGCCAGGTAAGCGCCGATAACACTCACATCCTGGTCGCTGATCGGAGCGCCGTACACGTGCTGCATCTTGCCCGCTTCAGCGGTCCACTGCGCCAGGCTCATACCAGGCGGCTGGAAGTTGATGTAGTCGGCCGAATGGCAGACGGAACACTTCTGCTGCGCCAAAGCGTAGCCAGGCATCGTGCTGGGCTTGAACGCAGCCGTTTCAGGCGGCAGCGTGATGGACAGCGGCGCAGCGCCAGCCAGGGTCGCCAGACAAACCTGAGCCGCGCAGAACAAGGCGGTCATGCATTTCACAAGTTTCATGCGGCCCTCCTCAGGCGACGGTCACGTGGGTGGTTTCGACGACGTGGCGGCGGTAGCCCGCTGGGTTCCAGTCAGCCTGCAGCGGTTGCGTCTCGCCAGCACTGTTGCTGGCCCGCACCATCAACGGTGTGGCGCCCTTGCCGGTAAAGGTGATCGGCAGTGTCCACTCACGGAAGGAGTAACGGCCAAGGTCCTGCCCGAGCGTGGATTCACGCCAGGTTTTTCCGCCGTCGATCGACACCTCCACCTTGTTGACCCCAACGCCACCGTCGAACGCGATGCCCTTGAGCACCACGCTTTTGTTCAGCGGCAATACATCGCCGTGTTTAACGCTGGTGATGAAGCTGCGTACCGGCAATCTGGAAATCGGCTGGGTTTTCGCGGCCGTGGTGCCTGGGGCAATGCAGAAGCAATCGTTATCCGGAACCCGGTAACCCTTGGCCATGAAGAAACCGTCGTAGGTGTGGTCGACGACTTCGATCTCACTCAGGTGCTTGACCCAGAAGGTGCCGAAGTAGCCTGGCACCACCAGACGAATCGGGTATCCGTTGAGAAATGGCAGGTCGGTGCCATTCATCGACCACGCGATCATGGGCTCGCCGTCCATGGCATGGCTGATGTCCAGCGCCTTGATGAACTCCGGCGTGCTTGGCAACACCGGCTTATCGAGCCCACGGAAGGTCACTTGCCGGGCCTCGGCTTTCACGCCGGCCTTTTCCAATACCGCCTTGAGCGGCACGCCCACCCAGCGCGCATTGCCCATGGAACCATTGCCTAACTGCGCACCGAACACGCGTGGCATCGAGAAGCCACGGCTGTTACCCGAACACTGATTGACGGCCACCACTTCTACCGGTACGGCGATGGTTTTGAGCTCGGCAAGGGAAAGCGACAGCGGTGTGTCGACCGAGCCCTTGATCGTCAGGCGGTAACTGTCCGGATCGATGCTGGTCGGGAAATTGGCCAGGTGGTAACGCACGAAAAAGGCGTCATTGGGCGTGATCGGTCCTTCGTTGAAGACCGAGAACGGCGTCTCCAGATGCGGCGGCCGAGTAGTCACCAGGGTCAACGGGCGTTTTTGCGGGTATTGCACCAGCGGTCGTGGGCCTGCGGCAAAGGTCACGTCTTCGACGGATTCGCTGGCGGCTGCGGATTCGTCGGCTGCCCTGGCCAGGCTTGCCAACGGCGAGGCCGTCAAAGCCAAAGTGAAAGCATCGCGTAAAACCCGCCGGCGGCTCGGCTGGCTGCTGTCTACAAAACTGAACTTCATTCTGCGCTCTCTCTATGATTTGTTTTATCGAGATGCAACTGACTGTGGGAGCGAGCTTGTTCGCGATGGTCGTTAACGAAAACGCGTGCTTACTGACTAAACGCGGCGCACTTGAGTCCATCGCGAGCCAGCTCGCTCCTACAAATTCCCGCCAGGGCGGAGAGGTATCAGGCTTACGGTTTCGCCTTACCGAGGTCGGAAAACAAACCAGTATCGTCAGGGCCAAAGTGCCTGCTTCTCATTGAGCGTCAGTGACTTGACAATTGATGACAGGAACTCCTGATATGGCCGGCGTAGACACTCCAGGTTCAAAGAGTTGTTTGTGCGTCACCCACATAAAAGCCCACTGACCGTCGCCGGTTCAGTGGGCTTTTTCACATCAGTCTAAAAACTGCCCTCGCCTGCTGCCGCCAAGGCAATGGTCTGTCCAAATTGCATAAACGCCAGCTTGTAGGAGCGAGCTTGCTCGCGATGGACGTCAACGATACCGCGTGCTGCCTGAGTGACCGCGTTGTCCTGGCGTTTTTCGCGAGCAGGCTCGCTCCTACAGGGAGTCAGGGGTATTTCAAGGGATCCGAGAGCAAAAAAACCCACTGACCGTCTCTGGTTCAGTGGGCTTTTTTGATCCGGCAGTCTAATTAGAGAGCCATATCACTCGCAGCATTAGCCTTCGGCGCTTTCGCATCCGTATCGACAGTCACTGGCTTCACAGCCGGCGCAATCACCGCTGGCGGCGGAGTCAGTTCCAGCACCTTGGCGGTGTAGGCCCATTCTTCAGCAACCTTCTCGGGGCTGGCGTTCAGCTGGGTGCCGTAGCTCGGTACGATCTGGTGCAGTTTTGCCTGCCACTCAGGGGTCGCGACCTTGTCCTTGAACACTTTCTGCAGCACGGTCAGCATGATCGGTGCGGCGGTCGATGCGCCTGGGGAGGCGCCCAGCAGGCCGGCGATGCTGCCGTCTTGCGAAGCGACGATTTCGGTGCCCAGTTTCAGCACGCCACCGGCGGCTTCGTCACGCTTGATGATCTGCACGCGCTGGCCGGCCTGCCACAGGCGCCAGTCTACAGCCTTGGCGTTCGGGAAGTATTCCTTCAGGGCGTTGAGGCGGTCTTCGTCAGACAGCATCAACTGGCCTGCCAGGTACTCGACCAGCGGGTATTCCTTGATGCCGACCTTGGTCATTGGCCACACGTTGTGGGTGGTCGTGGTGGTCAGCAGGTCCAGATACGAACCTTCTTTCAGGAACTTGGTGCTGAAGGTCGCGAACGGGCCAAACAAGATCACGCGCTTGCCGTCCAGCACGCGGGTGTCCAGGTGCGGAACCGACATCGGTGGCGCACCAACGGAGGCTTTGCCGTAGGCCTTGGCCAGGTGTTGCTCGGCAATGGTCGGGTTCTCGGTCACCAGGAACGAGCCGCCTACCGGGAAGCCTGCGTATTCCTTGGCTTCAGGAATGCCGGACTTCTGCAACAGGTGCAGGGCACCGCCGCCGGCGCCGATGAACACGAACTTGGCGTCGGTTTCGGTCTTGCTGCCGTCTTTCAGGTTTTTGTAGCTGACACGCCAGCTGCCATCTTCGTTCCGGCTAATGTCCTGTACTTCGCTGGACAGCTTCAAGTCGAACTTCGGCGTGGTTTGCAGGTGCGCAACGAACTGGCGGGTGATTTCGCCGAAGTTCACGTCGGTACCCAGCGGGCTCCAGGTGGCCGCGATCTTCTGGCTCGGGTCACGCCCTTCCATCATCAGCGGCACCCACTGCTTGATCACAGCCGGGTCTTCGGAGTACTGCATGCCAGCGAACAGCGGGCTCGCTTGCAGGGCTTCGTAGCGTTTTTTCAGGAACTTGATGTTGTCATCGCCCCACACGAAGCTCATGTGCGGTGTGGAGTTGATGAACGAACGCGGGTTCTTCAGCACGCCTTGCTGAACCTGCCAGGCCCAGAACTGACGGGAGATCTGGAACGCTTCGTTGATTTCAACGGCCTTCGGGATCGAAACCTTGCCGTTCTCGTCTTCAGGGGTGTAGTTCAGCTCGGCCAGGGCGGAGTGACCGGTACCGGCGTTGTTCCAGCCGTTGGAGCTTTCCTGGGCGACGCCGTCGAGGCGCTCGATCATTTCCATCGAAGTGCCGGGTTCCAGCTCATTGAGCCACACACCCAGGGTCGCGCTCATGATGCCGCCGCCGATCAGCAGTACGTCGACTTTCTTGGCTTCTTCGGCCTGGGCTGTCGTCATCCCCAACGACAAGGCCAGCCCCAGCAGGGCTGTGTTCACTTTCTTAAACATCTGTAGCACCTATGATAAAACGCCATCCGCCCTTCCATCCTCATGCGCACAGCCCCGTGTTTCACGGCAGTCACGGGTGCGGCACTCAAGGATTGCGGGGTGGGCACACAAGGCCGACGAACCGCATCGACCCCACTTTAATGTCCCTTCTGAACTGACTTTTTATCTTTATTGGCTTCAGCTACTTGAGCGACAGTGATTCTGCTCGCCCGTCTCAAGGACAGGAAAACTGAATAGATCAAACCAAGTTGTCGCGAAGAATATCACGACAAGGCTTACCCGCGCGTCTGTTCCCGACCGGTTAGTCCGGGCCTGGGCGCACGGCCTTCTATACTCATCCTGTTTTTCTCAACGAGTGTGTGAGCAACAGCCATCAGCGATAGGAGCGGTCATGAGCGACAAAGACGATCTGCGCAAGTACTCCTCTCAGGTGATCGACGGCGTGGAAGCCGCACCGGCACGCGCCATGCTGCGGGCCGTGGGCTTTACCGATGCAGACTTCACGAAACCGCAGATCGGCATCGCCTCGACCTGGGCCATGGTCACGCCCTGCAACATGCACATCGACAAGCTGGCGCTCGAAGCCGAAAAAGGCGCGAATGCCGCCGGTGCCAAGGGCGTGATCTTCAACACCATCACCATTTCCGACGGCATCGCCAACGGCACCGAAGGCATGAAGTATTCGCTGGTGTCCCGCGAGGTGATCGCCGACTCCATCGAAGTGGTCACCGGTTGCGAAGGTTTCGACGGCCTGGTGACCATCGGCGGCTGTGACAAGAACATGCCGGGGTGCCTGATCGGCATGGCGCGGCTGAACCGACCATCGATCTTTGTCTATGGCGGCACCATCCAGCCGGGGGCAGGCCACACCGACATCATTTCCGTGTTCGAGGCCGTGGGCCAGCACGCACGGGGCGACATCAACGAGATTCAGGTCAAGCAGATCGAGGAAGTGGCGATTCCCGGTCCCGGTTCCTGTGGCGGCATGTACACCGCCAACACCATGGCCTCGGCCATTGAAGCCTTGGGCATGAGCCTGCCTGGTTCCAGCTCCCAGGACGCTATTGGCGCCGACAAGGCGTCGGACAGTTTCCGCGCCGGCCAGCAGGTCATGGAGTTGCTCAAGCTTGACCTCAAGCCTCGCGACATCATGACCCGCAAAGCCTTCGAGAACGCCATTCGCGTGGTGATTGCCCTCGCCGGCTCGACCAACGCCGTGCTGCATCTGCTGGCCATGGCCAATGCGGTGGATGTCGAACTGACCCTGGATGACTTCGTCGAACTGGGCAAGATCTCCCCGGTGGTCGCCGACCTGCGTCCCAGCGGTAAATACATGATGAGCGAGCTGGTGGCCATCGGCGGCATTCAACCACTGATGAAGCGCATGCTCGATGCCGGGATGCTGCACGGCGATGTGCTGACCGTCACCGGCCAGACCCTGGCGGAAAACCTGGCCAACGTGCCCGACTACCCGGCCGGCCAGGACGTGATCCGGCCTTTCGACCAGCCGATCAAAAAGGACTCCCATCTGGTCATTCTGCGCGGCAACCTCTCGCCCACCGGCGCCGTGGCCAAGATCACCGGCAAGGAAGGCTTGCGCTTCGAAGGCACGGCCCGGGTCTATCACGGTGAAGAAGGTGCGCTGGCCGGCATTCTCAATGGCGAAGTCCAGCCCGGCGAAGTGATCGTGATCCGCTACGAAGGGCCAAAGGGTGGCCCGGGCATGCGCGAAATGCTGTCGCCAACGTCGGCGGTCATGGGCAAGGGCCTCGGCAAGGAGGTGGCGCTGATCACCGACGGGCGTTTTTCCGGCGGTTCCCACGGTTTCGTGGTCGGTCACATCACGCCGGAAGCCTTCGAGGGCGGACCGATTGCGCTGGTCGAGAATGGCGACAGGATCATCATCGATGCTGAATCCCGGCTGATCACGGTGGATGTCTCCGATGCCGTGCTGGCCGAGCGCAAGTCGCGCTGGGTGCGGCCGCCATCCAAATATACGCGCGGGGTGTTGGCCAAGTATGCGAAGACGGTGTCCAGTGCATCGGAGGGGGCTGTGACCGATAAGTATCTTTAGGCCGCTGGTCCTGCGTTTTCCGGGCTATTGCCATCGCGAGCTTGCTCGCGATGGCGTCCTGTCAGGCAACCTCTACCTCAAAACCTGAACCGATCAACCGACCGCGACAGCTGCCCCGCCGAAGCCGTCCACCCGATCACCTTGCAGTCGTCACCGGTTGCTTTTGCGCCATGCCCCGCAAAGAGACCAGCAACAGGCTGACAAACGCACCGGCAACCGCGATGGCCATGTCCTTTTGCGAGTCCCAGGGATCGTTTTGCGCACCGACGAAGGCCTTCGCCGTGTCTTTGCCCAGGAAAGCCCCGCCGATCCATTCCATCAGCTCGTACAAGGCCGATGTCGACAGCATGATGTTCAGGGTCACGAAAAACAGCCAGAACCCGCGCAGCGGTGTCAGCCGCCACAGCACTTCGCGCACCGGATAAACCAGCAGCAGCCCATAGCTCAGATGTACCAGGCGGTCGTAGTGATTGCGATGAGCACCTGTCGCCCGGTCGAAACTGAAGCCCAACCACGCCGAAGACCATTGTTCGTAAGGCACCTGGGAATAGGTGTAGTGGGCGCCCAGTTCATGCACGCACAGAAACGCAAACACCAGCGTGATAGACGTCGCCGACAAGCGGAACCGCCGTGAAACCGCCACCAGCGTCCCCACCAGCAACAGCACCAGCAGGTTCTCCAGCGCCCAGTCCACCCGGCTGCGGGGAGCAAAACCCGACACCACGACAATCACCAGAAACACCATGAGCAACGTCAGGTCGTGCCGTAAACGCGGGTCAGACTGCATGGCGCAATACCTCGAAGTCAGGGCATCGCCCTTTTAACTTCGAGGTACGGTCACCGGGCAAGTTCGCTTTTTTCCTCCATCGCATGCTACGTTGTACGATGACTGATGAATACTCGAGCAGTCGTCGCGCTATCCCTACAACAACAAGGAAACACCCATGAAAAAAGCAACAGTGCTGATTGGTTTTCTGTGCCTGTTCAGCGGCTACGTCGCCGCCACCCCGGCCGCCGCGGACAAGGACGTGGCCCAGGCGGTCGACCACCTGACCCAGGCCATGCTGCACAAAGACATCCCGGAGCTGAACGCCTTGACCGCCGAGAACCTGACCTACGGGCATTCCAGCGGCAAGATCCAGGACAAGCAGGCGTTCATCGCCGACATCGAAACCGGCAAAAGCGCCTTCAAGACCCTTGAGATGCAAAACCAGACCATTACCGTCTCGGGCGATGTCGCGCTGGTCCGTCACCACTTCTCGGCGCAAGCGCTCAAAGGCACTGAGGTGGTGCCGACGGAAATCGAAAACTTCCAGATCTGGCAAAAGCAGAACGGCAAATGGCTGCTGGTAGGACGGCAGGCGTTTAAGTTCTGATTCACGCATAAACAAACCCCACCGCCGAACCAGTGGGAGCGAGCTTGCTCCGGGCGGCGTTCCGACGATAGCGTCATGCCAGTCGACATTGATGTTGAATGGACTACCGAATCGCGAGCAAGCTCGCTCCCACATTTGATCTGTGCTTGGCTGAAACTCTCAGTGCTTGCACACGGTTTACGGTGAGATGCTCATCTGGCTGGCGGTAGAACTCACTCGTCAGAACTACGTTCAAGACTCCTGGTTCAAAAGTGGTGATGCAGGCATCAACACCGTGCCCCACAGACCAGCCGCAGCCGCGCCGCCACTGAAGATGAATTGCGGCCCGGCACCGCGCTGAATCGCCTGCGCCCCGGCAGCGACGGCTAGCCAAGGCGAAGCGCAGCCTGGATGACCCAGCATTGCGTCGAGGTTGCACAATCCCGGCCTATTGACTGACATGGCGACTTCAGACAACACGCCTGCAATGGCGGCAGCCCGTCGCGCGTCGATACCCACTCGCCAAACCCGCTCGATTGATGTCGATTCAAGCGGCACCCAATCAAGCGCCTGGCGCGTAGCGTAAAGCAGGTCATCGGCGGTGGGCTTGCGCTCCTGCTCAGGGCGGTGAAGAAAGGCAATTGGCGGTAATGTGGTTTGCGTCAGACGGTTGCCAAACAACAACCCGACGGCGGCTTCCGCCGTGCCTTCAGGCTGCTGCGGCGCAAACTGCACGGCCACCACCAGCAGCATCGCTCGATCACCAATACGCTGGTCGAGCCAATAGTCCAGTGCCGCCAGCCCGCTGCCATCGACGGAACTGATGGGTTGGCGAAGGCCGGATTCGCGCCATGCCTGCTGCCAAACTCGGCGCCATTGCTTCTGCGGCAAACCGGTATCGACGTCCAGCAACAGCGCCAAAGGTTGATTACCAGGCAACTGCGCCATAGTGGGTGCAAGGTCGGCGAGCGTCTGCGCCAAAATACTCAGCAATACCGCTTCCGGGTTTTCATCTGCATCGCAAGATAAACAACTATGGCGAAGCGTCGCTCCATCCATCCTGGACGCTTGTGACTTCAGCACCGTCGCCCCACTCAGCAGAGCCTCCAGTTGTATTGCCGGTTCATCCTCAGGTGCTCGAAGCGCAGTCTGCAAGCTCACGCCCAACACCTGCTGCGATCGACGCCCCTGACGAATTTTGCGGATCAGGTCTTCTTCACGAGCTTCGTCCCAACCATCGGCGGCACCATGTTCGCCCGCGTGTAACAGCACTCGCCCGAAACCCAGTATGCACCAACCCAGGATTGGAATGCCCAAGGCCAAGCGCCAGAAGTCCGAAGGTCGCTGGGGTAATGTTTCGTCGCCGAACAACAGCGTCGTTCCTGCGCCCAGCAAACAGCTCAGCAACAACATGCCGAGCCAGAGTAAGAATCGAGGTCGTTGGGGGCGCAGTGCGAGAGGAGGAATTTTATCCAGTCTGATTGGCATGGTTAACTCACTCTCGTTTCAGTTTAGAGTTTTCATCCAACATGATGTTATCTGGTGGAAATAAAAAATCGGCCCCTCTAACTACACTATCCTCTATCTCTCTTACCGCCTCGCTAATAATTGATTTTCTTCCAAAAGAATTATCAGTGCATGTACGACTCATCACGGACCTATTCAGGCTCGTCACCTCCAAAAAGGCCTTCGCCCCTAGTGTCTCTTGCGGAACACCAAAAACATATGCATATCCTGAGGACCTAAATCCAAAATACGTTGTATATGTCGCAGCATCTACCCACCGAAAAACTGGATTTTCGCTTGAAAAATTTTTCATCAACTCAATCGTTGAACCTGTACCAAAACGATAAAATATCGTCTTACTATCAGCACTAGCACAAAAAGATAAAATTCTATTTTTTTTCTCGTCCAATCTACATGACGCAACCATGATTTCATCAGGCTCGCACAAACCATCTTTAGATTCATTTGCACTAACGCCCTCAAAAAATACAAACCAGAAAGAACAGAGCAGGAGCTTTTTCAAGTTCATGCCAAAACACCTTCAATTAACTTAAATGCAGCTTCCCTCTCTTCAAGCCCCATACTCCCTCCATTCACTACCTTTGTAACCCGCTTGACATCTTCAAGACCAAGCCCCCGCTCAGCACTGTATACTTTATATTTCAACCAAAACCACAAAGCACTCCTAATAGCGGTCGACGGATTATTAATTAGATCTGGATTTTCAACTGTATCAGGCACGCTACCATCCCAGTACCTTCCGTAATCG
The DNA here is from genome assembly GCF_058791055.1 of Pseudomonas sp. EU05-FHT14B02. NCBI lineage: Bacteria > Pseudomonadati > Pseudomonadota > Gammaproteobacteria > Pseudomonadales > Pseudomonadaceae > Pseudomonas > Pseudomonas sp. EU05-FHT14B02. The sequence continues at coordinate 53,874 of NZ_JBYTDD010000022.1, read as the reverse complement.
ACCATGAAATTATGATATTTCTCGTACCCGGTAATTTGTATCAACCCTCGACCACGAAAGTTATACCCATCATCAGGGTGCGATGTTCTATTACCATTAAGCCGCTGAAAATGCCTCACCCCTATACGGCGCTGATTCGCTCTACGAACTATTATTCCGTGCGTATTTTTAGCATATCCATCTTCCTCAGCCTCTTCTGGATGGGTGCGATAATAAGAGCTAAATGATTTAAGGGTTCCCGGCGAGTATTCCCAGCTTTCAGACACACCTTTCATCGATGGCCCTACTTCTCCTTTGATTTGAGCAAAAAAATGACATTGCCGTAGTCTAGTGTCCAACTTGAACTCAGTCAGACGGCCATTAATCTCCCCTACCACAACCTCGATATCACTCGCGCTAGCCAATGGAAATATCTTTTTCAACTGCACTGAACTAAGCGCTAGAGACTCAGTTGACGAGAAATGACCTACTAGTCCAATCGGATGAAAGTGATACGCACTCCCCCAAGAAGGCAACCCCACTTTTTCCGCGACGTCCCTCCACCACCCCAACTGCGCAATCCGCTGCTTCTCCGCCAGCCAGTGCAGATGCGGCGTCGAGCCGCTATGACCGAGCAAATCATCCAGTGCGTCCCAGACCTTCGGCTGGTGAAACCACTCGCTTTCCTTGTACAGGATCATTTGCGCAATCGACTGCGCATGAGCCGGACGCTCAAGGGCCGCTTGCAGTTCAGTGGCTGTCATCTTGCCGTCGCGGTTGCGATCGATGATTGCGTACAACCGGCTTTTCATCGGGCCCTTGTCGTCTTTTTCGGCAATGGGACGATAACGCTCGCGTTGCGCGTCGCTGAAACCGTTGATGGCGCTGAGAAAGGAGGCCAACAAGTGTTTGGGTCTGCTGTAGTCGATGATGACGCCATAGCCTTCCCAAGCCCACGGACTGACCCAAGATGTTACGCCTGTCTCTTCACACACCCAGCCATCGAGCAGACGGTTGTCGGCGTCGTGGAGCAAATTTTCCAGGCGATACCAAGTGCGGGCTTTGCGCGTCGGGGTCGCGGGCACCTGGATTTTTCGGTCTGCCGGAAGATCATCGAGCAACTTCTTGGGGACCAGCAAATCGGCAGCACTGAGCGGGCTGGAAGCACTCGACACCTGCAATAGTGCAGCGGTGGTATTTCCTTCAGGCGCCACCACGGGTGTGCCCTTGGCGAACTTCAGCCAGGTCCTGTCTTTCTCCGGCAGGCGTTGGGCCCAAGCCCGACTGGCGTCGATGAACGCCTCGACGTCGTCGCCACTGAAGGTTTCCAGGTGCAGCTTTTTTTCCGGCTGATTCGCGTCGCCATCCTGATAGAGGCCGAGATGGCCGATCAAGTCTCCAGCCTTGATCGCCACGGGCTCGTCAAGCACCACTACCTGATCTGTCGCTAGCGGCTCAATGGCACCGTCCAGCGAATCAAAATGCACATACTGGTTGATGCGTTCGAGCTTGCGAAACTCGCCTTCGCCACTGACCGTGACCTCTGATTCAGCCGCTAAATTAAAAATCACGTTGTCAGGATCGGATATCACCGGTTCGGCGCGGACGTTGACTAACTTCTTCGTCGAGCTGATGCGGGTCTTTTCGAGATTCGGGTGCCTGAGCACTCGGGTAGAGAGATAGCCCTTGATCGAGCCATCGGGGTTGAGCAGCTTGGCCGGTCCCAGACTGCTCTCCAACTTGCGGAACTCTCCCGTGCCGCTGATGGTGACCTCGGCGCCTCGCGGCAGAAAATCGATGACCTGGCCATGCCACCTGTTGAGCACGCTCAGGCCACGCTGCTCAGGCTGGCCGGAGAGCATGTCATTGGCCGTCTGCTTAACACGAAAAGTTCGGCGCTCGGGCCAGAATGCCGGGCGTGCGATGGTCGAGTCTTGCTGATACTTCGCCCAATCCTGCAAATGCAGGTAGAGGCTGTAGAAGGTCAGGCTCGGTGGAATGTCCGTGCTGCCATCGATCTTCGGTGGCTGAAGGCGATGGCGCACCAGGACGAAATTGCGCGAGAAGGGTTTTTCGACGGTTTCTTTGACGAAGTAGCCTGTGGTCGGCGATTTTGTGTCGATGCGGTAGGCCACCACTTCACCGTCGGCCAGGCAGTGCACACTGGATTGATCGAGGGTGCCAGCAGTACCGCTGTCGAAATGCACGCCGCCGTGAAACAGGCCGTTGCGGCCAATCGGATAGTAACCAGCGTTGGCCTTGGCCAGGTGGGTCAGTCGCTGCAGTGGATCGCCTTTGCCCTTGAACGGATGGCACCAGTTTTTCAGGGGTTGCAGCGTGGAAGCATAGGATTCCGAGGGTGCGGGGATGGTTTCGGTATCGGGCGCCGGGGCGATCGGTCGCTCAAATCGAGGTTCCTTACGGTTGTCGTGAAATCCAAAAAGTCGGGAAAGCAAACTGACCATGTTGAGTGTTGCTCCTTGTTCTGCGGAAGAAATCAGGCAGATAAATCCGCCAGTCCCGGGGACTTCTGGATGGGTTACGAGGAGGCCTCATGTCCACCCTCGTTCAAACGCTCGACAGCTTTCTAGAAGCTCATAAGGGTTAAAATAGGAAGCGTCTGATATGCGCGTAGGACGCGTCCTGGTGTTGGGGTGTCGGATCTGTAGGAGCTTTTTTACGGGACTCGCTCCGAAAGAAGAGCCGAGCAAAGGCAGATTGACGAACACCCGCTCTGCTCTTCACCATTCAACAGGCCGAGCGTTAGCTCGCCTGCCGCTCTTGATCCACCCGCCCCCTCGGCAGGCTGAGTGGAGGTGTTCATCCGGGGAATGGCGCGCAGCGCCGTTCGACGCAGTCGAACTCATTGCATGCAGGTCGAGCGAAGCCGACCGGAGGGCAATGCCCCCGGATGAATGCCGGAGCGAAGGAACCCCGAGCCCTGGCGAGGGGCCGGACGTTCGGGGCGAGCGCTTTTTTTGCTTACTTTTCTAAGGCGCTTGTTAAAAAAGTGAGTCGCCGTAAGGGCCAGCCCTTTCAAGGTCTTCGTTTAGAATCCCCCCCAAAACTCCAGTCAGGACGACGAGACGATGTGGACAGAGGTTCTAGCGCGGTTCGAGAAAAAAGCACCGGCCAGTGTCATGACCAAGTTGGTGCTGGAGCAGGCCATTGCGGCCGAGTGGGTTGATCAGGTGTTCGAAGAGCATCGTCAACGGCAGTACCCGCGTGAGCTTTTGTTTTCGACCATCGTTGAGCTGATGTCCCTTGTTTCACAGGGTTTGCGACCTTCGCTGCATGCCGCCGCGCGGCAGATGGATGATCTTCCTGTCAGCTTGGCGGCGCTCTATGACAAGGTCAGCCGCACAGAACCCGCACTGCTGCGCGCTTTGGTGACCGGCAGTGCACAGCGTCTGGCGCCGACGATTGAAGAGTTGGGCTGTTCAGCCATTTTGCCCGGCTGGCAGCTGAGGGTTGTTGACGGTAACCACCTGCCGTCCACCGAAAAACGTCTGGGGGCTTTGCGCCGTGAACGAGGTGCCGCCCGACCGGGTTTTTCGGTCGTGGTTTACGACCCTGATCTCGACCAGATCGTCGACCTTCAGCCCTGTGAAGATGCTTACGCCAGTGAGCGTGTCAGCGTGCTGCCGTTGCTGGAAAAAGCCACTGCGGGCCAGCTGTGGATGGCTGATCGGCTCTATTGCACGCTCCCGGTTATGGAGGCCTGCGAAGATACCGGAGCTTCCTTCATCATTCGTCAGCAAAGCCATCATCCACGCCTGATTCAGGAAGGCGACTGGCAAGAGCCGATCACTGTCCCAAGCGGAACCGTGCGTGAACAGACCATTGAGCTGAAGGGTGGACGCCGCTGGCGGCGGGTCGAGCTGAGCCTGCAAACTCCGACCGAATCGGGTGACACCACGCTTCTGTTCTGGAGCAACTTGCCCGACGCCATCAGCGCTGAACAAATCGCCGATTTGTACCGTCGTCGCTGGTGTATCGAAGGCATGTTCCAGCGGCTGGAGTCGGTACTGGAAAGTGAGATCGAAAGCCTTGGCAATCCAAGAGCGGCCTTGCTGGGGTTTGCTTCGGCAGTGCTGGCATACAACGTGTTATCAGTGCTCAAACGCAGTGTTGAACATGCTCATCGCGAAACTCAGCCCGAAGGCTGGGAAGCTTCGACTTACCACTTGGCGATACAAGTACGCAGTGGTTTTGAGGGTATGCAGATCGCATTGCCAACGGAGTATCTGCCCATCACACGACCCTCAGAAAGACTGGCCCAGCGCCTGCTTGCACTGGCCAGAAACATCCAGCCCAAGCAGGTCGAAAAAAGTAAACGAGGCCCGAAGGTGCCCAAATCCAAAGAGTGGCTTGCGGGCAAGGCCGCGAATGCCCACGTGTCGACGGATCGGGTGCTCAAGGCCGCCAAAATCAAAAGACCTTGAAAGGGCTGGCCGTAAGGGCGAAACCCTAAGTCGCCGTTACTGAAGCAACGGATATGTACACCGTCAACAAAAGACAGGCTGACTGTCAGGCCACCTTCGCGAGCAAGTCGGATCGCCGCACCGCCGCTCCCACCATTGGATCGGGTACATCGGTAATATCAGGTCGGCTTACAGGCAGTTGCTCCCACAAGGGGATAAGCGGTGGTCAGCTGCCCTTCCATTCCCGTGGGCTGAGCCCGGTCTTGCGGCGAAACGCCCGGGCCAGCGCCGAGGGGCTTTCGTAACCGACTTCCTCGGCAATCAACGCAATTGGCCGGCCCTCGCGCAAGCGCTTCTGCGCCAGGCTGATGCGCCAGCTCACCAGGTAATCCACCGGCGTCTGCCCGACCACCCGACGAAAATGTTCGGCGAAACTGGCCCGCGACATGTTGGCGGCGACCGAGAGTTCGGCCACGCTCCAGGCCTTGGCCGGGGTTTCATGCATCAGGCTCAGGGGCCGCGCCAGGCGCGCATCGGCGAGGCCGGCCATCATGCCCGGTTGCTGGCCACCCGTACTCAGAATGTGTCGCAGCAACAGAATCACCAGCAGTTCAAACAACCGGTCCATGACGGCTTCACGTCCGCATGTGCCGTCAAACGCCTCGTTGAACAGCCATTCCAGAGTCCCGGCCAGTGCCGGGATTTCATCGAGCTTAAGCACCAGGTAATTAGGCAGTGCCGCCGCCAGGGCATTGCCCGCGCCGCCGTCGAAATCCAGGGTCGCGCAGACCAGTTGCGTGCCGGACGCTTCTGAAGCGAACAGGCGATGCCGATAGGGTCGGGGGAAAAATATAAGGGTCGGTTCGGTCAGTTGCAGATCCGGCTGATCCCCCAACCTGAGCAGCAACTCACCCGCCTGAAGCAGGTGCAAATGACCGCTGACCTGTTGGCCGTCGAAGGCGGAGGTACCGCAAAACGTGCCGCTATGGAACGTGCCGGCATTGACGCCAAAGTGTGTGAGCAACGTGGACAAGCGATCCATGACAAGGCTCCCGAAGGCAGTTCTGGACGATCTGTCGCATATCCTCGACGATTTGCACCCAACAAGCCAGGCGTTCTCCCTAACATCAGCTCCGTACCCAGCGCATTCCGCGCTTCACACCACGGAGTATCACCATGACCCGCATTGCCCCGATCAGTCTGGAACACGCCACCGACGCCACCCGCCCGCTGCTGGAAGGCGTGCAGAAGAAAATCGGCTTTTTGCCCAACGTCTTCAAAGTATTGGCCCACGCCCCGGCGGTGCTGGCCTCGTACCTGCAAAACTCGGCCGCACTGGGCAAGACGTCCTTAAGCGCCACGGAAAAAGAAGCGGTGTCCCTGGCTACTTCGCAGGTCAACGGCTGCGACTACTGCCTGGCCGCTCACACGCTGTTCGCCGGCAAGGCCGGGCTGTCGAAGCAGGACATCCTCAGCGCACGACACGGTGAACTAAACGCCATAGCCACCCTCGCCCGCCAGATCACCGAAAGCCGTGGCCACCTGACCGTCGAACAGATCGCCGCTGCGCGTGCCGCCGGTATCGACGACGGCAAGATCATCGAAGTGATCGCCCATGTAGCTTCGCAGACATTGACCAACTACCTGAACAACGCAGTGCTGACCGACATCGACTTCCCGGCCATCGATGCCTGAGCCCATCTAGCGTAAATCCAGTCTGAAAAAACCTGTGGGAGCGGGCTTGCTCGCGAAGGCGGTGTGTCAGTCGACAGCATTGGTGTCTGATACGCCGCTTTCGCGAGCAAGCCCGCTCCCACACTGACTTTATTCAAGCGACAGATATGCGCATGACGTCACGGTCAGGTATTGGTTTTCAGCTTGGTCCACAGCCTCGTGCTCAACCGTGCGATGGCCGCGGGCAAGTCCTCGACGGTGAACAGCTTGTCCATCACGCTTTTCGGCGGATAGATCGCCAGGTCCTGCTTCACCGCCGGGTCAACGAAGGCATCCGCCGCACTGTTGGGGTTGGCGTAATGGATGCTGTTGCTGATGTTGGCAATCACCTTTGGCTCCAGCAGGTAGTTCATATAGGCGTAGCCGTTGCGCTCATGGGGCGCGTTCTTGGGCATGACCACCATGTCCAGCCACAAGGTGGAACCCTCGTCCGGGATCGAGTAGGCAATATCGATCCCGTTTTTTGCCTCCCTGGCACTGGCGGCGGCCTGCACGATGTCGCCGTTGAAACCGATCACCGCGCAGACGTTACCGTTGGCCAGGTCGCTGACGTACTTGGACGTATGGAAATACTGGACGTAAGGCCGGATTTTCAACAGCGCCTGCTCGGCTTTCTTGTAGTCGGCAGGCTCATGGCTGTGGGGCGGCAGGCCCAGATAGTTAAGCGTGATCGGCAGGATCTGCGTCGGGTTGTCGATGATCGCCACCCCACATTCGCTCAGTTTCTTGATGTTGTTCTGGTCGAAAAACAGGCTCCAGGACCGGGTTACGTCGGTATTGCCGAAGATCGCCTTGATCTTCTCGACGTTGTAACCGATTCCCGCCGTGCCCCACATGTAGGGGTAGCCGTACTGGTTGCCCGGATCGTTGACCTCAAGTTTCTTCATCAGCGCCGGGTCGAGGTTCTTCCAGTTGGGCAACTGGTTCCGGTCGAGTTTCTGGATGGCGCCGGCCTTGATCAGGCGCGACAGGAAGTGGTTCGACGGGCTGACCACGTCATACCCGGTGTTGCCGGTCATCAGCTTCGATTCCAGTACTTCGTTGCTGTCGTGGATGTCGTAGGTCGCCTTGATCCCGGTTTCCTTGTTGAAGTTGACCAGGGTGTCGTCGGCGATGTAGCCGTTCCAGTTGGAAATATTGACGGTTTCGTCGGCATGAGTCGCGGCGGAAAAGGTCGAAATCAGGGCCACAAGGGAAAGCGTATTGACGCGCATGTTGAATCACCTTCGATGGGAAGTGCTTTTGTTCTTGTTGTGAAATGGGTGTTTTCAGATTTCGCTTCTGGCCCGGACCGCCTCCACGCTCATACGCAGCATGGCACCGATGTCGAGCAAGAGCTTGGGCGGCAGCCAGCCGGGTTGCGCCCGCGCGATGACCGATTGCAGCAACGGCGAATCACGACCCGAGGCCAACTCCGCCAGCAAGCGGCCCCACAGCGTGCCCCGTGCCACGCCGGAACCATTGCACCCGGCCACGGCGAAAACGCCCTCCTCGACTTTGCCGAAATACGGCTGCCCGGAACGCGAAGCGCTGAGATGACCGGTCCAGGTGTATTCGATGTCCTGCTCGCCGAGCATCGGGAAACGTCGTTGCAACCCCAGCACATGATGCTGGCGGCGGATCGACAATTCGCTCAATGAAAGATCCCGCGAGCGGTATTCCGCGGTGTTGCGGATCATCACCCGACGGTCCGGGGTCAGACGCACCGTGGCGCCCAACGGACGGGTCGACAGCACGCCCCAGGGCGCTGGCGCACCAAGGGTTTGAAACTCTTGATCGCTGAGCGGCCGCGTAAGGCTGGCGCTGAGCTCCATTGCGAAGGTGCCGCTGTCATCGATGCCCGCGCGCGGGATAAAGGCGTTCAGGCAGACCAATACCTGTTTGGCTTCGACACTGCCGTTTTGGCCCCGGGCGCGAACCCGGCCGTCGCCCAGGCGCTCAAGACCTGCGATATCGGTGTTCTCGTAGACCGTCACTGTCGGCGGCAGCGCATCGAACAAGCCCCGAACGTACTTTGCCGGTTGCAGCAGCGCATTACCGTTGCCGCACCAGATCGCGGCGCGGTAGTGCCGGTTTCCGAGTTTCTCGAGCAATGACGCACCCTGCAGAAATTGCGCGCTGGCGCCAACGGCACGCAGGGTCTGCAGCTTGGCTTCTACGTGAGTCAGCTTGCGTGGGTCGCTGACGGCAAAGAAATAGCCCAACTCCCTGAAGTCGCACTCGATGCCATGGCGGGTAATCTGCTTGCGGACTTCGTCGGCGGCTGCGCGGCCGATTGCCGTATCCACTTGATACCCGGCGAACCCGTCGCTACCCAGTAGCTCCCCGGCAGCGGGATGCTCATGAGCCACCACAAAACCGGAGTTGCGCGCCGAAGCGCCTTGCGCGGCACGCTGGCGGTCAACAACCACGATACGTGCCTGGGGGTGCATTTGCGCGAGCGCGTGCGCCGCACTGAGGCCGGTGATGCCAGCACCGATCACCAGCCAATCGGCTTGCTGCGCGCCTTTGAGCGGCTCGCGCAAGGGGGAACTCCCCGCTTGCGCAATCCAGCCACAGATATTTTCCATGTGTCACCTCAGGTTCTTGTTCTGCGAACCGTCTCGATCCAAAAACAGCCCTGCATGCAGAATTTGCATAAGCTGTTTTCGATGACGGCGGCGATGACTAGAATCTAAAGGCTCATAACGCGGGCAACCAACGTTATTAAATCATCGAGGCATTCTGAAAACGCATGGACAAGATCCGCCACGTCCCCTCGCTGCAGGGCTTGCAGGCGTTGGTCGAGGTTGCCGGGACAGGCAGCTTCACCCAAGCGGCGCAAAAGCTCTGCCTGACCCAGAGCGCAGTGAGCCGACAGATTCAGCAACTGGAGAGCCACTTTGGCCTGCCGCTGTTTGTCAGAAGCAGCCGCAGCCTTCAACTGACCGCCGAGGGCGAACAGGTACTGGCCAGCGCCCGCAGCATCCTTGAACAGTTGCGTACCCTCGAAGACCGGCTCGCGCCGCAAAAACGCCCGTTCCGCATTCGCATGCACGTGTCACTGGCGGTGCGCTGGCTGCTGCCCAAACTGAGCGATTTCTACCGGCATCACCCGGACGTATCCCTGGCAATCGAAACCGTGGCCACCGAAGTGGTCGAGCCGGCCAGCGACAGTGACGCCTACATTCTCTATCTGCCTGAGCCGTCCACAGCGCCCGATTGCCTGACCCTGTTCGAGGAGGCATTGGTGCCCGTGTGCGCACCAGGGCTCGGCACCAACGACCGACCATTGGCTTCGCAAGCAGATCTGTCGGGTTTCGCGTTGCTGCACCGCTCCTCTGATCAACATGACTGGAAGGTCTGGCTGTCAGCCCATGGTGGCATGTCGCTGCATGACTACCGGCACATCCCTTTCAACCTCGACGAACTGGCACTCGATGCCGCCGCCCGGGGCCTGGGCGTGGCGATGACCGACATGACCCTGGCGGGTGAGTCGATTCAACGGGGCGAACTGGTGATTCCGTTTGGTAAGCCGTTGAAGACCCGGGGAATTTACTCGCTGTGCCTGCAACCCTCGGCGGCATCGCACCCAGCCTGCGCACCGGTCATGCAATGGTTTGCCGCGCAAACCACAACACCGCCAGTCAACTAAGCCCCAGAATCTGTGGGAGTTGCGCATCGCAGGACTCAATCATCCTCATGCAACTTGATGCCGCGTTTATGCAACACATAGGGCACCATCAGTACCAGCAGCGTCAGGGCGAGGAAGAATGCCGAGATCGGTTGCGTGACAAACACCGTCCAGTCGCCCTGGCTGATGGACAAGGCGTTACGCAGTTGTTTCTCGGCCATCGGCCCCAGCAGCATGCCGACGATCACCGGGGCGACAGGGAAGTCGAACCGTCGCATCAGCACCCCGCCCCAGCCAATCGCCAACATCAGGAACAGGTCGAAGGATGAGTGGCGCATGCCATACACGCCGATGGTGGCGAATACGAGGATGCCGGCGTTCAGGTACGGCCGGGGGATTTGCAGCAGTTTGACCCACAGTCCCACCAGCGGCAGGTTCAACACCAACAGGATCACGTTGCCGATATACAGCGACGCCACCAATGTCCAGACCAGGTCGGCAGAGGTTTCGAACAGCATCGGCCCTGGTTGCAGGTTGTAGTTCTGGAACGCCGCCAGCAGGATCGCAGCGGTAGCGGACGTCGGGATGCCCAGGGTCAGCAACGGCACCAGGGACCCGGTCGCGCTGGCGTTGTTGGCCGCTTCCGGGCCGGCGACGCCTTCGATGGCGCCCTCTCCCTTGTTGGCGGAAAACTCCTTCGGGTACTTACTGAGCTTGCGCTCAGCGGAATAGGACAAAAAGGTTGGAATCTCGGCGCCACCGGCCGGAATCGAACCAAACGGGAAACCGATCAGCGTGCCCCGAAGCCACGCGGGCACCGAGCGTTTCCAGTCCGCGCGGGTCATCCACATCGAAGTCAGGCGATGCCGTCCTTCGTTTGACTCCCCTTGATAGAGCAGGCTGTACAAGGCCTCGCCAACCGCGAACAAACCGACCGCCACCAGCACCACTTCGATGCCGTCCACCAGTTCGGGCACGCCGAGGGTGTAGCGGGCAATGCCCGAGGTCGAGTCCAGCCCGATCAAACCGATGGTCAACCCGACGCCGAGCGAAGCGAACCCGCGCAGCATCGAAGCGCCGAGCACTGCCGACACGGTGGTGAACGACAGCACCAGGATCGCGAAATATTCGGTCGGCCCAAAATTCAGGGCCAGCCTGGCCACGACGGGTGCGAACAGGGTCAGCAAAACGGTGGCGATGGTGCCGGCGACGAACGAGCCTATCGCCGCCGTTGCCAGCGCAGGTCCCGCCCGGCCGTTGCGCGCCATCAGGTTGCCTTCCAGGGCCGTGACCATGGAGGACGATTCACCGGGTGTGTTGAGCAGGATCGAGGTGGTCGAGCCACCGAACTGCGCGCCGTAATAGATACCGGCGAACATGATCAAGGCGCCGGTGGGGTCGACCTTGGCGGTGATCGGCAACAGCAGGGCCACCGTCAGCGCCGGACCGATCCCCGGCAATACGCCGATGGCGGTGCCGAGCAGGCAGCCGATGAACCCCCACATCAGATTGATCGGCGTCAGTGCCGAGGAAAACCCCATCGCCAGGCTTGAAAGAATGTCCACGGTGTCGATCTCCTTTCAAAGCCAAATGTTGATCAGCGACGGCAGGGAAACCCCCAGCCCGGCGTTGAACAGCCAATAGATCGGCAAGGTCAAGGCAATGCCGATGGCCAGGTCCCGCACGGGATGACGGCTGCCAAACCCCCGCGCCGAACAGGCGAACAGCAACCCGGCGGCCAGCACGAAACCGATCAAGTTGATCAGCAGGGCCACCCCCACCAACCCTCCAGTAACCCAGGCGGCTCCGGATTTACCGCCAGGGATCGCACCATTGCCGCTGTCCAGTTCGCGAAAACCGCCGGTGAGCGCCTGATAACTCAGCAACAGGCCCACCACACCGAGAAAGCCGGCGACAATCCAGGGGTAGACGTAAGCCGGCAGAATCACGAAGCCCATCTCGGGTGGAAAACGGGTGGCCCCCACGGCCAGCAAGGCGCTAAGGGCGATCAGTCCAAGGCCTATCGCCAATTGCGTCGGTACGATTGCGCGTGACCCGGCCATCTCAAAGGAGCCCGACCTTGACCAGCATCGCCCGCAGACGCACGTGCTCTTCGTCGACGAATTTGCCGAAGTCATCACCGGTCAACACGCTCTCGGTCCAGGCATTGGTTTTGATGTTGTCTTGCCAGACGTTGCTTTTGCTGGCGGCCACGACCGCGTCGGTCACTTCTTTACGCTGCTCGGCTGTGAGGTTCGCAGCACCGTAGACACCGCGCCAATTGCCGATGATCACGTCGTAGCCGCTTTCCTTGAGGGTCGGCGCATCGATCCCCGGGACACGCTCGGGCGCACCGATGGCCAGCACCCGGATCTGGCCGTTCTTGATGTATTGACCCAGTTCGGCGTAGCCCCCGGTGAGCACCTTGATCTGGCCGCCCAGGGTCTGGGCCACGATTTCACCCCCGCCGCCGGTGGCGATGTAATTGACCTTGTTGACCGGGACATCCAGTTTGCCCGCCAGCTCGGCGATGCCGATGTGGTCGATCGACCCCTTGGAACCACCGCCAAAGGTGACGCTGGTGGGCTTTGCCTTGAAGTCCTTGATCAGGTCATCGAGGGTCTTGTAGGGCGAATCCTTGCGCACGGCAATCACGTTGTACTCGGTGAACAGCCGGGCAATGGGCGTCACATCCTTAAGGCTGATCTGCGGTTTGTTCTGTTCGATCCCCGCGACCATGATCGCGCCGACCACCAGCAATGCGTTCGGGTCACCCTTGGTGCTGTTGGCAAATTGCGCCAGCCCCAGGGTCCCGCCCGCCCCGCCCTTGTTCTCGAAGGTCACGGCCTTGGCCGTATTGGCTTCGACCATGGCCTTGCCCAGCACCCGGGCGGTCTGGTCGTAACCACCGCCCACCGAGCCCGGGGCCATGAATTTCACGGTATCCAGCGCGAAGGCTGGTGCGACCAGCACCGCAGCGGTCAAACCGGCGGCCATGCAGCGACTGAAACGACGGATCAAGGCGGACATGGGATCTCCTGATTGCATTGTTTTTATCGGTGCCGCTTGCCCATCGAGGTGTGTGATGAACCGGGGCCTGCAAACAAGCTTAGGCCATGGATTCATGGGTTGACTTGTTTTGCTGAAACCATCCGCCAAAGGCGCCGCCCCCCCTTGTGAGAGCCCCCACAGGTTCTCGGTGTTCCATTGCGACAAAACAATGCTCCAGGGTACGTGTCATGGCCTAACCTCATTGGCTAAGTGACCAACAACCCGTCGAGCTCGCCGATGCGCAATGTCTTGAAGTCAATGATTTACGTCGTCTTCGCGGTCCTGGTGGCAAGCCCGGGATGGCTGCTGGCGGGGGATATGGCCGACGCGCCTGCGCCTGCTCCTGCACCTGCCCCCGCTCCCGCAGCCCCGATCATCAGCATCTCCGACAGCGAATTGCTGGGGGTGCAAAACCAGCTCAACAGCCTCAAGCAGCAGGTTTCCCAGGCCAGCAATTACACCCAGCTGGAAAGCTCACAGGACCAGGTTCAAGTACTGATTCAGGAGATTGAACGCCTGTCCACATCGCTGCTGCCTGGACAGGCGCAATTGCAGGCTCAACTGAACGTGCTGGGGCCCGTGCCGCTTGACGAGAACGTACAGCTGACAACTGCAATTACCACCCAACGAGACGCCCTCGGCGAGCAAAAAAACAAGATCGACAGCCAACTCAAAACCCTGGCCGCGCTTAAAATAAGTGCCGCCGAGCTGATCACCCAGATTGCCAGCATTCGGCGCAGCTTGCTGGAAGCGGAAGTGACCCAGCAGACCAGCAGTATCCTGAGCCCGAGATTCTGGTCGCCATTGTTCGCTCTTCCGATCGAGGACCGTCAACGTTTCAGCGCCCTCATCGAGCAACTCAAGGTCACGCACCGGGCCGCCTGGCAACCCGGACAACGCGGGATCACGGCCACCCTGCTGATCCTGGCCCTGGTCATATGGACCGTGGGTCGAAACCTCGCCGGCCGGGTTCTGGCGTGGCTGTGCTTTCATCGAATGCCTGCAGGCCGGCTGCGGCGCAGCTCCCTTGCGCTGGCGTCGGTGATGGCGACGGTGCTGACCGCAGGCATCGCCCTGCAACTGCTGCATTTTGCCGGAACCCGGCAACTGCCCTACCCCCCCCTGCTGGCCGACCTGGCGCAATATCTGGAAAAGCTGGCCTATACCTGCGTACTGATCACCGGATTGAGCCGCGCACTGTTGTCCACCAGACATCCTTCCTGGCGCCTGCCCGATATTGCCGATCCGGTGGCACTGGCGATGGAGCCCTATCCGAGGTTGCTGGCCAGCCTGCTGCTGGTGCTGGTAACCCTGGTGCAGATGAGCAATGTCACCGGCATGAGCGCTGAAGTGGTGTTGTTCGGTCGGGGCATCGTGGCATTGGTCGCGGCACTGGTAATCGGTGCGCTGCTGTTGCGCGTCAGCAAGACGCGCAGAGACCTGATCGTTGCCGGAGAAGCCCCCGAAGGCGTCACCACCTTCGCCGGCCTGATTTACACGTTCACGGGCGCTGCCGTGGTGGTGTCCCTGTTTGCCCTGTTGATCGGCTACGTGACGATGGCCCGGTTCATCACCTATGAAATGGTCTGGATATTCATCATCTGCGCCGGTTTCTACCTGCTCACACAGGTCTATCAGGACACCTGCGACTACGTTTTTTCGCCCCGGCAACCCACCGGCAAGACCATCAAACAGCTGCTGGGCATCGGCAATCCGCGCCTGGAACAGATCTGCACCGTGTTATCCGGGGCCGGCCGCGCCATCCTGATACTGATTGGCCTCATTGCACTGTTTGTCGGAGGGATCGGTACGACACTCGGGCAACTGGTCACCGGTACTGTGGCCGTACTCGGCGGTGAAGGGCTGCGCAAGCTGAACATCGTCCCGGACAATTTGATGCATGCCCTCCTGACACTGATGATCGGTGTCTACCTGATTCGCACTCTGCGCCGCTGGCTGGATCGCGAATTCCTGCCGAAAACCGAGATGGACCCGGGCATGTGCGCCTCGCTCAGCACCCTGTTCGCCAACATCGGCTACGTGTCCGTCGTCCTGCTCACGCTGGCGTCGCTGGGGATCAAATGGACCAACCTGGCCTGGATCGTCAGTGCCCTGTCAGTGGGTATCGGCTTTGGTCTTCAGGAAATCGTGAAGAACTTCATCTCCGGCCTGATCCTGCTGACCGAGCGCCCGGTGAAGGTCGGCGACCTGATCAGCATCAGCGGCGTCGAAGGCGACATCCGCCGGATCAATGTGCGGGCCACGGAAATACAACTCGCCGACCGCTCGATCATGATCGTGCCCAACTCCCACCTGATTTCGCAGAACCTGCGCAACGTCACCCTCGGCGGCAGCGCCCAGGGCGTGGTGATACTCGAACTGATGTTCCCGTTGGATATCGATCCGGAGCTGGTTCAAAACCTGCTGATGAACACCTACACCGAACATGAATCCATTCTGGATAAACCAGCGCCGTTCTTGCGCTTCAGTCAGCTGAAACCCGAAGGCATCACATTGACCATCACCGGCTATGTCGGTAGCCCACGCACGGTCGGCGCGATCAAGAGCCAGCTGCTGTTTGAAATTCTCAAGCGGTTGGGGGCCGCCGGGATTGAACTGACGAAACCGCCTGCTGTGTGATGCATTGAAAGTGCTAAAGATGCGAGCGTAGCCTTACATGGACAACTGGCGTTTGAGATGGACTTCGCTATCCAGATGTATCGCCTGCAAAAAAGAACGGTCGTGAGAGACCACGATCAATGCCCCTTGATACTGATTGAGCATTTGCTCCAGCGCGATTCGACTAGGCAAGTCCAAATGGTTGTCTGGCTCGTCCAGCAACAGCAACTGAGGTGGCCGCTGTGCATATAACTGCGCGGCGAGCGCAATTTTCAGGCGCTCGCCGCCACTCAATTGGCAGGTCTTGAGCATCGCTCGATCCGCATCAATCCCCATCTGAGCCAGACGGGTCCGCGCCTCTGCCTCGGGCAACTGCGGATTGCTCTCGTAGAGCCATTGCACCGCCGTGCGTTCGGGGTACTGCAACCCGGCGTGTTGATCCAGCCAACCGACATGGCAACTGCGGATGAGTTCGCCTTCGTGCACCGGCAGTTGGCCAGCGATCACTCGCAACAGGGTCGACTTGCCGCTGCCGTTGGCGCCCAGGATCGCCATGCGCATAGGCCCGGTCAGCGTCAGATTGACCGGTGCCGCGTAACCGTACGGGAGAATCACGTCCTTGAGTTGCACAATCAGCTTGCCATTGGGCACTACGCTTTCCGGAGACAACATCATGCGTTGAATGTCCGGCGCGCACCGCGCACGGGCCTCGGCGATACGTTGTTGTTGCTGCTCCCGGGCCTCCTGTTGATTGAGGCGCAATTTTCCCTGACTGTTTTCACTGCGCTCTTTCTGGGCGTTGGTGATCAGCCTGGTCTGATTGCCGTCACGGGCCTGACGGTCGCCGCGGGCATTACGCCGTTGCTGACGCTCCATCTGCACGACCATTTCACGTTGCTCACGCTTGGCCTGCGCTCGCTCCCCTTGCAATGTCGACTGGAACGACTGCTGCTCTTGCTCGCGTGCCGCCGCATACTGACTGTAGTTGCCGCCATAAACCGCAAGCCCCAATGGCGACAGCTCGACGATTTCGTCCACGTGCTCCAAAAGCCCCCGGTCGTGACTGATCAACACCAAACCGTTCGGCCAGCGATCGATCTGCTGCGCGAGCTTGAGTTGCTGATCAATATCCAGGTGGTTGCTGGGTTCATCGAGAATGAGCCAGTCGGCTCTGGATAACCACGCCCCCAGCAGCGCCACCCGTTGCCGTTCGCCCCCACTGAGTGCGTCGGTGCGCGCGTCGGCATCCAAATGACCCAGACCGATCTGCTGCAGCTCCGCCTCAAGGCGGGTGGCGCAATCCCATTGATCGACCGCCAGCGAATGGTCGTCTTCGTCGACGCTGCCTTGGGCAATGCTATCCAGCGCCCTCAGAATATGGTCGACCCCGGCCAGCGCGGCAACGCTGGGATAGCGCTCGGGTTCCAGTAACTGCGGCACGGCGTAAATCCGCCCTTCGCGACGGACGATGCCGCTGGTGGGCCGTTGCTCCCCCGTCAGGAGCCGGCCAAGCAAGGACTTGCCACAGCCATTGGCGCCGACGATTCCCGTGGCCCTGGTACTGAGGGTGTGGTTCAAGTGATCGAACAGCACGCGCCCGTCAGGCAGGTTGAACGACACTTGATCGAGTTGGAGTAACCGTTGAGTCATGGCGCCCATACAACCAACAAACCGCATTGATCGCAACAACAGCCATAATTTTCAGAAAGCTCCGTCAGACTCATGCTGAAAATTCACTGCCACGCGGGGCAATAATCATTCACTTAGTCTTCTAAACGAATATCGATGGCATGAGCCGTTTTTAGATGTTTTGCCTGAGCCGCAATGGCACTGGTAACACAAGCCCCTTTAGTAGCTGGCGCAGCCGAACGTAAGCTGCGCCAAATGCTAGATGTGCCTCAATGTGCGATACACACCGACTTGAGCTCGGTGTAAGCCTCGATCACCGCACGGCCAAACTCACGGCCCATACCCGATTGTTTGATACCACCGAACGGCATCGCCGGGTCGAGCAGCACGTGGGCGTTGACCCAGACCGTACCGGCTTCGATGCGAGGCACCAGGTTCATGGCCTTGCCCAGGTCGTTGGTCCACAGGCTGGCCGCCAGGCCGTAGCGGTTGTCGTTGGCCAGTTCGATCACGGCGTCTTCGTCGTCGAACGGCATCACGCCCAGTACCGGGCCGAACACTTCTTCGCGGGCCACGGCCATGCTGTGGTCGATGTCCGCCAGAATGGTCGGCTGCACGAAGAAACCATCACCCTCCAGCAACTCGCCACCAGTCACCACCCGCGCACCTTGCTGGCGGGCCAGTTCGATGTGCTTGAGCACGCTTTGTTGTTGCTTGCGCGATACCAGCGGGTTGATTGCCGCGTCGCAATTCATGCCGGCGCCAATCGGCATCGAAGAGACGGCGGCGGCCAGGGCTTCGACGAATTGGTCGTGGATCGAACGGTGCACGTAGAAGCGCGAGGCCGCAGCGCAGACCTGGCCGTTGTTCAGCAAGCCGCCGAGGATCGCGCCTTGCACGGCTTTTTCGATGTCGGCATCGGCGAGCACGATCATCGGGTTCTTTCCGCCCAGTTCCAGGGAGAAGCGCGTCATGTTCTCCATGCACGCCACGCCGACGCTCTTGCCCACGGCGGTGGAACCGGTGAACGACACTTTGCTCACCAAGGGATGCCGGGGCAGCACGCCGCCAACGGAGGCGCCGCCACCGGTAACTACGTTGAATACGCCAGCCGGGATGCCGGCTTGCAGCGCCAGTTCAGCCAGGCGCATGGCGGTCAGCGGGGTTTCCATGGCTGGCTTGATGATCACCGTGCAACCGGTGGCCAGGGCTGGCATCAGCTTCCAGGCGGCGATCAGCAGCGGGAAGTTCCACGGCACGATGCCGACCACGACACCGACCGGCTCACGCTTGGTGAACGCGGTGAACTTGGCACCCGGTGGCAGCGGGATCGACACATCGAAGGTCTGGCCTTCGATCTTGGTCGCCCAACCGGACATGTAGCGCATGAACTCCACCGTGGCGTTGAGGTCCAGGGCGCGGGCCATGTTGATCGACTTGCCCTGGCTCAGGGTTTCCAACTGGGCCAGTTCTTCGGCGTGTTCTTCGACCAGGCGGGTGAAGTTCAGCAGGATGCGTTCACGGTCTGCCGGGCGCAGGCTCGACCACACGCCGGACTTGAACGCCTTGTGGGACGACTGCACCGCACGCTCGACGAGTTCCAGCGGTGCATCCAGGGTTTCGCACAGGGTTTTCCCGGTGGCCGGGTTGACCACGGCAATGCTGTCGCCCTCGGCAAGCACCCACTGGCCGTCAATGAAGCAGCCGTGACGACGTTCGAGGAATGCAGCAACCTGGGGCAGGATTTCAACGTTGCTCATAATTCACCTTTCATTCAGACGATGTGTTCAGGCGCAAATCCGGCCTGATCAGTGTTGTTCTTTGAGGAAGCACGCGACCGCCTGGCGGTCGTCGGCGGAAGCCAGGCCCATGTAGGGCATGTAGGTGCCCAGCACGAAAGCCTGGGGTTGGGTGATCAATTGCGTGATGTTCTCGGCCTGCCAGTCGACGTCTTTGTCGCGCATGGCCTGGGAGTAGCTGAAACCCGCCAGCGAGCCGGACTTGCGCCCGTACACACCGAACAGGTTCGGCCCCATCATGCCGGTCGTGCCCTTGGTCACCGCGTGGCAGACGCTGCACTCAGTGGCAAACACTTCGGCACCACGGCTCGTGTCCGGGGCGCACTCGGCGGCGGACACCGCCTGAACCAGGGTGAAAGACAGCAAACCGATCACGGGCAAACGCAGCGAAGTGAACATAGGAAAACGACCTTGAAAATCCACGCGCCCGCCAGCAGGCGAACGCCAACACTAAAAATGCCGAGGCAACGGTGCTTCGGCAGGTTGTCAGGGATTGTCGGTGGTCGCCGGCACGCAGGTTTTGCCCTGCGTGCCAGTTGTGTTGGCCGGGCTGCCAAACCGGGGAATCTGGCATGCACAACCAACTAATTGGCAAACAGGGAAAAGGGTAAACAATAGCCGCGCCTTAGTATCCGGACAGACCGCAAACCTGCGCTCAAGAACAAGAACGGATGCCACACCATGCTCAAGTCCCCCTTGCTTCGTCTCTCGACGCTCGCGCTGATGATCAGTGCCGGCAATGCCGGTGCCTATGAACTCTACGCCGATGACGACAGCCATCTGAACGCTACCCTCGAAGCCGTGTTCGGCATTTTCCACAGCCAGGAAAACTACGCCCTGTCCGGTCGCCTGAATGAAGGCAGCTCGTCGTGGCGCGAGGGCTACATCAAATACGGCTTGAGCTTCGATCAAGGCCTGGGCGGTGTGGGTACCGCGTACGGCGCGGCGAACATGCTCAGCTCCGGCACCTGGGGCGATGGCGATGCCGCCGGCTTCTCCGATGGTTCGGAACGCACCACCAAGTTCGAAGACGCCTACCTCGGCTGGCGCTCGGCCGATCTGTTCGGCGCGCTGGGCAGTGACGGCGTCGACCTGTCCTTCGGTCGTCAGAACATTGTGGTCGGTGACGGTTTCCTGATCGACGGCGACGCGCTGAACATGGGCAAAGGCCTGGCCGACGGCGAATTCAACCGGGGCGGCGCCTATTACCTGGCGGCACGCAAGGCCTTCGACGAAACCGCCGTATTGCGTCTGGGCGGCAAGGAAGGCTGGCGCAGCGACCTGATGTGGCTCAAATCCGACAACCGCGCCCAGGCCAAGACCGAAATGTACGTCGGCACCCTGGAGCACGTGGCCGAGGCCGGTACGGTCGGCCTGACCTTCATCAAGACCACGGATATCGATGAACAGTACGCCTCGCCGATCCAGCTCGAACGCGACGGCATGAAGACCTACAGCCTGCGTGCGGCGGGCAACGCCGGGGTGAAAGACCTGTTCCTGTCCGGTGAATACGCCAAGCAGGACAAACCTCACACCACCAGCGAAGACGCCTGGTACCTGGAGGCCGGCTGGACCTTCTCCGACGCAGTCTGGACGCCTAGCGCAAGCTACCGCTACAGCCGCTTCTCGGAAGGCTACGACACCCTGTTCTACGGTTTCAGCCGTGGCTACGGCACCTGGTTCCAGGGTGAAGTGGCGGGCAACTACGCCGGGCCGTTCAACAGTAACTCGCGTATCCAGAACGTCACGCTGAAAGTCTCGCCGCTGGAGAACCTCACCGTCGGCGCGATGTACTTCAACTTCGACACCATCGACCGCAACCTGGGCAACACCGATGGCCACGAAGTCGACCTGTACGCCGAATGGCACGTCAACGACCACCTGACCGTGATGCCACTGGTGGGCATCTACCAACCGGACAAGAGCGCCGAAGACGGTGGTACCCAACTGGGTAACAACGACAAGAACGTCTACGCCCAGGTGGTGTTCGCCACCGGCTTCTAATCTCGGCCGCGGGCAGTGGCCACGCCATTGCCCGCGTGGAAAAAGGTATTTCCAATGCACAGAACATTCCTGACGATCCAGAGCAAGATCGCCCTGCTCGCTGGTCTCTGCCTGCTGTTGGTCGTCGGCTTGTTGATGGGTTTGTCGCTCTATCAGACCCACAAGAGCAGCCGGCAAGTGGCCGAGGCCAGCGGCGACATGCTCGCCAATGCGGCCAGGGAACACATGCAGGCCCTAGGCAAAGTGCAGGCCATGCAAGTGCAGCGCACCTTCATGCAGACCCACGAATACGGCCAGGGGTTATCGCGCTACTTGTTGTACCTGCGACAGTTGCAGCATCAGGGCAGCCTGACTCGCCCGCAACTGCGCCAGGAACTCAGCACCCAGCTTCACCAAGCCTTGATCGACAAGCCCGACCTGCTCGGGCTTTATGTCATTTTCGAACCCGGTGGACTCGACGGTGCCGACGCCGACTTCGCCGACCAGGCCGCCTTGGGCAGCAACGAAGCCGGACGCTTTGCGCTCTATTGGGTGCAGAGCAAACCCGGCGAGCTGCAGGCGGTCATCGGTGACGAAGGCCTGCTTGCCAACACTGAGCCGGGCCCCAGCGGTGCACCGTACAACGCCTTCTACACCTGTGCCCGCGACACCGGCCAGGCCTGTGTGCTGGAACCTTATTTCGACGAGGCCTCCGGCAGCCGCAAACTGGTGACCAGCGTTGCCTTCCCGCTGCTGGAAAACGGCAAGGTCATTGCCGTGGTGGGACTGGATATCAACCTCGCCGCCTTGCAACACAACAGCGAAGCCAGCGCCCGTGAACTGTTCGATGGCAACGGCCAGATCAGCATCGTCAGCCCCCGTGGGGTGATTTCTGCCAACAGCCAGGACGTCGGTCGCCTCGGTCAGCCAATGGACAATGCCGAAGTGATGGACAGCCTGCGTCAGGGCCAGCCAAAAGTGTTTGTCGACGCCCGGCAAATCAAGGTGCTTGAACCGCTGGCGCCGATTGCCGGAGCCGCGCCATGGGGCGTGTTGGTCGGTGTGCCGCAGAACGTGTTGCTGGCACCGGTCACTACGTTGCAGAAAGAACTCGATGCCCAGGGCGTGCAAAACACTGCACTTGAACTGCTGCTCGGTGGCGGCTCGGCCCTGCTCGGCCTGTTGTTGATCTGGTACACCGCGCAACGCATCACCCGGCCGCTGCAAGTGCTGACCCGGGTCATGGAAGACATCTCCCTCGGCGAAGGCGACCTGACCCGTCGCCTGCAAGTGCAATCGCGAGATGAAATCGGTCAACTGGCGACCGCCTTCAACCGCTTTGTCGAGCGCATCCACCATTCGATCCGCGAGGTGTCATCGGCGGCGCTGGGGGTGAACGAAGGCGCGCTGCGGGTGCTAGATGCTTCAAACTCGTCGATGAGCAATTTCGACGATCAATCCACCCGCACCAACAGCGTGGCGGCGGCAATCAACCAGTTGGGCGCGGCAGCGCAGGAGATCGCCCATAACGCCTCCGATGCCTCGCATCAGGCCACCAATGCCCGGCAACAGGCCGAGGATGGACGCCAGGTGGTGCAACGCACGATCGAGGTAATGAACGAACTGTCCGGCAAGATCAGTGCCTCCTGCGCCAACATCGAAGTGCTCAACGACAAGACCGTGAACATCGGGCAGATCCTCGAAGTGATCAAGGGCATCTCCCAACAAACCAACCTGCTGGCGCTCAACGCGGCGATTGAAGCCGCGCGGGCGGGTGAAGCGGGTCGTGGGTTTGCGGTGGTGGCGGACGAAGTGCGCAGCCTGGCCGGACGCACCCAGGCCTCGGCGCTGGAGATCCAGCAGATGATCGAAGAGCTGCAAGTGGGCGCGCGGGAGTCGGTCACCACCATGACCGAGAGCCAGCGCCACAGCGAAGAAAGCGTCACCATCGCCAACCTCGCCGGCTCCCGCCTTGGCAGCGTGACCCAGCGCATCGGCGAAATCGACAACGTCAACCAGTCCGTCGCCGCCGCCACCGAAGAACAGACCGCGGTGGTCGAGGCCCTGAATGTCGACATCACCCAGATCAACACCCTGAACCGACAAGGCGTGGAGAATTTGCAATCGACATTGAGGGCTTGTACCGAGCTGGAGCAACAGGCGGCGCGGTTGAATCAGTTGGTGGGGAGTTTTCGGATCTGAAATTTTGGTTGCCTGATACGCCGTCATCGCGAGCAAGCTCGCTCCCACAATTGGATTTCTGCCGCACACAAAATCCGTGTACACCGCAGATCCCCTGTGGGAGCGGGCTTGCTCGCGAAGAGGCCCTCACAGCCAATATCAGTGAAGGCTGACACGCTGCTTTCGCGGGCAACCCGGATCAGGCTCAAGACGGATCGAGACGATCCAGCGCCCGATTCACCGCCAACTCCCCCAGCATGATGACTTGCGCGATGCCCAGCAGGGTGTTGCGGTGCGTGCCTTCCAGAAAACCCGCCAGGTCATGGGCCATGACACTCGCCGAGGCCAGCGATTCGCAGGCGTGGGCCAGCAGGGTTTCGGTGTTGATGGCGGGGTTGATGGTGAAGAGTGTGGAGGGTTTGTGCGGGCTGCCCATGATGTGAGCGGCCGGGTTGGGGCAAGAGTCGGTATTCGGTGGATCAGGGGTAACCTTCAACATCCTTCGGTCTCCAGAACTGGAGCCGTCACCGATTCGCTGCTAAACGATGGGTGGCGGCTGTACGCAGGTTAGCAGACCGGGGAGACGCGAAACCGGCGCGCCCGAGGGCGCCCTGCGCACAGCTGCCATCAAGTGCAGGGATGGGGAATACCTGACTGTCTGGACTGCCAATGCGTCTCATGTCACCACGGGCTGCTAAACCCGATCACTGGGAATCAGTGACGCGGACCAAGTTACCGATGGCCTCCAGGGCGCACAAGCCGGCGGATTCTGGCTTAGCTGTAGGCAATGACGCAAGGCGTTGTGGCTTGCAGGAAGTTACTCCTACAACCGTTAAACATGCATTCCAAACTGGCACCGCCATCGCGAGCAAGCTCGCTCCCACAGTTGATCTCAGTCGTACACAAACTTTGTGTTCACTACAGATTCCTGTGGGAGCGAGCTTGCTCGCGATGAACGATAACGCGGTCTTTCTCAAGCTGCACTGGCATGCTCAAGCCGATGAAACAACCGGTTGAAATACACCAGGCTGTCACGCGGCTCGCGCACGCCTACTTTCGTCAGCTCCACGAACATCACCGAATGCGACCCCACTTCCTTGCACTCGCTGATCCGTCCTTCGAGTTGCACCAGGGCATCGCGCAGCACCGGCACATCCGCCGCGCCGTCGTCCCACAGGTCCCAGGCAAAACGCTCGGCCATCGGCACCTTGGTCATGCCGGCGAAATGACGGGCCAGTTCTTCCTGCTCGCCACACAGCACGTTGACGCACAGATGGCCATTGGTGCGGAACACATCGTGGGTGGCGCTGTTGCGGTTGACGCACACCAGCACGGTGGGTGGCGAGTCGGTCACCGAACACACGGCGCTGGCAGTGATGCCGCAACGACCGCCGGGGCCGTTGGTGGTGATGATGTTCACCGCGGCAGGCAGCTGCGCCATGGCGTTGCGAAAGTCGATTTGCTGCTGGCTCAGGTCGGCCATGTCGATGCCCCTTCCTTCAGGAGGACCGCTATCTGGCGGCCCGTAGGTGATGGAACAAGACTAAGGCTGCGGGCGCGCCGCAACCATTCTGACGATCCCCATGGCAGGGTTGGGTTTCCGCTAGTCGACTAGGTGGTTTCTTTATCGCAAGGGCCGGTCACAGTGGGTATTCTGCATACTGGCTCCAGAAAGATGAGCCAATGCGTGCCGCACGTTCCCGTGCGAAAACAATAATTAGAAAACTTCGTGGCAGCCCCGATGGAAATCCGAAAACCGATTGTTTATATCGTTGACGACGACAAGGACCTGCGAACCTCACTGGCCTGGTTGCTGGAGTCGGTGAGCGTGCAGGCGCAGTGCTTTGCCGGCGCCGAAGAGTTCCTTAGCCAATACGACCCCAAGCAGCCCGCCTGCCTGGTGCTCGACGTGCGCATGCCGGAGACCAGTGGTTTCCAGTTGCAGGAAATCCTCAACCAGCGCGGCAGCACCCTGCCGACCATTTTCGTCTCGGCCCATGGCGACATTCCGATGTCGGTCACGGCGATGAAGAACGGCGCGCTGGATTTCGTCGAGAAGCCCTACAACCCGCAGCAGATGATCGACCGCATCCAGGCCGCGCTGAAGACCGCCGTGCACGCCCAGGCCGATCAGCAGCAGCGTCAGAACCTGCAAGGCAAACTGGCACTGCTGACCAGCCGTGAGCGGGAAGTGTTGATGCTGGTGATCGATGGCAAGGCCAGCAAGGTGATTGCCCGGGAGCTCAACATCAGCGTGAAGACCGTTGATGTGCACCGCACCAAGATCAAGGAAAAGATGGGTGTTTCCAGCATCGCCATGCTGGTACGCGAGGTGCTGCATTTACCGGTGGATGAGCCGGTGCGGCACTGAGTGATTTGCAGCGATCATGAGGCCGCCATCGCGAGCAAGCTCGCGATGGGGCCAGCCCATTCAACATCGAATTCAGCAGCTATAGCGCTTGCGATAAGCCCCTGGCGACACACCAAAGCGCGATTTGAACGCCGACGAGAAGTAGCTCGAATCCGAGAAGCCCCACGCATAACACAACGCCGAAAGCTTCTGCTCGACATCGGCGCGGCGCAGGTTTTCGGCGCAGAAATCCAGGCGCCGGTGCTTGATGTATTGCGCCACCACCAGCCCGCGCTTGGAGAACATCCGGTACAGGCCGCGCACGGAAATCCCCACTTCACGGGCGATCAGTTCGGGGCACAGTTCTTCGTCGCTCAGGTGCGCGTCGATGAAGGCGATGATCTTGCGGAACTGCCGCTCATGAGCGTCTGCACCGCCGTCCCGGGCGCTGATGCCCGGCAGCAACAGGCTGGCCAGGGCATCGAGCACGGCCTCACTTTCCTGCATGTCCAGCCCTTCCTGCTGGCGGGTGTCCAGCACCAGCTTGTTGGCCATCGCCGCCAGGGGGCTGCCGGCCGCGATGCGCGTGGCGCAGTTGACGGTATTGAAGTGTGAACCCCGCTCGACCACCTGGCGCGGAAGAATCAGCGACAGCTGTCGGCAATCGTCGTTGTAGATCATGTCGCTCGGGCGGCCGGCGTCGATCAGGGCGATGTCGCCACAGCCCAGTTGCGCGCGGTTGTCGCCCTGCTCCAGTTGCGAGCTGCCGCGCATCTGGAACACCGCGTAGTAGTGGCCGTCGCTGCTGGTGCTGACGTCCTTGCTGGTGCGGTACAAATGCACGTGCGCCATGTCGACCACACTCAGGTTGATCGCACCGCTGCGAAATTCCGCCAGTTCGCCGTAGAAATCGGTGTCCAGTGCCCGGGCATCGAAACGCCCACAGGCCTGGTTCACCTGGCTCAACCAACTTTCGAACGCCTCGTTGCGCACCGTCGATGCTGTAATCATGTCCGCAAAGCCTCACGTTTTTGTTGTTATTTTTCGACCGCTTCATCGAGCGGTTCGTCAAAACGGTTGTTTCTGTAGCCATCTCCTCCTTCGACGGCCGCCGGGCGCCCATTCAACAGGCTCCGGCCCAAGCTTTCCAGTCGACCTACGGGTTAAATGTCCAATACCAGACGAGCGGAAAGCGCCCGTGATACACATGCGCAAATCTGCTTGTTGGACGCCTTTTCCTTGTTCGACAGGCAGTTGTCGCGGTGCTCAGGCACGCCGTCCAGTACCTCGACGATGCAGGTGCCACAGATGCCTTCGCGGCACTCGGTGTCGATGTCGCAACCATGGGCCTGCAACACGTCGACCAGGCTGGCGTTGGCCGGCACCTGCAGCACCACGCCGGAACTGGCCAGTTCGACTTCGAACGTGCCGGCCGGGGCGCTGTTGGCGGCCGGGTCTGCGGCAAAGTGTTCAAGGTGAATCGAATCGTCAGAGCGACTGCGGGACGCCACTTCCACCACTTTGTTCATGAAAGGTGCCGGGCCGCAGGTGTAGACGTGAGCGGCGCTGCCGGCACGCGCCAGGCATTCGCTCAACGCGCCGTCCAGATCCGCCGGTTCAACGCCGTAGTGAAACTCCACGTTATCAGCGAACTTCGTCGCCAACAGCTCTGTAAACGCCGCGTACTGCGCCGAACGGGCGAAGTAATGCAAACGATACGGCTGGCCGCTTTCCGCCAGTCGATAAGCCATGCTCAACAGCGGCGTCACGCCGATACCGGCGGCGAACAGCACGTGTTCGCGGGCACTGTCATCGAGACGGAACAGGTTGCGCGGCGTGCCCATTTCCAGCTCCATGCCCTCTTCCACTTGCTCGTGCAGCGCCAGCGAACCACCGCGCGACTGGGCTTCTTTCTTCACCGCCACCAGATACGCACGGCGATCCTGCGGCGGGCTGCACAGCGAATACTGACGGGTCACCCCGGTCGGCCCGGTCAGGTCGACGTGGGCACCCGGTTCATAGGTGTCGAGCGGCTGGCCGTCACTGCGCACGAGGCGAAAGGAACGGATATCCAGTGCTTCGTCGACGATCCTTTCGATCTTCACCTTCATCATTGCATCACCTGAATACTGTTGTTTTGGTTTACTGCACCTTGTAGGAGCGAGCCTGCTCGCGATGAATCTGAGAACAACACGGGGTGTCAGGTTTCCAGCGTCATCGTTGACGATCATCGCGAGCGAGCTCGCTCCTACAGGGTGGGGGCATTTTTCTGCTGCTCAGCGCATGAACAAACCGCCATTGATGTCCCAGCACGCACCCGTTACCGAGGCGGCATTCTCGGCGATCAGCAGCAACACGCTGTCGGCGATGAACGTTGGGTCACCGAGGGTGCCCGCCGGAATCATTTTCAGGATCTGTTCCAGACGCTCCGGAGCCACGGTTTCGCGTACCACCGGCAAGTCCAGCGGACCTGGCGAGATGCTGTTGACCGTCACGCCCTGGGGCGCCAGTTCACGGGCGAAGACCTTGGTCAGGGTCGCCACGCCACCCTTGGCCGCCGCGTAATGCGCACCGGTGGCGGTGCCGCCGTTCTGCCCGGCCAGGGACGCAATGTTGACGATGCGACCGAAGCCGCGCTCGGCGAAGTGCGCGCCGAATACCTGGCAGGCCACGAAGGTGCCCCGCAGGTTGATCGCCATCGACTCGTCGAATTCTTCCGGCGTGATGTCCATCAGCGCGGCGACTTTCGACACACCGGCGTTGTTCACCAGAATGTCGGTGCCGCCCCAGCGCTCGGCGAGCAGGTCACGGGCACGCTGGAAGTCGGCCTTGCTGCGCACATCCAGTTCGATGGCGACGGCAGTAGCGCCGCTGCTATCAAGCTCGGCGGCCAGTTGTTGTACGCCATCGAGGCGCACATCCGCCAGGCCGACGCGATAACCGGCTGCGTGCAGACGGCGGGCGATGCATTCGCCCAGTCCGCGCGAGGCACCCGTTACGAGGGCTACTCGACTCATGATGTTGCCCTCACAAAAGGAAGCCGAGCGCGCTCAGGCTGTCGGTGGAGTTGATCAGGCGCACCACTTTTCGCTCCAGGGTCGGCACGCCGTCGGTGAAGCGGATACGGTGGTTCAGGTCGGCCACGAACGGCGTGTGCACGCCGCGCTTGTAGGCGTACAGCAGCTGCGCCGAATTGACTTCGACGATATCGCCGGCCGCTTCCACCAGGCGGAAACGCGAGATCGTGCGGATGGTTTTAGCCGCGTCCACCGCTGACGGCGAGTAGCCGGCGGTCAGGCGTTCGATGCGCAGGTCACGCATGCGCGCATCGTCGTAGGCGTAGTTGAGGGTCGCTTCGAAATCTTCGGTGTCCGGGTCGATCGGCACGATGTACTTGCCGCTTTCGCTCCACAAGGTTGCCCATTCGGCGTAGTTCTTGTGGTCGAGCAGTTCGGCTTCGCGCCAGATGAATTCGATGGCCTGGGCCAACGGGCCGGAAAAACCGTTCAGGGTGTCGTGATTACTCATTGGCTCATCATCCTTTTCCACATGTCATAGGCACCGCGCATGCCGCCCTCGTCGGTCGCGTGGCTGACCTTGTCGCCGTTTTCGGCAGTGATTTCGCGGTTCAGGCCGCGGTTGACCAGGATCGGCGCATCAACACCGGCATACGAACCGCGCTGCACGCGATCCCAGGCTTCGGCATCGTCAGGGCTGCCGAAACCGAACGGGCCCTGGAAGTGTTCGTGGATGCGCATGCGTTCACGGTTGGCGATTTCCGGGCCGCCGTCCATGCCAAGGGCTACGTGGCGGATCTCGGTTTCGGTGACCGACACCGGGCGCAGCACGCGGAAGAACGACATCGACATCGCGACGTTGGGGAACAGGTTCAGGTTGAAACCGGCGCCGTGCAGCGAGCGCACGATGCGACGGACCTGATCGGCCGGCAGGGTCTTCGACAGTTCTTCGGTCACATGAGCGAAGCGCTCCTGCAACTGCTCGGTGCCGTCGTCGTGATCGAGGTCGACGTGCTCCGGCACCATCACCATCACGCTGTGGCCGTTGCCCAGGGAGTGGGTCACGGCTTGTTCGTCAGTCATGAACGAAAGCATTTCCGAGGTTTCTTCATCCACCGACGACATGAACGACTTGTGCACGATCGGGAAGTGGTAACCGTCGGTGGTGTTTTCCAGCTGGATCTTCCAGTTGCCCTTGAAGCTGAACTTGTGTTCGCCCTGGGTCTTGATCGGGTAGCCGGCGCCCTGCTTCATGAACAGGTCCATCCAGTGTTTCGCGCCGCCGAGGAAGTCTTCCAGCGGTTCGATCTCGTCGTTGTAGCTGGCGAAGACCATGCCGGCGTAGCTCTCTACGCGCAGGCTGGTCAGCGGCAATTCCGACTTTTCCAGGATGCCTTCGTAGCCGTCCGGATACGGCAGCGCACGTAGCTTGCCGTCCAGGCCATAGGACCAGCTGTGATACGGGCAGGTGAAACCGGTGGCGTTGCCTTTGTGCTTCTCGCACACGGTGGCGCCACGGTGCCGGCAACGGTTTTCCAGCACGTTGATGTTGTTCTTCTTGTCGCGCACCACAATCACCGGGCGGCGGCCGATGGTGGCGGTCTTGAAGTCGCCGCTATTGCGCACTTCGCTTTCGTGGGCAACCCACACCCAGGTGCGGTAGAAAATCTTGTCCAGCTCGGCTTCGAACAGCGCCGGGTCGTTGTACAGCGAGACGTCGACGCGGTCGTGCCGGACCAGGTCTTCGGGGCTTTTCGACGTTGCGATCAGCTGATATTCGTGAGTGCTCATGCGGTTCTCCTCATGGCTTCTTTTTATGATTGAGTGGTAGAGGCTTGCAGCTGCGCACCAAAGGCGCAGACCAGTTCGTCCTGACCTTTGCGGCCAACGATTTGCAGGCCGACTTTCAGCCCGCCGCAATCGAGTTCCACCGGCACCGTCAGCGCGGGGTGACCACTGAGGTTGAAAGGCCGCACCAGCGGGGTCATGCCGGCCACGGCTTTGCTGCCGGCGCGGGCTTCGCTGAGGGTTGGCGGCAAGGTTGGCAGCGTCGGCAACAGCAACACGGCAAAGTCGTCCAGCGCTGCATCCACCTGTCGGGTGAACCGACTGCGCACGGATTCGGCCTGGGCCAGTTCTTCGCGCGTGGTGCGGCTGGCCGCCAGCAAGCGTGTTTCCACGTCGGCGCCGATCAGGCCCTTGCCGGTCAAATGGCCGAACGCCGCCCAGTTTTCGAAATTGATCACGGTAAGGCCGGCGGCAAACGCTGCTTCGAATTCGCTCAGGTGCAGGTTGCTGCGACGCCATCCGGCGCGGTCGGCGGCTGCACCTAGGCTGGCTTGCAGGTGCGAATCACAGGCCACCTCGAGAAAGCCGACCCTGGCGCCGTCACCTGGCAGGCCTTGAGCGGTAAAGCCCGGGCAGATCACCTGCATCGCGGCGATCAGATCGCCCATGCTTTTGGCGAACGGCCCGACGCAATCGAGGCTCGATTCCAGTGGATGCGCACCGACACGGCTGACGCGACCATAAGTCGGCTTGAGCCCGGCCACGCCGCAGCAGGCTGCCGGCACTCGCACCGAACCACCGGTGTCGGTGCCGATGGCGATGTCCGCCAGGCCTGCCGCGACGGCCGAAGCCGAACCGCTGGAGGAACCGCCCGGAACACGATCAGGTGCTTGAGGATTCACTGGCGTACCGGTCCAGTCGTTGATACCGGTCACGCCAAAGGCCAGTTCATGCAGGTTAGTCTTGCCGACGATCTGCCAGCCAGCATCGAGGATCGCATCGACCACCTCGGCGTTTTGCGTCGCCGCCGGTGCATCGGCGAACGCACGGCTGCCCGAGCGCGTCGGGTAACCGGCGATGTCGATTGAGTCTTTGATGGCAACGCGTTTGCCGCTGCCACCGAGCAGGAACTCGCTGATGAAGGTACTCATGCGCCCAACTCCTGGTTGAACAAGCGTTGCGTGCGAAAGTGCGCGATCAGCCAGACACCGTCGACACAACGGAAATCGATGTTCAGGCGCGTGCCGAACAACTCATTGCGGCCATCGGCGTAGGTCGAGATCTGCTGCATGATCCACTGCCCCTGCGCCGCCTTGCCGTCGACCACGATCGACTCGCTGGTGAGGTAATGCAGGTTCAGCTGAAAGTGATCCGACGGCGGCAAGTAACCGCCGACAAATGCCGCCACGGCCTCGCGTCCACGATGCCGGCCGAAGGTCTGCGCGGTCTCGCGGCCAACGCCTTCCCAGATCGCATCGACGCAGAACAGCTCGGCCAGTTCGCTGACCTGGGTCGGCACCCGCGGCACATCGCACAGGTCCATGTAGCGCGCCATCAAGCGACGCACTGCGCTTTCCCCTTCGAGCGTCGCCAGACGCTGCAGCAAGGCCTCGTTCATGGCTTACACCTTGGCCGCGTCAGGAATGGTCAGCGGACGACCGATGCGCGCTTCGATCTTGGCGTAGCGCCACAGGCTGTATTGGCCGACCGGTGTGGTGCGGAACAGGTTGCAGGCGTCGATCACCGATTGGTGGCAGTCGACGTCGGCCATGATGTACACGGTCCAGGGCGAGGTAGTGGACGGGCCGACCATCAAGCGGTCGTCATCCATGGCGCCGAGCACGGTGATGCCAGGCATCGCGCCAAGGTCACCCATCATCTGGCTGAAGCCCTTCCACACGCTCAGGCCTTCACCGGTGGGCAGGTCGAAAAAGTTCTGGGTGATGCCGATGCAGAAGACGACGCGCAATGGCTCTTGGGTGGTTTGCGACATGGGTGTGGTTCCTTGAAAAAGTAATGGGGATTCAGATGTAGCCCGGGAACGGCGGAACGCCGAGGAACACCGAGCCGGCGCCGTCGTACAGGCCTTCACTGAGGAAGGCGTGCTGGGTCACCACCATCGAGTCGCGCAGGTAGCGTTGCAGCGGATGGCGCAGGTAAATGGCGGTGGTGCCGGCCAGGCTGTAGGCGCTCTGCACCACCTCGGCACCGGCCTGGGACACATGAATGGCCGAAAGGCGCAACAGGCTGGTCTGCTCCGGCGTGACCGGGTTGCCGGCCAGTATCGAGTTCCACACCTGCTCGGTGGCGTTGTAGAAGAAACCGCGGGCGGCGCTGAGCTTGGCTTCAGCCTTGGCGATCTCGATGCGCACGTAAGCGCGGTCGGACAATTTCGGCGCGCCGGTGATGCCGCTACCACCCGCCATGCGGCTGATTTCGTCCAGCGCAGCACGGGCCAGTCCGAGGTTGACCACCGCCAGCACTTGCGCGGCGTAGGCGATCGATGGATAGCGGAACAGCGGCTCGTCGATGGTCGAGGCACCGCCGCGGATGAAGGTCCAGCGCTCGTCAACGCGCTTATCGGTCACCCGCAGGTCATGGCTGCCGGTGCCTTTGAGGCCGACCACTTCCCAGTTCTCGACGATGTCTACCTGCTCCGGGCGGAACACAGCGGTGCGTGGCTTGCCGCCCGCAGCGCCGATGCCGACACCGAGCAGGTCCGCGCCTTTGCAGCCGCTGGCGAATTTCCAGGTGCCGTTGACCTGATAGCCGCCTTCTACGGCCTCGGCCGGTTGCAAGGGGAACAGACCGCCAGCGAATACCAGATCCGGGCTTTCGGCGTAGAGTTCAGCCAGGGTTTCCCGTGGTAAAGCCGCCAGGTAGACACCGGCGCTGCCGAAGCTGGCCACCCAGCCCGCCGAGCCGTCGGCTTCGGAGATGCGTTCGATCATTTGCAGGAACAGGTGCGGTGCCAGGGCGTCGCCACCGAAGCATTTCGGCGTGGCGGCACGGTAGATGCCCACTTGTTTGAAGCGCTCGATCATGTCCCGTGGCACGTGGGAGCCAGTGTCGAATTCTTCGCGGCGCCGGCGCACTTCATCCAGTACCTGCGCAAAGGCCTGGCTGTCGACGACATTCTCGTCAACGCCGATCGATGCATCTTGTTGCGCAACCGCTGAACGCAGCATGGGCATTCTCCGTTTTGTTTATTGTTAGTGGGGTGACACGCATGCCCCGTTGTAGGAGCGAGCCTGCTCGCGATGGTCGTCAACGATGACGCTGGAAACCTGACGCCCCGTGGCGCTCTCAGGTCCATCGCGAGCAAGCTCGCTCCTACAGGGAATCGGTGTGGTCACCCTTGCATTGCGGTCCAGTGTAAAAACCGCATCCGGCCGCCACTATTGGTGCGTGCAGCCCCCTCGCTAAAGAAAACCCCTAGACCCACACCGGTAACCTCTGAGCGCATTCCGCTGTGCGAGCAGGTATAAAACGCCATACTGCAAATCTCTGCCGCCAGGGGCCGTGCGATGTACCAGCCAAAACCGAACGACTTTTATGCGCTGATCGAAGCCATGCCGCTGTGCATCATTCTTCATGACGCGCACACCAAGGAAATTCTCTGGGCCAACGCCGCTGCCCTGGCGGCGTTGGGCTTTACCCTGGAGGAACTGACGCCGCTGAAGGCCTCCGACATGACCCGCGATGCGCCGAAATACCGGCGCTCTATAGGTTTGCGCTGGCTTGAGCGGGCCGCGCGCACCGGGCAACGGACCATCGAGTGGTGCTATCGCTCCAAGCAAGGGGTGGAGATTCTTTCCGAGGCGGTGGCGACCCTGGTGCACCTGGACGGTCGCGATGTGCTGATGGTGCAGTTCCGTGACATTTCCAAAGAGGACAAGGTCAAGCGCGACCTCAAGCGTTTCGAGAGCCGCCTCAAGGCCTTCATGCAGGACCTGGCCGAAGGTGTAGCGGTGCTCGGCCCCGAGGGCGATATCGGTTTTATCAGCGACTCCGGCGCGCACCTGCTCGACAGCGAAGTGCAGCGGCTGATGGGCGAGAACTTCCTGGCGTGGTGCGACGACGCTTCGCGTCAGCGCTTGTTGCAACAGCTCGCCCATGAGACGCCGGAGCACGCGCCGTTCAACGTGCACTACAAGGTGCAGCGCCGGGACGGCGAATGGCGCTGGCATGACGCAACTTGTCGCTACATCGAGATCGAGGACGATCTGGTCGGCCATCTGCTGCTGTTCCGCGACGTGACCGAGCAGGTGCAGGCCGAAGAGGCGCGGCGGGTCAGCGAGCAGAAACTCGAGTACCTGGCGCGCTACAACGCCATGGGCGAAATGGCCGTGGCCATCGCCCACGAGCTGAGCCAGCCATTGGCGGCGACCCGCAACTTTATTGAAGGCGCAGTGATTCGCCTGGGCAACACGGGGGAAACCGATCAAGGCGTCGCCTGGGGCTTGCAGAGCGCCGTGCGACAAATCGAGCATGCCTCGGTGATCATCAAGAGCGTGCGCGATTACGTGGTGAAGCTGGAGCAGACTGAAGAGCTGGTCGACCTTAATGAGCTGCTGCGCGAAACCCGCTATTTCATCAGCCTGCGCGCCGATCCGAGCCTGGTACGCGTGGAAATCGTCGCCGCGTCCGAACCCCTGCGGGTGAGTTGCGAGAAGGTGCTGATCGGCCAGGTGATCCTCAACCTGGCCTTCAACGCCATTGAAGAAATGGCCGACCTGCCCACTGAACGACGCCTGTTGCGTATCCACGCCAGTCGCGAGAACGATGTGGCCCTGGTGCGCATCGAAGACTGCGGTCGCGGCATCCAGGCCCAGGCGCAGGAGAAGCTGTTCGACGGCTTTTTCTCGTCCAAGGTCAGCGGCAATGGCATCGGCCTGGCGCTGTGCAAGAACATCATCGGCCGCCACCGTGGCGATATCTGGGCGCAAAACCTGGAGCCGTGCGGCGCGGTGTTTACCTTCTCCCTTCCCCTCGCTACTTCCCCCACCTCCCTGTAGGAGCGAGCTAGCTCGCGATGGTCGTAAACGATGACCCGGAAAACTGGATGCCCAGCGGCGTCCCTGGGTTTTTCGCGAGCGAGCTCGCTCCTACAAAGACACTGGCACAGACACACAAACACTTGGCAGGCAGGGCAATTCTCCCGATCTCAGGGCACGGCAGAATCAAAGGGTAAAAATCTGCCAAAGCACCCGCGATCCGCGTTACCAACAATTCAGGAAGTTCCCCTTATGCGAACAAACAGGATCTCCGTACAGTCAGCGCTTGGCCTGAGCCTGCTCGTACTCGGTTTGAACAGTGCCCGCGCGGATTTGCCCGCCGGTACGATTGGCCAGACCGTTCTGGCGTTTCCCCCGGAAGCTCACCGCGCGTTCGTGATCGACGTCGAATTCGAAAGCTTCGTGGCGGGCCGCGTGACCGTGGTCGATCCGGACCAGAAGCGCATCCTCGGCATGGTGCCGACCGGCTTTGCCGCGCCGTCGACCCTCAGTCACGACAAAAAAACCATCTACAGCGCGGACATCTGGTATTCCCGCGGAACCCGTGGCACCCGCACCGACGTGCTCACCGCGTGGGACAGCTCGACCCTGTCGCCGGCCTGGGAAGTGCTGATTCCAAACAAGCGCGCCGAATCGCTGACCCAGCGTTATGCGCTCAAGCCGAGCGGCGACGACAAGTTCGTCTACGTCTACAACTTCACCCCGTCGACGTCGGTGACCGTGGTCGATACCCAGACCAAGGCGGTTGCCACGGAAATCGCCATCCCCGGTTGCGTGCTCAACTACCCGGTCGGTAACCGCCGCTTCGCCTCGCTGTGCGGCGACGGCAGCCTGCAAGTGGTGACCCTCAACGATCAGGGCCAGGAAACCGCGCGCAGCCGCACGCCGTTCTTTGATCCGAACGCGGAAAAACTGGTAGAGCGCGCCGTCAACGTCGGCGACACCTACTACTTCACCACCACGACCGGCACCGTACGCCCGGTGGATTTCGCCGGTGATGCGCCGAAGGTCCTGCCGTCCTGGTCGCTGGTTTCCGACGAAGACAAGAAGGCCGGCTGGGCGCCGGGTGGCTGGCAGATGATGGCCGTGGCGCCGAAGCTGGACCGCCTGTACGTGCTGATGCACGACGCCCACGAACCGATGAAGTGGGAAGACCCGAGCCCGCTGATCTGGGCGTTTGACCTCAAGACCCACAAGAAGGTAGCGACTCTGGAAGCCCCGGTTCCGGTGTGGAGCATGCAGGCAACCGGCGACGACAAGCCGTTGTTGCTCGGCACCGACGTGGAAGGCGGTTTGCAGATTTTCGATCTGAAGACCAACAAGCTCACCGGCAGCATGCCGAAAGTCGCCAAAACCGCGACTCAGGTCCTGAGCTACTAAGAGGTTCGGCCATGCATACAGATCCGATCTTCATCATTGCCAGCGCCATCGCCATTGCGGTGTTGCTGGCCAGCGCCGCGACCCACAAGTTGCGCGCGCCGGCCCGCTTCGCCCGGCAACTGGCGGACTATCAACTGCTGCCCGAGGCGCTGGTGCGCCCGACGGCACGGTGGGTGCCGCTGTTGGAACTGGCCATTGCCTTTGCCCTGCTGGTGCCGGTCAGCCGTGGTTACGCCGCATTGAGCGCCGCCAGCCTGTTGGCGCTGTACGCCGCCGCCATCGGCATCAACCTGTGGCGCGGTCGCGCGGACATCGATTGCGGTTGCGCCGGTCCCGACCAGGCACAGCCGCTGCGTCCGGTGCTGCTGGCACGTAACAGCGCACTGATAGCGCTGGCGCTGGTGGCCAGCGTGGCGCCGGTTGCACGCGACCTCAACCTGTTCGATGGGTTCGTGACCCTGGCTGCCGCCGCGGTTGCGCTGCTCATCTACGCCGCCGCCGATGGGCTGCTGGCGAACTCCCCTCTTCTGCTCAAATTGATTGGTAGGTAACCGAAATGGAAGGCTTGATTGTTTCCAACGTTCTGCTCTGGGTGCTGCTGGTGGCCGTGGCGTTTGTCGTCATGGGCCTGGTGCGGCAGATCGGCGTGCTGCACGGTCGTCTCGCCCCGGCTGGCGCGCTGATGGTCGACAAAGGGGTGGCGGTCAATGAACCCGCGCCGCAAGTCACCGCCAGCGACCGTCACGGTCGTCCGGTGAACTTCGGTTACGCCGGCGAGAAATCGCAACTGCTGTTTTTCCTCTCGCCGACCTGCCCGATCTGCAAGTCGCTGCTGCCGGCGATCAAATCCATCGCCAAGGAGCAATCGGACCGCCTCGATGTGGTATTCGTCAGCGATGGCGACATGGACGCCCAGCAAGCGCTGATCCGCGAACACAAACTCGAAGACGCCACCTATGTGGTCGGCCCGGAAGTGGGCATGACCTACCAGATCGGCAAGCTGCCGTACGCCGCGCTGATCGACAAGGCCGGCACCCTGCGCGCCAAAGGCCTGGTCAACTCCCGTGAGCACCTGGACAGCCTGTTCGAAGTCGAGCATTTGAAGCACGCCACGTTGCAGCAATACCTCAATGCCCAACCGCACACCCACGATCACGACCACAGCCACGGCCATAGCCACTGATAAGGCAGGGAGACCTTTATGAAACTGCTGGATCTGTTGTTTGAGCGTTCGTCCCGCCGTGTCGCCGACACCACTTCGCGCCGCAAACTGCTGGCACGCATGGGTTCGCTGATGGTGGCCGGTGCCGCCCTGCCACTGCTGCTGCCGCTGGACCGCACCAGCAAGGCCCTGGCCGCGGAGCCTGCGCAGGCCGGTGACCCGGGCGATCCGAACAGCTGCGACTACTGGCGCTACTGCTCCATCGACGGCTTTCTGTGCAGCTGCTGCGGTGGGTCGGTGACGTCCTGCCCTCCGGGCACCGAAGCCTCGCAAGTGACCTGGATCGGCACCTGCCGCAACCCGGCCGACGGTAAGGACTACATCATTTCGTACAACGACTGCTGCGGTAAGCAAAGCTGCGCCCAGTGTGCCTGTACCCGTAACGACAGTGAGGAACCGGCCTACCGCCCGTTCAACAATAACGATGTGAACTGGTGCCTGGCCGCCAAATCGCACATCTACCACTGCACTGTTTCGGTCATCCGCGGCGTCGCCGTTTAAAGAACGCGCTTTGCGCCGGTTGCCCGCACAATCGGCGCTTTTTTTCTGTGGCTGCTTTTGTTTTTTTACTGCTTTGAGTGTGTACCTGTAGGAGCGAGCTTGCTCGCGAAGGGCGTCAACGATAACGCGGGCTATCTGGTTGAACGCGTCGCCCTTGCGTTCTTCGCGAGCAAGCTCGCTCCTACAACAGGTGCCAAACTGGTCATCAGCGGAGGTTTTTAATGCGTAGGTTGATATCGCTCGGGCTTGTCTGTGCCCTGAGCGCCCCGCTCGCTTTCGCCCGGGCCATTCCCGACCCGAACCAGCATCACGCGCCGGGCAATGAATCACTGCAAACCCCGATTGCCCAGGCCGGTTACAGCGTCGGCGTGAACTACCAGCTGCAATGCGCCGGTTGCCACCTGGGCGACGGCACGGGTTCGACCGCCAACGACACGCCACGGATGAAAGGTTTCGTCGGTAACTTTCTGAAAGTGCCCGGTGGCCGCGAATTCCTCGTGCGAGTGCCGGGCATGTCGCAGTCAGCGCTGAACAACGCACAACTGGCGGACCTGCTCAACTGGCTGTTGCGCGAAGACGGCATGGCGGGTAGCAGCATGCCGGCTGATTATCAGCCTTACACCGCCGAAGAAGTCATGGCATTGCGCGCCAAGACCATGCTCAACCTGCCCGGCACCCGTGGTGAGTTGATCAAGGCCATGCGTGCCCAAGGCATCGCAATCGATGACGGAATGAATTACTGAGTACAATGTGCCCCGCCCCGCTTCAACATCAACCGCCCGGACGATGGACGCGTTGACGGCAAATAAGTAACGTAACCGGTGCTGTTTTCGAACCTGGAAAATCGAAAAGGGAGTTTGCATCGTGACCGAAGAGACAAAAACCAAGGGACCAGCTTCGTACTTCCCATCCATTGAAAAAAAGTACGGGCAGCCGATCAGCCATTGGCTGGACCTGCTCAAGTCTGTCAGCGACAAGAAACACATGGAGATGGTGGCCTGGCTCAAAACCGAACACGGTATGGGCCATGGTCACGCCAATGCGCTGGTTGCCTATCATCTGGCAGCCACCAAAAGTGCCTAGCCACGGGTCCATCCTTTGTTGTGCTATCGGTGGTGCCGGGTAAAACCGGCTCCACCGTAAATCTTCTGTTGCCCTATCCTTTCATCCAACCCATCACGCCGGACATCGACCATGTCAGCCCCCGAATCCATCCTCCTCGACAGCTGGCACCACAACGCCCGGGCCTGGATCGACGCCATTCGCAGCGGCACCATCGAAAGCCGCCTCAAGGTCACCGACCAGGCCATCCTGCTGGCGGTGCTGGGTCGCCAGCCCGAGCGTGTGCTCGACCTGGGTTGCGGTGAAGGCTGGTTGTTGCGTGCGCTGGCAGACCGGGCCATCGATGCGGTCGGCGTGGATGGCGATGTGACGCTGGTGGAGGCGGCGCGGACGGCGGGCTCTGCGCGGGTGCATTTGGCGAGCTATGAACAACTGGCTGAAGCGAAAGTCGACATCGGCCACGACTACAACCTGATCTGCGCCAACTTCGCCCTGTTGCATCAGGACATCATCCCCCTGCTCGCCGCCATGAACACCCTGCTCGCCCCGGGTGGTGCGCTGCTGATCCAGACGCTGCACCCGTGGGCGGCTGCGGCGGGCGACTACCAGGATGGCTGGCGGGAAGAGACCTTCTCTGGCTTCAAGGGGCAGTGGCAGCCCATGCCATGGTATTTCCGCACCCTGTCCAGTTGGCTGAATGCACTGGACATGGCCGGCTTTACAGTGGCCGGCTTACAGGAGCCACAGCACCCGCAAAGCCCCGTGCCGCAGTCGTTGCTGTTGGTGGCCGAACCACGGCGCTGAGTGGCTTCAATATCGCACACAGTTCTGGCACCCACCGAACATCCCCGTGGGAACGGGCCAGCTCGCGATGAGGCCACAGGTTTCAGTGGTGCACCCAATACAGCGTCAGGCCCACTCTTTTCGCAGCTGACGCGCAGCGTTGACCATGTGCACCAGCGCCGCTTCGGTTTCCGGCCAGCCGCGTGTCTTCAGGCCGCAGTCCGGGTTGACCCACAGGCGGTCGGCGGGAATGCGCTTGGCGGCCTTGCGCAGCAGGTTGGCCATTTCCGAGGAGTCCGGCACCCTTGGCGAGTGGATGTCATACACGCCCGGGCCGATTTCGTTCGGGTACGCGAAGGCTTCGAACGCGTCCAGCAGTTCCATGTCCGAGCGCGAGGTTTCGATGGTGATCACGTCGGCATCCATAGCGGCGATGGACTCGATCACATCGTTGAACTCGCTGTAGCACATATGGGTGTGGATCTGGGTTTCGTCGCGCACCCCGGAGGCGCACAGGCGGAACACTTCGGTCGCCCAGTCCAGGTAGTGCTGCCAGTGCGCCCGGCGCAACGGCAGGCCTTCGCGGAATGCGGCTTCGTCGATCTGCACGATCTTGATCCCGGCGGCTTCCAGGTCCACCACTTCATCACGGATCGCCAGTGCCAGTTGACGAGCCTGCACTTCGCGGGTCACGTCTTCGCGGGGGAACGACCACATCAGCATGGTCACGGGACCGGTCAGCATGCCCTTCATTACCTTGTCGGTGAGGCCCTGGGCGTAGCGGATCCACTCCACGGTCATGGCATTCGGACGGCTCAGGTCACCGAAGATCACCGCCGGTTTCACGCAACGCGAGCCGTAGCTCTGGACCCAGCCGAAACGTGTGAACACATAGCCGTCAAGTTGCTCGGCGAAGTATTCGACCATGTCGTTACGCTCGGCTTCACCGTGCACCAGCACGTCCAGGCCCAGGTTTTCCTGCACTTGCACGGCGTGACGGATCTCACTGTGCATCGCTTCGGTGTATTCGGCTTCGGTCAGCTTGCCTTGCTTGAACGACTGGCGAGCCAGACGGATAGACGCGGTTTGCGGGAACGAACCGATGGTGGTGGTCGGGAACAGCGGCAGGTTCAGGCCGGCGCGCTGTTTCTCGATACGCCGGGCAAACAGCGAATGACGCTGGCTGTCCTTGGCGGTGATCGCCGCAACACGCGCCTGTACGGCCGGTTTGTGGATGCGCGGCGACGCAGCACGGCTGGCCTGCACAGCGCGGCTTCGAGTCAGCGCTTCCAGCACCTTCGGCGCTTCCGGCTCGTTGACGGCCAGAGCCAGCACCGCGACTTCTTCACACTTCTGCACGGCAAACGCGAGCCAGCTTTTCAGTTCGGTATCGAGCTTGTCTTCACGCCCCAGATCAACCGGGCTGTGCAGCAGCGAGCAGGATGGCGCGACCCACAGGCGATCACCCAGACGCTCATGAGCATGCTGCAGGGTGGCCAACGCGTTTTCCAGGTCGCAGCGCCATACGTTACGGCCGTTGACCAGGCCCAGCGACAGCACTTTGTAAGCCGGCAGGCGATCGAGGATGGTCGGGTACTGCTCAGGTGCACGCACCAGATCAATGTGCAGGCCGTCCACTGGCAGGTTGGCGGCCAGGCCCAGGTTCTCTTCCAGGCCACCGAAGTAAGTGGCGACCAGCTTCTTCAACGGGTCACGCTGAATCAGGTTGTAGGCCCGTTCAAAGGCGTTTTTCCAGTCCTGCGGCAGGTCGAGCACCAGGATCGGCTCGTCGATTTGCACCCACTCGACGCCCTGTGCCGCCAGGCGCTGGAAGATCTGGCCGTACAACGGCAACAGACGGTCCAGCAGCTCCAGCTTGTCGAATTCGACGCCCTTGGCCTTGCCCAGCCACAGGTAAGTCAGCGGGCCGATGATCACCGGCTTGACGTTGTGCCCCAGTGCGCGGGCTTCCTCGACTTCTTCAAACAACTGATCCCAGCCGAGCTGGAACTGCTGATCGGCGCTGAACTCAGGGACAAGGTAGTGATAGTTGGTGTCGAACCACTTGGTCATTTCCTGGGCATGCGCGCCGCCGCAACAACTGTCGCTCACACCGCGCGCCATGCCGAACAGGGTTTGCAGGCTGGCCTTGCCATCATGCGGGCGGAATCGCTCAGGGATCACACCGAACATCAACGAATGGGTCAGGACCTGGTCGTACCAGGCGAAGTCGCCGACCGGCAGCAACTCGATGCCGGCCTTTTTCTGCAAGTCCCAGTGGGTCTTGCGCAGGTCGCGGCCCACGGTGCGCAGACCGGCTTCGTCGAGTTCGCCCTTCCAGAACGCCTCTTGAGCCTTTTTCAGTTCGCGGTCGCGACCAATGCGCGGAAAACCAAGGGAATGGGCCACAGCCATGTCAAATAACTCCAATACGTTCGATGGGAGTCATTGTCGACAGTGTCAGCGAGTGAGACAAACTCATTTTAATCGTGATGATCACAAGTTCCTCTCATGATCAGAAGCACTGCGCAACCGGCGCTGGATGGACATCTGATTCAAGGCGCTCGCCCGTGGCGTGTGCGTAAGCCGGGCGTCGATGGCATCATCACCCGCTACGAAGTTTTCGATACCCGCCCCCTCCCTCTGATCGGCTAAGGAATAGTCCCGATGCGTATCAAAACACTGCCGGCCTGTGCCACGACGCCCTGCCCGGACGCCAAAGCACAGACCGCCGGGATCAGCTCATGACGGCCATTTTCCGGCCGCGTCCGACGTTGATCTTTTTGCTGATGTTGCTGGTGCTGGTGTTCTGGCTGTCACTGGCCCTCGGGCCGGTCAGCCTGCCCCTGGGCGATACCTTGCTGGGCGGGATGCGTCTGCTCGGGTTGCCATTTGACGGTGGTGACACGCAGCAGGCGGAGTTGATCCTCGGGCAGATCCGCCTGCCGCGCAGCTTGCTCGGCATCGCCGTGGGGTCGGTACTGGCGTTGTCCGGCGTGGCGATGCAGGGGTTGTTCCGCAATCCCTTGGCCGATCCGGGTCTGGTCGGTGTGTCCGGCGGTGCTGCGCTCGGTGCCGCCCTTGCCATCGTCGGCGGCAGCCTGCTCGGGGGCTTGCCGCCTGCGATCGAACCCTACTTGCTATCGGTGAGCGCCTTCGCCGGGGGCTTGATCGTCACGGCGGTGGTGTATCGCTTCGGTCGCCGCAACGGGCAAACCGACGTTGCCACCATGCTCTTGGCGGGCGTGGCAATGACGGCCATGGCCGGTGCCGGGGTCGGGCTGTTCACCTACCTGGCCGACGATGCCACCTTGCGCACCCTGACGTTCTGGAACCTGGGCAGCCTCAACGGTGCCAGTTACCCGCGCTTGTGGCCGTTGCTGATCGTCACCCTGGGCGTGGCGTTGTGGTTGCCCCGCAGAGCGGCGGCGCTCAATGCATTGCTGCTGGGTGAGTCGGAGGCCCGTCACCTGGGTTTTGACATCGAGCGGATCAAGCTTGAGCTGGTGTTGTGCACAGCGCTCGGCGTCGGCGCGGCTGTCGCAGCCGCCGGGCTGATCGGTTTCATCGGCCTGGTGGTACCGCATCTGATGCGCCTGCTGGTCGGCCCGGATCACCGGGTGTTGCTGCCCGCGTCGTTGCTGGCCGGTGCCAGCCTGCTGTTGCTGGCCGATCTGGCGGCGCGTTTGTTGTTGGCGCCAGCCGAATTGCCAATCGGTATCGTGACTGCACTGATCGGCGCTCCGTTCTTTCTTTATCTGCTGGTGCGAGGACGCTCCTGATGCTGCGGGCAAACAACCTGCTGGTACGCCGTGGCAAGCGCACGGTACTGACGAACATCGATATCGAGTTGCGCCCCGGTGAAGTGCTGGGAGTGCTGGGGCCGAACGGCGCCGGCAAAAGTACCCTGCTCGCCGCATTGTGTGGCGAACTGGCGACCAGTGAAGGCAGGGTCAGACTCGATGAGCGTCCACTCGCCGACTGGCCGGGACAGGAACGGGCCAAGCGCCTGGCTGTACTGCCGCAGAGTTCGAGCCTGAGCTTTGCGTTTTCAGTCAATGAAATCGTCGGCATGGGTCGCTTGCCTCACGCCAGCGGCCGCGTGCGCGATGCTGAAATCGTCGCCGAGGCGCTCAAAGCCGCCGATGCGCTTCATCTTGCCGAACGCAGCTATCTGGCCCTGTCCGGCGGTGAACGCCAGCGCGTGCATCTGGCGCGGGTGCTCGCTCAGCTCTGGCCGGGTGCCGAGGGGCAAACCCTGCTGCTCGATGAACCCACGTCGATGCTCGATCCGCTGCATCAGCACACCATTTTGCAAGCCGTGCGTGACTTCGCCGAGCGCGGGGTTGCCGTGCTGGTGATTCTGCACGACCTCAATCTGGCCGCCCGTTACTGCGATCAACTACTGTTGTTGCATCAGGGCCTGCCCCACGCCTACGGTCCACCGGCAGAAGTGCTGACCACCGAAGCGATGGCGGTGGTGTATGGACTGCAAGTACTGATTCACCAGCATCCGGAACGCGGCCACCCGCTGATCATCGCGCGCTGATGCCGCCCCCTCCTCTGTCATCGAAGGGGCACCTGTCCAATAAGGAAAACCGATGCGCTTTCTGTTGCTCTGTGCATTCAGCCTGTTGGCTGCCTGCCAAATCCATCAGGTCACACCACTGCCGACGCCGATTGCCCCGCACGGCCGTGATCACGCCGACCTCGGAGTCATCCGCGAACTCGCCACGGGCCGTACGCTGACACCGCAAGAACTTGTCCAACGCCTGGCCGTTGTGCCTCGGGTATTGGTCGGTGAACAGCACGAC
Organism: Pseudomonas sp. EU05-FHT14B02; assembly: GCF_058791055.1. NCBI lineage: Bacteria > Pseudomonadati > Pseudomonadota > Gammaproteobacteria > Pseudomonadales > Pseudomonadaceae > Pseudomonas > Pseudomonas sp. EU05-FHT14B02. The sequence continues at coordinate 8,927 of NZ_JBYTDD010000022.1, read as the reverse complement.
AACCCGGACCACCACGCTCTGCAATTGTGGCTGCTGCGCGAACTGGCGACACAACGCCCCCAGGGCAGCCTGCTGATGGAGATGCTCAATCCCGACCAACAGGCCAGGGTCGATGCCGCACAAGCGGTGACCCGCGCGGGCCAGCCACCGACCGATGCGTTCACGGCGCTGGCCTGGCAGGCCAATTGGGACTGGAGTGTTTATGGCGCACTCGTCACCTACGCGCTGCGGCAACCGTATCCGATGCTGGCGGCGAACATGGACCGCACGCAGATCATGCAGATCTATAAACAGCGCCCGGTACTTACGGGGCAAGCGTCAACCACCCAACAGGTACGGGCGACCTTGCTGGACGACATCCGCGAATCCCATTGCGGCCTGTTGCCCGAAGCACAGATGCCGGCAATGCTCGCCGTGCAACAACAGCGTGACCGGCGCATGGCCGAGCGCCTGATGGCCGCGCCGACGCCTGCGTTGCTGCTGGCCGGTGCCTTCCACGTGCGCAAGGATCTGGGGGTGCCACTGCACCTGAAGGACCTCGGTGCCGGTGAAGGGAATGCGGTGCTGATCCTGTCCGAAGCGGGCAAGGCCGTGACTGCCGAGAATGCGGATTACGTGTGGTACACCGCCGCGCAACCGGAACAGGATCATTGCGCGCAATTGCGTCGCTGAACCCGACCGAAATATTGTGGTGAGGGGGCCTGCCTTCAACCTCCGGCGCGACACTATGTCACGCCTGTGCGCCGGTCCAATGGTCGTATCCATCCCTCCGGCACCGGCACAGTTTGTTAACATCCCCGCGATTTTTTCGTCTGTACAGTCATCACGCTGTCATTTCAGCCTGTTCAACAGGATGCTTTTTTTCATGAGTACTTTGTATACCCGCCGGACTGTCCTGCAAGGCATGGGCCTGTTGAGCCTGGGCCTGCTCGCCGGTTGCGACGACAGCAGCAAGCTGTCGTTCAACTACGGCAAGGACCTCAGCGACAAGATCATGGGGCGTAACTTCAAGCTCAAGAACCCTGAAGGCGAAACCAGGATGCTGGGCAGCTATCGCGGTCTGATGCCGATGGTATTCTTCGGTTTCACCCAGTGCCCGGCCGTGTGCCCGACCACCCTGGCCCGCGCCGCGCAGGCCAAGAAGCTGATGGGTCGCGATGGCGAAAGGCTGCAGGTTATCTTCATCACCCTGGATCCTGAACGCGACACGCCAGAGTTGCTCGACAAGTACGTCAAGGCTTTCGACCCGAGTTTCGAAGCCCTGTACGGCACGCTTGAAGAAACCGCCGCCACCGCCAAGGAGTTCGGCGTGTTCTTTGAGAAGGTCCCGAGCGGCGATACCTATACCCTCTCCCATACCGCGACCAGTTTTGTTTTCGACTCCCGGGGCAATCTGCGCCTTGGGCTGTCCGCGTCCCTGACGGCCAAAGAGTGCGCAGAAGACCTGCTCACCGTGATGGAGGTTTGCTGAAATGAATGCCCCGCAGGCAAGAAACCGCTTCGTGCAAGGTTGCAAGCAACTGGCACTGGGCTTGTCCCTGGTCGGCCTGGCCTTTCAGGTATCGGCACAAACCCGGGTCGACGACGCCTGGGTCCGCGCCACCGTGGCCGGCCAGCCGTCGAGCGGCGCCTTCATGACCGTCACCGCCAGCAGCGACAGCAAGTTGCTGAGCGTGCAGACACCGGCTGCCAAGCTGGTGCAGATTCATGAAATGAGCATGAAAGACGACGTGATGAAAATGCAGCAGGTGCAGTCCGTTGCGCTGCCGGCGGGTAAAGCGGTGAGATTCGATCCCCACGGTTACCACATCATGCTCATGGACCTGACGGCCCAGATCAAGGAAGGCGACAAGGTGCCACTGACCCTGACCGTGGAAGACGCCAAGGGCAAGAAAGAGTCGATTCAGGTTGAAGCCGTTGCCAAGGCGATCGGCACCATGGATCACAGCAAGATGATGCATGATCACAGCAAGATGAATTGATTGCTCCATCAGTTAAAACACAGGACCTGTGGGAGCGAGCTTGCTCGCGATGAGGCAGGCACATTCGACATCGATGTCGCCTGACACTCCGCCATCGCGAGCAAGCTCGCTCCCACAGTTTGATCTTCAGTGAATACGAGTCCTTTTCACGTCAACTCAAACGAGCTTGAGCACCACATTGATGTTGTTGCGCGTAGCTTTCGAGTACGGGCAATACTGGTGCCCGGTGTCGACGATTTTCTGTGCGATTTCACTGTCCAGCCCCGGCAGGCTGACATTGAGCCGCGCCTGCAGCAGATAGCCGCCTTCATTGGTGCCCAAATCGACCTCGGCATCGACGGCCACATCCTTGGGCAACGCCACTTTCATTTCCTTGGCTGCAACTTGCATGGCGCCGATGAAACAGGCGGACCACCCGGCAGCGAACAGTTGCTCGGGGTTAGTACCGCCACCGCCCGCACCTGGCGACGACAGCTTCACGTTGAGGATCCCGTCGGAGCTGCGGGACGCGCCATCACGCCCGCCGGTGGTGTGGGTTTGGGCGGTATACAACACTTTATCGATCTGGCTCATGGTGACCTCCTGATTGAGTTGTAAAAAACCGGTTTTCACCCCATCGGGTCGCTGGGGTGGTCAATCAATATAGTCGTCACAGCCCCGTACCGCGGTCGATCCGACCGGCGTCCGCTTTTTCTTTATTTACGCGCCAACTTGTACCTGACGCAGTCCTCATAAAAGCTCTGGCGTACAGCAGCCGGTTTGAATCGCGACGGACTGTCATAAGTTTGCTCTGTAATACCAAGAGCCATCATGCGCATCCAGGATTTTGCAAATTTGTAGATCTGGATTTTTTGGCGTGCGGCGTACAGAGAAACGCCTGAAAGCTTGAGTTCCTGTGCCCTTGCGGCGGTTCCCGCCCCCCAACTGCACATGTATTGATCATGGGTGGCCAGTTCTTTGGCTTGAGCCGAATGGGCTACACCCGCGATAACTAACGGCATTAACGCGATCCATGTCTTGCGCATCTTGACCTATCTAACTAGCAGAAAATGAACTAATTTTGCTGAGGATTTTTAAACTTGGGGGCCAGCATCGTGCCTTTTTTGCAAATTAATGCGAAAACGAGATGTGTGACGTTATTTCTTGCGAGTTTTCAATCCTTTGCTATAGCTAAGACTCTCAATCGCCAACTAAGTGAGGCAACGGAATGTCAGTCGCAAAGAAAATGAGTGTGGGGCAACTGACAATGTTGACTGCTGTCAACATGTTGGGCTCAGGAATTATCCTGCTACCGACGAAACTCGCGGAAGTCGGTGCAATTTCGATCCTCTCCTGGCTGGTGACAGCCACCGGTTCTCTCGCTCTGGCGTACGCCTTTGCGCGATGCGGGATGCTCAGCCGCAAGACCGGCGGCATGGGCGGTTATGCCGAATACACGTTCGGTAAAGCAGGTAACTACATCACCAACTACACCTACGGCCTCTCGCTTTTGATTGCCAACGTGGCAATCAGTATTACAGCGGTCGGCTATATTCAGGTGTTGTTCGGGATAAAACTCGACTCACTGCAAGTAGGCTTGGCCACTATTGCCCTGTTGTGGATCACCACCTTCGCCAACTTTGGCGGCGCCAGCATTACCGGCCGTATCGGTGCGGTGACGGTCTGGGGTGTGATTGCACCGGTGGTGCTGGTCTCAACGGTGGGCTGGTTCTGGTTCGACAGCAGTGTTTACGCCGCTGGCTGGAACCCCCACGACAAAGGTTGGTTCGAAGCGGCAGGCGCCTCGGTGGCAATTACCCTGTGGGCCTTCCTCGGCCTGGAATCGGCTTGCGCCAACACCGACGCAGTGGAAAACCCTGAGCGCAACGTACCGATTGCAGTGCTGGGCGGCACCCTGGGTGCCGCGGTGATCTATATCGTCTCCACCAACGTCATCTTCGGTATCGTCGGCAACGAAGAACTGGTTGCGTCCACTGCACCGTTCGGCCTGGTCTTCGCCAAAATGTTCACCCCGATGGTCGGCGACATCGTGATGGCGGCCATGGTGCTCGCCTGCATCGGTTCGCTGCTGGGTTGGCAGTTCACCATCGCCCAGGTGTACAAAAGCTCGGCGGACACTGGTTACTTCCTGCCGATCTTTGCCAAGGGCAACAAAGCGGGAACGCCGATTGTCGGCATGCTGGTGCTGCTGGCGGCACAGACCGCGCTGGCGCTGCTCACCATCAGCCCCGACTTGAGCAAGCAGTTCGATACCCTGGTCAACCTCGCGGTGGTCACCAACCTGGTGCCGTACATCCTGTCAATGGCCGCGCTGATGACCATGCAGAAAGTCTCCAACGTGCCGGAAGGCAAGGCAATGGCCACCAACGTCATCGCCCTGATCGCGGCGGCCTACAGCTACCTGGCGCTGTACAGCTCCGGTGAACAGGCGCTGATGCTGGGCGGCGTTGCCACGATCGTTGGTTACACCCTGTTCGGCTTCGTCAACAACCGTCTTATCCGCCTCGAAGCGCTCAACAACAGCGTACCGACGCAAACCGTCAGCGCGCAGCACCTCACTGCCGAGCCAGTGCCGGTCAACAACCTGAATTAACTCTGGAGGATCAATCATGACGGAATATAAACACTCGCTGGGCATGCTGGCGCTACTGGTCAGCAGTCCCCCGGACAAGCGAACGGTGTTTGGCCGTGCCCTGGATCAACTGGTCCAGGACGTAGAGGGACGTGGTGTCAGCGTACTGGCCTCGGAAAGCCTCACCGATGCCGCCTCGATCCTGCGCTCGGACCCTGCCATTCAATGCGTGCTCATCCGGTGGGAAATGGACACCAGCGAAGGCCACGCCGACTGCACCAAATTGCTGGTCAAACTGCGCGAGCGCAACACGCGAGTGCCAGTGTTCCTGATCAGCGACCGCACCACCGCGTCGAGCATTCCGTTGCTGGTCATGCAACACGCCGACGACTTCATCTGGCTGCCCGAAGACACCTCCCGTTTCCTCAGCGGGCGCATCCTGGCGGCCATCGAACGCTACCGCCAGGCCGCCCTGCCGCCGATGTTCGGTGCGCTGGTAAAGTTTGCCCGCAGCTATGAATACTCGTGGCACACCCCAGGCCATGCCGGCGGCACGGCATTCCTGAAGAGTACCGCAGGCCGGGCCTTCTACGAGTTCTTCGGGGAGAACCTGCTGCGTTCCGACCTGTCGATCTCGGTTGGCGAACTCGGCTCGCTACTCGATCACAGTGGCCCTATCGGCCAGGGTGAACGCTATGCCGCCAAGGTCTTCGGCGCCCACCGCACGTACTACGTGACCAACGGCTCGTCGATGTCCAACCGCGTCATCCTCATGGCCAGCGTCACGCGCAACCAGATCGCCCTCTGCGACCGCAATTGCCACAAGTCCGCCGAGCACGCGATGACCCTGTCCGGGGCGATTCCGACCTACCTGGTGCCGACCCGCAACCGCTACGGCATCATCGGCCCGATCCTGCCGCAGACCCTGAGCGCCGAAGGCGTGAAAGCCGCCATCGCCAACAATCCGCTGGTCAAGCAAGGCATCGACCCGACGCCGGTACACGCCATTGTCACAAACTCGACCTATGACGGCCTGACCTACAACGTCACCCGCGTCGAAGAACTGCTGGGCGAAAGCGTGGACCGTCTGCACTTCGACGAAGCCTGGTACGGTTATGCGCGCTTCAACCCGCTGTACAGCGGACGCCATGCCATGCACGGCAATCCGGCCGATCACGACAAGTCCAAGCCGACCGTGTTCGCCACCCAGTCGACCCACAAATTGCTGGCTGCCCTGTCCCAGGCCTCGATGATCCACGTGCGTGACGGGCGTAACCCGATCGAACATGCGCGCTTCAACGAGTCGTACATGATGCACGCCTCGACCTCGCCAAATTACGCAATCATGGCGTCCTGCGACGTCAGCTCGGCGATGATGGAAGCACCGAGCGGGCAGATCCTCACCAACGAGTCGATTGAAGAAGCCATCAGCTTCCGCCAGGTTCTCTCGCGCATGCACAACGAGATGGCGGGCAAGAACGACTGGTTCTTCACCTGCTGGCAGCCGCCGACCGTACAGGTTGGCGCAGCGGCCGTGCCGTTCCATGAGGTCGACCCGGCTACACTGAAAACCGATCCGAACTGCTGGGTCCTGCACCCGAACGCGGTATGGCACGGCTTCGGCGACATTGAAGACGGCTACTGCATGCTCGACCCGATCAAGGTCTCGGTGCTCAGCCCGGGCATGGGTGACGACGGCAGCCTGCTCGCCTCCGGTATCCCCGCTTGCGTGGTCACGGCGTACCTGGGCCGTCAGGGTATCGTGGTCGAGAAAACCACCGATTTCACCATCCTGTTCCTGTTCTCCATCGGCATCACCAAAGGCAAGTGGGGCACGCTGCTCAACGCCCTGCTCGACTTCAAGCGTGACTATGACGACAACGCCGAGCTCGAGCGGTGCCTGCCCGACCTGTACAACGCCAACCAGCATCGCTATGCCGGCATGGGCCTGAAGGATCTGGCCGACGAAATCTTCGCCGCCATGAAGAAACACAAGACCACCGCCAACATGTCCCAGGCCTTCGGCACCCTGCCAAAAGCCGAGTTCAGCCCGGTGGAGGCCTACGAGAAACTGGTGCGTAACGACATCGAGCTGGTGACGCTCAACGAAGCCGCCGGACGCCTTGCCGCGACCGGTATCGTGCCGTATCCACCAGGCATCCCGCTGCTCATGCCGGGTGAGAACGCAGGGCCTGCGGACGGTCCGTTGCTGGCGTATCTCAAGGCACTGGAAGCCTTCGACAAATCCTTCCCCGGCTTCACCCATGACACCCACGGGATCGAAGTCGAAGATGGCGTTTACCGGATGCTGGTACTGAAGTAAGACAAGCTGGCTCACCGCCCCCTGTGGGAGCGGGCTTGCTCGCGAAGGCGTAGTGTCAGTCGACGCAATTGTCGATTGACAGGACGTCTTCGCGAGCAAGCCCGCTCCCACATTTTTAGATCGCTTTCACACCAAATCCCTATGGGCAAACTCGATCACAGAGCTCTATGATTGATCCCCATGACCACCACCGCTGCGATCCGCTCACCTTGCCCGCCCGGCGCCTGCGACTGCGGGCGTGACCCGTTGCTGGAAACACCAGGGGCGGACCTGCGCATTCTGTTTCTGACCCGCAATGAAGAAAAACGCCTGATCGAACGTCTGGAGAACCTGCAGAGCCTGAGCGATCTGGAGCACCTGCAACGGCGCATGCTCGAACAGTTGGGCATCCGCGTGGACATCGCACCCGGTTTCAACGAAGTGCGCACCATGCGCGGCATCGGCATCCAGATTGGCGAACTGCCGGGGCTGTGTCGCAAGACCCGCGCCAACATCCCCGCCGCCATTCGCCGGGCCATGGAAAAGCGCCCGGAGATCGCCTACGAACTGCTCAATGCCAACGACCTGTTGCGTGACGCATGATGAAGCTTCTTCTCGAACTCCCCCTCACCGACGAGATTCTCACCTCGTTCGCCCTGGCCATCGGGGCCGACCTGCAGGGCTACCGCAACCACATTTACCGGGTGCTGAATTTCCACGGAGCCCTCAGTGGGACCGATAGCCTGCCCCCGGCCGCCGTCCAAATAGCGGCGGCATTTCATGACCTGGGCATCTGGACCGATGACACCCTCGACTACCTGCCGCCGTCCATTGCCCTGGCCACCGAGTACCTCGACAATCAGCAACGAGCGGAACTCAAAGATGAAGTCAGCGCATTGATACTTGAGCATCACAAACTACGCCGGTATCACGGCGCCTACGCTGCCAGCGTCGAACCCTTCCGCCAGGCCGATCTGGTGGATGTGTCCCTGGGCCTGGTGCGTTTCGGCTTGCCCCGCAGCTTCATCAAAACCGTGCAGTCGACCTTTCCCGATCACGGCTTTCACTCGATGCTGATGAAGCTTTCAGCCCGTCAATTCATTCGCTCGCCGCTGCGCCCGCTGCCCATGTTTCGCTGGTGAAACAGACCTCTGTTACCCCCTCGAAAATGCTGCGAAACAGAATCGGTAGTCATACATGAATCGCGGGACACTGCTATGCCTTCCTTGGGAGATCTTGCGATTTCAGTGCAACTCGCCTGAAACGCTGACTTTCTGATTATCCAGTACTGGATATTCCGCCATTCAAACCTACTCTCTTCGCGGGGGTACCGAAATTCCATGACGGTTAGGGGCTCGTCTCGATGTACTCACGCAAGAACGCAAGAACGCAGGAATTCGACAGGAACCGGACAACCTTCTTCTCGAAGTTTGCGATTTGCAGTCTGCGATGGCGTTACCTGGCCTGACCCTGGCCGCTGAAAAGGCCAAATAACAACCGAATCCACGGGTGGCCGGTGCAGTCCTCCCGTATTCGAAATGGACAATTGCCGAGGGGTTCCAATGCCGACAAAAACAGCAGCCCTGCCCACCTCTGCGCTACTTGCCCTGTGCTGCCAGCAAGCCTGGGCCGGCGGCATCATGCTCTATGAAATCGGCACCGATAACGCCGGCCTGGCCAACGCCGGTGCCGCCGCCCGTGCCCAAGGCCCCTCGACCATCGCCAGCAACCCCGCGGGCATGAGCTATCTGCCAGGCACGCAAATCACCGCCGGCTTGCAGGTTCTGTACGGCGACCTGAGCTTCGACCGCGATTCCGGCTCCAACACCCCGGGCAGCGGCAGTGGCAACGCCCTCGATCCGATTCCCGGTGGCAGCTTCTTCATCAGCCATGAACTCGACGAGCATTGGAGCGTCGGTTTCGGCCAGTACGGCGACTTCGGCCTGGCGGTCAATTACGACAACGACTGGTCCGGCCGCTACTTTGCGCAGAACTCCAGCCTGCTCGGCCTGTCGCTGGTACCGAGCGTGGCTTATCGCTTCAATGAGCAGTGGTCAGTCGGCCTGGGCAT